>NZ_JASJOR010000036.1:0-88008 GCF_030068545.1 Xanthocytophaga flava | reverse complement strand
TAAATTTGCAACTATATAGGTGCGTATGGTATCTTTCGAAAGGATTTCCATTTAGAGTGATATTTTTTGGTTCGCATCTCAAAATTCACTCTTTTTCGGGAATCCTTTCCTTTTACTAAACAACTTCGCATTTTCAACAAAAACAATCCACAGCAGAGGGGCAATATGTACAGATTTATCATTTACCTCCTGAAGTTGAAGGGTGAGAGACAATCTGTCTCCCAATCGGATTTTTTCAAATTCAATATAGTTTTTAAGATAGTTAACTTCATCCTGAAGAGGTACAAATATTTCTTTTGCTTCATATACAGAATATCTCAGCAGATCCGACAACTTCAACAGTAGTTCTGGAACCTTATAATGTTCTGAAAGAGATAGCCCATACAGATTATTCAGGGTGTTAAATAAAAAGTGGGGACTCATTTGTGACTGCAACAACTGCAGTTCTGTTTTACTTTGAGCAAGGGCAGTTTGTGTTAAGCGAAGAGTTGTTTTGATCCGGTTTCGCACTAGACTTATGATTGCTGCAACCAGACCATTTACCAGAAACAATAGTAGGATAGTAAAGAAAAAGTGGTGGAACTGTGTATTACCAATCATTTTACTGATAAGCCACCCCATTCCCATAAGACCTATAATAACTAACCCTATCAAAACCACCAAAACAAGATTTGATGTATGTGGAGAAGTATTATATCCTAATCGTGCAACATACCTTCCTGACAACAGCCCACTCATGATAATAGCAGTAATACTTGTAGCAAACTCAAAAGCAGCACCAGGTATAGCTAATCTAAATAACCAGTAAAAGCATGTAAATAGGGTTCCTGTAATAAGAATCCAGCTGATTTGTTTCTTTAGAAGGTGATTCATTATTCTTAGATTCTCTTCAAAGGTAGATATTTAACAATCTACTCGGAATCAAAAATGACAGACAATCATCCGAAACATTCGAATAGCTTATTTAGAAGGATAAAACCGGGTTGATCATGGAATATAAGGCTTCTATCAGTGGTTAAAGAGTGCCTGTCATCATTTCTTCTTTTCACCATCAGGACATTGCATCTTGCTTAAAAATAAATCAATATGAAAACACTGACCCTATTACAAACCCTTTTCAGCAGAGATTTTAAACAGTATGAAGGCGTTCGCAGAATCAATATATATCTGTTAAGACTACTTTTTACACTCATGTTTCTGACCTATGATTCCTGGAAATATATTTTCACTCATACAGGGCCGTGGAATACAGTGGATGCAGCAGCCTGGTGTATGTGGGGCGCTTATTCCTCTATGTCTTTTATAGGTATATTCCATCCACTCAAAATGTTACCAATTGTGTTGTTTGACATTATATACAAGAGTACTTGGCTTATTATAGTAGCCTTTCCCTTGTGGTTAAATAATGAACTGGCAGGTTCTCCGGCAGAATACATGACTATGGTGTTTTCAGGAGTTATAGTTTTTGTAATTGCAATGCCCTGGGGCTATTTTTTCAGAAACTTTATAGTACCTACAACAAGCAAAATACAACTATTTAAAGAAGCCGATCCCAAATCTAAGTAAGACCAATAGATTATTTTCTTATGCATCTTTAAAAGTTTAAAAGCCGGTGTTGTAGAAGCCGGCTTTTAGTATTAGTATTAAGTTCTTATAGATCCATAGGTTATGGAATATTTCACATAAACACTATCTATACCTTTGTTACCAAACCCATTGTAGTACCCTCCAAATCTTTAAACCAGGCAAATTGCTTTCCATTAGGGAGTGTTACTGGACCAACCAGTTTTTGTCCACCTGCAGTTATAATTCTGTCTAACTGTAAACTAATATTGTCTACCTGTATATACACAATCACATAGTTATGCGGTTCGTGTCCCAATGCTGTAATCTGTCCCTGAATGCCTTCCAGAGAACCAGTGTTGATTAGATTAGCCAATGGGATACCAGAGGGTGTCCAGCCAAATAAGCTTTGGTAGAATGTAGTTGTTTTGTTAAGGTCTTTACAACCAATATCAAAAAATACTACAGGGTGGGTTGATTCTGTCATATGTCAGTAAGGATTTAAGTAATTATTACTGAACAAAGTTAGTCTGGATGGCTGGCAATAAATTGTAAAAATGTTTCCTTAGGAAGAGGAATAAAATTGGGACTGTATCGGATTTGGGAGTATTTTTGGCAAAGCAAACGATACTGACCTGGAGTCATACCCGTTCGGACTTTGAAATCCTTGATAAAATGTGCCTGATCGTAGAACAAATGTAGTGAAGATAAAGACTGATGTGGCTGACTGGCTATAGCAGTCAGGTGCTGTCCAAAACATATAATCCCTTGCATGTTTTTGACTGGAGCTCCAAAATATTGAATAGAATCTGCCCTTAACTTCTTTCGTGTACAACCCATTGTGGCACAAATTTCCGTTACAGTATTGTTGGTTATAGCTTTGCTTAAATAATGAATCTTTGGAAGCGATAGAAAATTCTTACCTTCAAGCCTGCTAATAAAATATGCTTCTATTAATTCAAAACCTGTCTGTACATCTGTAGATTCCAACAATCGTTCTCTCAACGTAAATATATCTGATTCAGCCCAATAGGTAGCACATAGTGCCTGGCTGTTGGTTTCAACTACAGGTACACGAGAAAAATAAGGCAACATACCGGGTTTTATGCCAATTACATATAGAGATATGACACCTGGATTTTCTAATGCAAACGGATGTTCATGTTTTCCATTAATCCAGATAGCAGGTAAATGTTCTTTTGAAGGTTCTGTAGTATAGGGATCAGAGTTAAAAAAATTGGCACCTATATTAATTACGATTGTCTGATATACTCGCTGAAGCGCAATCCCTGTACCCAGTCCGTTCAGATGTACAATAGAACCAACAAATTCTTTCAGAATACCTTTCGGAATATATGTAGTGGATGTACTCGTTTGCGTTTTCATGCAGAAGATAATTATATAGAGTACAAAATCTATTAAACAACCTACTCTGGTAAAACTACAAAAAAGTGTTATTCTATGCCAGTTTATCCTAGATCTACGACCTTCCACTCTCCCTGTAGTTTTAGTTTCAACGACTACTAAATCATCTTTTCATCTTTTGCAATAAGACTACACAAATAACTGTATAGAATTAGTATAAAAACTTATTCATGATAGCTGGCATTTTCTCTCATATACACACCAAAAGTTTTTTATTAAAAATTCAATTTCTGCGCAAATAGACTGCGTACGGCATCCCTTAAGTTTGCAGACCAATCAAACAGATATACCTATGTAAACGATACCTGAAAACATTACAGAGTTTTTATACTGGTTCAAAGAACGTACAGAAGCATTCTGGAATGCAAATACAGATGTAAACTCAGATGACTTTGTTTGTGAAGATTGGATACGAGGTGCTAAATGGATTGGGATGGAAGAAACTCAGATTGATGAAATTGAAAAAAAGTATGCAATCCGGTTTACACCTGACCATCGTGAGTTTTTAAAGATTCTCCATACCATTGACAGAAAAGAAGTGATCCGATATACAGATTCTTCTGAAAATGGAGAAGAAGAGATTACAGAAGAGCGGCCTTTCTTCTATAACTGGTTCACAGATGAACAGGAAATCCGGAGCAGGCTAGACTGGCCTTACCAAACAGTTCTGGAAGATGTCAAAGGTATGAATGGCGTATGGATAAAATCCTGGGGAAAAAGGCCTCAATCAGAAACAGAAAAAGAAGCCATCTTTACAGAGTGGTATAAACAAGCCCCTACCTTACTTCCATTGAAAAGTCACAGGTTTATGGTAAGTGAGCCCTGTCAGGCAGGTAATCCTATACTCTCTGTCTGGGGATCAGATATTATTGTATATGGCTGGGATCTGAGAAGTTATTTGTTGCATGAATTGGGAGATCATCTGAACAAGGTAGTCGTCTAGAATTCATTGTAGCAAGTGTGTTGTTTATTGGTTTTCTCATATTGGTTTACTCTACTCGCAGCTTGAGGTCTACCAAAGAAAAAGTATTACACAGTCAATCATTGTAGTATAAATTGCTGTTCTATTAGAATAGGCTTTTCTATTATATTTTTGGTATATCTGCAAAAATTATAAGTTTACAGTTAGCTATCCAGATAACATGTATCTGAGCAGAAATTACTAACCCCACCAAAGTCTATAATCCTATGTGTGAAAATACTTCTCAAATAAAGTTTTGTACCTGCATTGTTACATCTGAAGGAACGCCAGATCCGAAAAACACCTATATGTGGGTATTGTCACGTCTGGTAGGGCTAAAAAAAGAACACCTTATTGGAAGAGTCATGGGTTCAACTCAGGATCTGGGCAGTGGGATTACTGCAGAGACGATTGTACAGCTACTAAATGAAGGCAATTGTTTTGATTTTGATTATACACCCTCCAAAGATGACACTCTAAACATCAGTATTAGATCAGATAGCTATCAGTACTTTACACTGATATTTAGAGGTCAAAAATGGGAAGAAGGCAACAATCCATCTTTTATCAGCATAAAAGAGCAGATTGCAAAAGGTAGGTTGGAGATTAAACCATAAGTAAACTACTTTTCTGTAGGTAGTATTGAAAAATAGCTTACCACTCACTTTTTAGAATATAGCCTTTGTCTGTTATATACCAATGTTCCGTTTTTTTAATCTTTCGTTGACTTTCCAAAATCTTTGCCTTTTGAAAAATAGGTTCATAGTATTCGATCAGGACTTTTCTTCTCTCTTCACTTTCAAAACTTAGATCGGCAAACAGGTCTGTTGACTTGCATTCTTTACAACTTGAAATAATGCTTTTGTAAGTAATTTGCTCATGGATCTTGTTAAATGTAATCAGGATATCTTTTACATAGTTCCCCTGAAAATGCTTAAGTATAATAACATAAACATTATCTGTTACCTTCATCCCAAACTCTCCTCTAAATATACTTTGGCCTTTAAAGAACGAATTATCCAGTTTAACATACTGTTTTATCGCTTTTACGGATATGAGATGATTCTCCTGTACAGCATTAACAAATGCATCAAATGTCTCTGGATCTTCTCTACTTCCAGCCTTGATCTGAAAGCTAAAAATAGTGAAGAACATACTTAGGCAGGTATAAACTAATGTACGTCTCATTATCAAATGATGTTATTGTTTAAACCAAGTATAAGGCAAATGATTGTCTTAGAAAGATAGATAAAACAAAACATTTTATTACCCAATTATACCGTTTGCAAATACAACTGCTCTAATTCGGTTGCAGAGATATCTCTGGAATCAATCACAGAAACCAAATGTCCCTCCTTCATAATTCCGATACGATGGGCTACTTCTTTGGCACGGAATATATCATGTGTAGCCATCAGGATGGCTGTTCCCCGCAGCGATAGTTCTTTTAGGATTTCAGAAAATTCATTGGAAGCTTTCGGATCAAGCCCACTGGTAGGCTCATCAAGTAGTAATACCTTTGCTTTTTTGGCAATCGCAATGGCAATTCCAACCTTTTGCCTCATCCCTTTTGAATACCCTCCTACCCGCTGACTATGTGCTGTTGTTTGTAAGCCTGCCTTGGAAAGAAAGCCCGATAGTTCTTCTCTTGA
Organism: Xanthocytophaga flava; assembly: GCF_030068545.1. Taxonomy (NCBI): domain Bacteria; kingdom Pseudomonadati; phylum Bacteroidota; class Cytophagia; order Cytophagales; family Rhodocytophagaceae; genus Xanthocytophaga; species Xanthocytophaga flava. Next base: position 82,407 of record NZ_JASJOR010000036.1, on the reverse strand, counting down.
ATAACGAAATCCGGCCAATTGAGAGAAAAACTCAAGATTTTCAATCCCTGTTAGATTGCCATACAGGATTACCGTTTCAGGAATATAAGCCAGATACTTTTTGGTTTCAGCTGTATTTTGTGTCACCGAAATATCATTGATACTTGCCTGACCACTACTAGGCTCTATGAAACCCAGAAAACAATTGATAGTAGTAGTTTTACCTGCTCCGTTCTGACCCAGCAAAGCAAATATTTCGCCAGCCTCAATAGTCAAATTTAAGTTATGGAGAGCAACATGGTCTCCGTATTTTTTAGTGAGATTTTTAGCAGTAAGCATATAATTTGTTTACAATGAATAATTTACTGATAACGCGCATTGCGTTCCAATGGCCTTCTGAAATTAATTCCTGCCCAGACCACACAAACAACACAGAGACTAAACACAGGAATCAGAACCATACTCCAACTGACAGATACCTGATCCTGAAAATACACAAGCGGAAATGCTTTCCAGTTTTCATCTGCAACGGCAAAATCTGTGAAGATTTTCGGATAGAAATACAACCGTTTCTGTTCATGAAACTCTTCCAGTTTTTCTATAAAGTTCAAGTGGTTAGCCATATCTGATTGACTCAGATGATTACAGATTTGCTGTGTATGAATCGTAGGTACAAACAAACCAATAACCGAACTGGCTGCCTCCCGTTTCCATAGCTTTATTTTCAAATCTGTTGCATGAACAGCAGCTTCATCGTCTCCCATCTGTTGCATGGCATAATACCAAAGCCAGCTATAGTCTTTTCCTTCCGGATGCTTGTACTGGTTAAATTGCGGATAACGCTTCCGGAATTTTTGTATCGTTGGTTCTTTTGGCTGATCCCATTTAGAATGATACCCTTCCCTGCTTTCCAATACCACTCTAAATGCCTCAGATACAGGATATTTATAAACTATGACTGTATTAACGGAAGCAGGAATTACGATGGTGAGCATTACCCATACAATAAGTAGTAACAAAGCATTGTAACTTGAGTCTCTGTGAAACGATACAATCAACCAGGACATACTAAACCAGAAGCTTATATATAAAATAGCGGTCAGGCCAAAGGCAACAAAAGCATTATCTACAGGAATAGCCAGATAAAATTTAGCGATAACCAGCAATAACAATAGCACTGTAAGCACACTTACATACCGGATACATAGCTTTAACCTTAACATCTTCAATGGACTAATTGCCTGGCTCAGTACCAGACTCCAGGTTCCTTCTTCTTTCTCTTCTGAAATCAGGTTAAAGCAGAACGCAATGATGATTAGTGGAAAAAAGTATATCAGCACAAAACTAAAATCCAGATTGCCAATCAACTGATACATTGGGTTCATCAGATCGGTAGTATATTTCTGTTCTTCCAGATTACGAATAGTGACACTTAGTACAGCCGGATTAATGTCCCGTTGCCCAATAGAAAGACCTGCGAGATTGGGAGTATGATTTGCCAGGCCAAAACGAACATAGTATAATAAAAGCCCTATTTCCTTATTGACATATTTCACATTCCGATCTATGTTTTCCTGCTGGAAGTGGGCCGTCTGCTGAATAATCTGTTGATTCTTTTCAAGAAAATGCTTTCCTACATTCAAACTTATCAAGCCAGAGATAAATAACAGCAAAATCCCTGTCATTAGTCCTTTTGAACGAACGAAGTTTTTAATCAGTAACCCTGTCATAATTAGAATGCTTTAAAATGCTTGGAAGATAGTGTTACCAGAAAGTACAACCCTGATAACCAAATAATCAGAGAGATAATAGCAAGTCCCTCCTGCTGAAAAACATGGACAAAGGCGGGGAAATGGTGTCTGAAATCAGGGAACTCAGCCCAGTGCTTCCGGCTAATGATAGCCTGCTTGCCTGATGAACCTTTGGTGGTATTACTGATTAGCTTGATTTGCAGTTCGTTCATTGTCTGGGCCAACTTATAGCGGTATGCCTCAGCCTGATTTTCAAAATCATGGTAAGTAGCATAATCAGTTCCAGAGAGTGCCATTGACAGATTTTTGATAGCCATAAAGGGATTGCACAAAGCAGTCAATCGCACTACATTCTGTTGCTTTTGATAAATCGCTACCAGCTTTGCCTGATGTCTTTTATATGTTTCGGCACTAAGTCTTTCTCCTTCCCGCATCACATAGCCACCATAGTTGAATGGCAGCTTATGAGTAGAATCTACGCCATATGCTTGTAACAAGGAATCTTTTAACGCTTTAAAGTGAGGATCATTAGGATTATGACTGTCTCCCAGAGCCAATAGTTCCTGTTCTACGGCTGTATCAAACTCAACCTTAGAGGGCGAAGGATACAAACTCTGCCCTACTACCAGTGAAATTTTTGGAAGTATTAGTGTAAAGAACAACCAAAAACCGATCAGTTTAGTCAGAGCAGATTTGGAAGTATTGCTTTTTGCAGAAACAAAGACAGCCAGCAATGAAACAATAAGTAAGTACACCAAATAGGCTACAACCAATATAGCAAAGTAACCCAATGCCTGCCAATTCTCGCTTATGGCCTCATTGCAAAACAACAAAATGAGACTTATCACTGCTACAGGTGCAAAGATGGTCAGCGATACAGAAAACAGTCCCAGACATTTACCCATAATTAATTCCGGCCAACTGATACCCTGCGTGAGTAAAATCCGGAGAGTTCCATTTTCACGTTCAGCAGATATCAGATCGAATCCCCAGAAAAAAATCACCAGTGGCAGCAAAAGCTGTAAAATCAAACCAGCCGAAATCTCCCCAAACCGTAACAATCCGTTAGACAAACTGGCCTCTGAAAAATTAACGGTATTTTGCCTATGGGCTTCCAGAAAAACAGCATTACCTACATAGCTATTCATTCCGAAGTCAAAGAAGCTCAACGGAAACTTCTGACGAAAAGCCACATATCCATAATGTGCCATTCGATGAGGATGCTTATCAGGACTTTTTTCCCAGCGATGACGCACCTGATGGCTATATTCGTCTACTATCTGTTGCTGAGTTGTCAGTATTTGATATCCTGACACTACTGCAAACACTAACATCAGATTAAAAATCCCGATCAGCCAGAGTGTGCTTCGTTTTTTGATAGTACTTCTATAAACCTGCCGGAACAAAATTTTTAAAACAAAAAAGCGCATGAAAATATATATTTATAGGCTAAGTGCTTTTCTATAAATCAGACTTCTAAAATCTATAGGTAGCTGTCAGAATAAAGTTTCTGGGTGCACCCGGAAATAAACGAGTATAATTCTGAGCTCCAATCCAATAGGTTTTGTCCAGTACATTATTGCAATTAAGAGCTACTTGCATATTGCTTTTTCCAGGTGTATAATAAACTGCAGCATCAAATACAGCAAAAGCAGGTACTTCGAAATCTCTTGAGAACCAGGGAATACGACTTCCTTGTGCCTGCATACCTAATCCTATGCCGAGATCTTTCAAAACAGATGATTCACCAAAATTATAGCGAGTCCATAGATTGCCACTGTGACTGGGTGTATTCTCTTTACGCTTTCCGATCAATTCCTCATTCCGATCCATCACAATTGTGGCATCAATAAAGCTGTAGGATGCATTGATCTGCCAGTTAGAACGAATATACCCTGCAAGATCTACTTCAAACCCACGACTTCGATCAGCTCCCCTCTGCACAAGTAAATCAGGGTTGTTCGGATCATTGGCATTCATGAGAATATTCTTCTGATTGATCTCATAGATTGCGGAATTAATCGTAATTCTGCCTTTTACTAAGGTAGCTTTCATCCCGATTTCTTTTAAATCACTGATCAATGGCTTAAACTGAGCAGCAGATTGATCTGTCCACGTATAACTGCCTGTACTTGGCATCAACGTAACCGTATTGGATTGAGGCTGGTACCCTTGCAGATAGGTTCCATACACATTTACACTCTGACTTGCTTCAAATGTTACACCTATTCGGGGAATCAGAGCAGCGTTGGAAAAAGATGCTTGTTTGGGAGCATTGTAGTTGGTAATATCTTCAAACCATTCATTTCGCAAACTCAATAAGGCAGAGAACTTACCTATCCGGATTTGTTCCTGTATATAAACTGCCTGCGTTTTAGTTAATGCAGAAGGGATAGCCGTCCTGGCATTAAGTATGTATTCATTCAGATTGCGAATAGTATAGGTTGGATTATTCAGGTCAAAATAATTTACATTGGGACGTGGCAATATCTTATCACCAACTGTAATTGTCTGGTAATTGCCAGCATTCGTTTTAATAAAACTTCCTGTCACTGAGCCATCTTTCAGTAAAAATCCACGAGCAGCATTTTGTCCTCCCCCTTTTAGCTTGTACCAGTACTGCATATCGTATCCGGCTACCAGTTTGTGCGAAGTTTTTCCAAGCTGAAAATCATAGGTAAAGTAGGCATTCAGGTTATCTGTACTCCAGAATTGCTTCCGCTGCACAAACTGCATACTTACCATACTTGTCACGGTGTTACCTGCTGTATCCGAAGCAAAAGCATTGGTTGTACGATGTTCCTGTAAATCTTCTGTCCAGGTCTGCTTCATATAGGAAACATTCACACTTAGTTTCTCTGTGAATTTATGTGCAAAGCTTCCCATCAGAATCAGTTCTTTGGATTTGAAAAAGTCTGTAGGAGCGGCCAGATTTAAACTGATAGGAGTACTGTTTAGGTTGGTCTTTCCTGCTATAGCACCGAATATGGGTTGTCCTCTATCCAGATTCCCATTCAAATTACTAAAAATCACTTCTGCGTTAATGGCTGTTTTTGTATTGGGAATGTAGCTGAATGAAGGAGAAATAAGAATAGATTTATTGGATATCAGATCACGATAGGAACGGGCTTCCTGGTAGGCTCCGTTAAGACGATATAACAACGTTTTAGATTCATTTAATGGGCCGGTAAAGTCAAGTGCTCCACGAATAGTGCTAAAGCTGCCCGCACCCAATGTTATCTCTTTACGATCTTCAGCGAGAGGCTTCTTAGTAACCATATTAATACTTCCTCCCGGATCAACACTAGAAAAAGTCACTGAGGCTGGCCCTTTTAACACTTCTACTCGTTCAATATTGCTCGTAAGAGGCTGCAAAAAATAATACTGCCGGGTACGCATGCCATTAATAATCTGCCCTTCCTCGTTCTGACTGATCCCCCGGATTGCATATTGGTTATAAAAGCTGGAAGGAATTACTCCACTGGCTATTTTCACAGCATCTGCCAGTTGGAATGCCTGTCGGTCGGTGATCAACTCCTTGGTTACTGTAGATACAGACTGCGGGAGATCCTTATTTCTAATGGCAATCTTTGTAGCTGAAAAACTATAGTCACTGGTATAATTCCTTTGGGAACGTCCGACAATTTCAACACCCTGCAATTCTGTTGTTTGTGGTATTAATGTAATACTTACTACCAAATCTATCTGCTGAATAGTTGCAGTTTGTTTAACAGTTTGATACCCCACCGAACTAACAATCAAGGAATAAGCTTGACTTTGCAGGTTAGTAAACTCAAAATATCCATTTGCATCACTATGTGTTCCTTTTGAGGCAGTACTAGAACTTAACTTAATATTTGCATGTGGAAGTGGTATTCCGGATGGGTCTGTAACTTTTCCGGTAAGCACATGTTGAGCATTTACGATTTGTGAAACAAGGACAAGAAGAAGTAAAAATGGTAACTTTTTAAGCATTAAAGAGGCGGTTTAGTGGTGCTAAGTACAACATAGTTGCAAATATACACATCCAAACCAAAATGCAACACTATTGCAAAATATTTCTTTCAATTCTGAAAAGGTGCCTGCTTACCTTTGAGATTCTACTATTGGTAAATCTAACTAATAGCAATTCTTCAATATCAAGATGTTGTATATAGTTTCCAGGATAAACTTTCATCTTTACATCCAATACGAGAAGAAAAAACTACTAACAGTAACTCTATAGCTGCGAATCCTGTGCAAAACCTGGATAGGACTTTTCATAGCGATTACACTTGTTTATAGTCTCCACATCGTATTTTTTATTCAAATAACAGGTTTATATTGTCAGCTATCAAAATATAACCAGCCTACATGGTTATATTTTTTCTCAGAAATATTACATAATAAATAATCTTTTATCAGTTTCCAAGCACTTACCTATCGCCTAAATAGGTTATCTATGAATGAAAGTATATATAAAAAGCTATGGAATATTTTAAAGAAGATTATCTAACTCTTTCCTATAACGAAAGCTTGAATCTGGTTACGGCTGTATGGGATATGAAGTTTGTTAAGGCAGATCTATTTAAGAAAGGTGCACTGGCAGGATTAGAGCTATTAGCCCAAAAACAGGCAACAGCTTATCTGATAGATACAAGCCAAATGGGAGTTCTCTCTCTGGAGTTGCAACGATGGATACAATTACAGATAGAAGTTTACACAACCAAAATGAACCTGCGCTATGTAGCCACTGTAGTAGGCAAAGATGTATTCAATAAAGTGGCAGCCAAAAACATACAAAACCACGCAGAAAAGAAACAGGAAGAAGCAGGCAAAACTGTTATCACAGAGTTTTTCCAAAACCGTATAGATGCTATTCACTGGATCTCAGGTCTGAACATACACAAAGCAGCCTGACATATTCTCCGATTTTATCCTTAACCACCTATATCATACAACACGAGTTGCAAGAACAAGTTGCTTACTCCTTTGTACTTATCTTTTACCCTTACCTTATCCCTGATTATGGAACCCATATATTTTCAGAGAACCAGTGGCTCTGTCTATTGCACAATCCGGTATACTGAAAAAGAACAGTATCTATGTGAAAGTTGAGATGGAAAGTTTGGCGCCAAAGTAGAAGATGCGCGTAAATGGATTGCCTGATTTTGGATATTCAGAAATAGAGTTAATTCCATTTCCTACACAAGTATATAGATCAATCCCCTGCAACAGGATACCCTATAGGTAGCCTGTTTGTGTTATAAGTCTGATCACTTTTTGTTAAAACACTCACAGTCAACTAAATAATTCAAACTATGGTTAAATACGGGTGTTATAACTTGTAGCAACTGCTTCTTCCATCATAAAAAACCTCTGGATATATGATTGCCATACATCCAGAGGTTTATCAAAAAAATATAGTGGTTTATAGTAATGCGGCCAGTGCTTCTTTTGTAAAACCTTTCAGTTCAGCAGTACGTTCGTCACGAATCTTTTCTACCCAATTTGGATCTGCCAGTAATGAACGTCCTACTGCGGCCAGATCAAACTCTCCTCTGTCCATACGTTCTAATAACTGTTCTATAGACTGAGGCTGCGAACTTTCGCCTTTGAAAGCAGCCAGAAATTCTCCACTCAATCCGATTGAGCCTACTGTAATTGTAGCTTTACCAGTTAGCTTTTTAGCCCAACCCGCAAAGTTTAAATCTGATCCATCAAATTCAGAATCCCAGAAACGCCGTTGCGAACAATGGAAAATATCCACTCCAGCCTCAGCAAGAGGTGTCAACCAAGCTTCCATTTCTTGTGGAGTTCTTGTCAGTTTAAAGGTGTAATCCTGAGGTTTCCATTGAGATAAACGAAGAATAATAGTGAAATCCTCGCCTACACGCCGACGAACTTCTTTTATTACTTCAATTGCAAATTTGCTACGTTCTACTACTGTTTTTCCACCAAATTCATCTGTGCGCAGGTTGGTTCCTTCCCAGAAAAACTGATCAATCAGATAGCCGTGTGCGCCATGCAGTTCCACACAGTCAAATCCCAGACGTTTGGCATCGGCAGCAGCCTGACCAAAGGCATCAATAGTATCATAGATGTCCTTTTCGGTCATGCTCACACCATTGGTAAAGTCAGGCTTGTTTAATCCAGACGGACCTTCAAATGGTACTGGTGGTACCCATCCGGAATGATGGTTATACATCACACCCATATGCCATATCTGTGGCCCCATCTGACCACCTGCCTGATGCACACCTTGTATCACTTTTTGCCATCCTTCTAAAGATTTCTCTCCATAAAAATGAGGGATGTTTGGATCATTGGAAGACGAAGGACGATTAATTACTGTACCTTCTGATAAAATTAATCCTACCTGAGCTGCTGCACGTTTGCTGTAATAAGTAGCTACCTCTTCTGTAGGAATACCGTTAGGCGAAAAAGAACGTGTCATGGGAGCCATGACAATACGATTTTTCAAATGCAATGATTTCAACGTAAATGGTTGAAACAATATATCTTTTTTCATGATTAAGCTTATGAGTTTACATACAAACCAATACCATCATAGCAGGTGGAAATGATTTGATCTTGGGAAAACGCTAATCGGCAATTCGGTAAAATCCGATATCTATATTTAAATAAAAAGCGATCTATCATTCAGTTATATTTCATTCTGAATGAATTGCTCCAATAACTTTATTCCCTCTTCATTGCGTTTGTAATAGGTCCACTGACCTACCCGCGTAGCTGTTACCAATCCAGTCCTTTGTAACAAAGACAGATATTCGGATACTGTAGACTGACTCAGTCCACATTTTATCTGTATCTGCCCTACACATACACCATGGCAATCTAAAGACAATTGTTCCTGCGCAGGAAAATGTGTTTCAGGATCTTTAAGCCACGACAAAATTTGCAATCGGGTTTTATTGGACAATGCTTTAAATACTTCTACCGAATCCATAGCACAAACATATCGACTTTTTCCGATATAACAATATATTCCGAAAAAAAATTGATTAAACTATTAAATAGGAATAAAATCATCTCATTACCAGACAGATAAAATAATACTTTACTCAACCTTTGTTTATATATACAGATCTGTTAAAAGCAACATATCCGATATACGTTCTATACATTCTTTACAAATAATGTTTTTTATAAAGATCAAATTCGAACAATTGTCTTTCATTTTCAGCTAAGTTCCATAAAAATGCCTACCTTTCCGTGCTTTTTTCTCTACCTTTGTGTCACATAAGAGAAGCAGGATTAGTTATTTTTTGCATATAGTTCTCAACAATTCAATTTGAATGGAATACGAAGTTGTCATCGGATTAGAAGTACACTGTCAACTGCTCACCAACACCAAGATTTTTGCAGCTGATGCCGTTGTATTTGGCGATGCCCCTAACACTCATATCAGTGTCATTACCTTAGGTTATCCTGGAACATTGCCTAAACTCAACAAGAAAGCAGTAGAATTTGCGATCAAGATGGGATTGGCTTGTGGATCTGAAATTACACGATACAATGTATTTGCCCGCAAAAATTATTTTTATCCTGATCTTCCGAAAGGATATCAGATTTCACAGGACAAGACCCCTATCTGTGTAGGCGGAGGTGTAACTATCAAGACCAAAAATGGTGAACAGTTTATCCAACTACACCATATACATCTGGAAGAAGATGCAGGGAAGTCGATACACGCTGAAGAAGAAACAGATACACTCTTAGATTATAATCGTGCAGGTACAGCTTTGATTGAGATTGTTACTGATCCAGTAATGAAAACCTCTGAAGAAGCTGCTGCTTATCTGACAGAAGTGCGTAAACTAGTACGTTATTTGGAGATCTGTGATGGGAATATGGAAGAAGGCTCCCTACGCTGTGATGCCAATATTTCGATAATGCCCAAAGGAAGTACAGTATTGGGAACAAAGGTAGAGGTCAAGAACATGAACTCCATCCGGAATGTGCAACGAGCAATTGATGTGGAAATCGAACGTCAGAAGCGTGCGGTAGCGAATGGAGAGAAAATTATTCAGGAAACCCGGCTATTTGATGTGACAGATGGCAGAACATATTCCATGCGTACCAAAGAAACTATGAACGACTATCGCTATTTTCCTGATCCGGATCTGGCACCTTTCGTTGTTTCAGAGGAATGGCTGGTAGACATAAAGGCACAAATGCCTGCACTTCCACACGAATTGCATGAGAAATTCGTTACTACCTATAAGTTACCTGAGTATGATGCTACAGTGTTAACAGACACTAAAGAAGTAGCTTTATATTTTGACAAAGTATGTAGTCATACAACCAACTACAAATCAGCGTCAAACTGGGTGATGGGACATATCAAATCGTATCTAAATGAAAATCATCTGAATATAGCTCAATTTCCGATAAGTCCGGAAACTTTGTCAGGTTTGATTGAGTTAATTGATAAAGATAAAATTAGCCATACCATAGCTGCACATCAGGTATTTCCGTTGCTGATTCAACAGCCTGGCAAAACGGCACAACAGATTGCAGAAGAAAATAACCTGCTGAAACAGAATGACGACAATGCCTTACAAACTATCATCAACGAAGTACTGGCAGCAAACCCACAAAAAGTAAAAGAGTATAAATTTGACGGAAAAAAAAATCTGGTAGGAATGTTTATGGGTGAAGTGATGAAAAAATCCGGAGGAAAAGCCGATCCTAAACTAGCCAATCAACTACTAATTAAGACATTATCTGAAAATTAGTAGATATGTTCTCTAGTCCGCTCTAACCCTGTTTAATCATATACCGATAGTCAATGTTTATAGTATATAAAATCATGAAAAAAATTGCTCTTCTATCACTCTTCTGGATGCTTGTAATGGCCTGTGCAGGCCATGCAGCCAATGAAGTATCTGCCAATGAGCCTCAGGGAGACGGCTATGTCATTACAGGAAAAGTTAGCTTTCCATTAAGCAAAGCCAAGGTACAATTATGGAAAATTCAGGATAACAAGCTGGTTCCCGTTGATTCAGCTGGTCTGGATAAGAATAATATGTTCACATTCAAGGGCACAGTCAAAGAACCAGACTTCTATGTACTGAACTTTTACAATACACAGAAGGTGTTGATTGTTCTTGAAAACAAGAATCTGACTGTTAATGTAGATGGGAACAAACCTACTGGAGCAGTTTCTATGAGTGGCACTCCTGCAATGGATGACTTACAAAAAGTTACTGTATGGATGAACGAGGCACAACAAAAGGTAGGTGCTCTTCAGAAAGAAATGCAGGAGGCAGCACTCAGCAAGAGCGAAAGCGGACGTCGGAATGTAGAGAAGAAGCTAAATCACATGCGTGAAGAAAATATGAAACAGTTTAAATCCATTGTATCTCAGATGCAACCGGGATTATCTCAGTGGTATGCATTAAATACAGGTGTTTTAAATCCGGAAGAAGAATATAAATATCTGCTTCCTATTGTTACCAACATCAAGAAATCAATGGCAACTTCTAAGTATGCCAAAGAAATAGATGGATATGCAGCTCAACTGGAAGAATTCAGCAAAGCCCTTCAGGTAGGGCAGAATGCACCAGAAATCGCGTTAAATGATACAGATGGTAATGTACTGAAATTATCATCTCTTCGTGGCAAATATGTTTTGATTGATTTTTGGGCAAGCTGGTGTGGACCTTGTCGTATGGAAAATCCGAATGTAGTACGTATTTACAACAAGTATAAAGATAAAAATTTTGAAATCTTTGGTGTTTCGCTGGATCGGGAAAAGAAAGACTGGCTGGCAGCTATTGAGAAAGATCAGTTAACATGGAAGCATGTATCAGATCTGAAGTTCTGGTCATCTGAAGGAGCCAAATCCTATGGGGTTCGTTCTATTCCTGCTACCTACCTTATTGATCCCAATGGAAAGATCATTGCAAAAAACCTCAGAGGTGAATCATTGGAAGCGAAACTGGGAGATATTTTGGGAGAAGCCAAATAAAATAAAAATAATAAATTCTTATAACAGAAAAAGCCCCGACTATTGCTAGTCGGGGCTTTTTCTATATTATATCAGAGATTCAAAGCTTAGGACTTTCCCCCTGCCACTTCCATCCGAACAGGACGACCTTTGATTGTATTATTTTCCATTCCCTTAATTACCTTAGGAACGTCTTGTTTTTTCACTTCTACAAAGGAATATTTTTCGTAGATGTCTATCTGTCCAATATTATCATAAGCCACTCCGGTCTCACCAGTTAAAGCTCCTACAATATCATTTGGACGAACTCTGTCCATCTTTCCTACATTGACAAATAAACGAACCATATCTTTATTGCCACTACCACGACGATCACGTTGCTCTCCATTGCCTCGATCAGAACGTCTGTCGCCACTACGACGATCTCTGTCACGATCAAAACCACCTCTGCGATCATCCCGTCCGCTGTTACGATCTTTGAAGCGTGGCTTTTCATAAGAATCCAGCAGATCAGCATCATCATAGGTACTATTCTGTGCACCCATGTTGATCTTTATCAAAGCCTTGATGATATCTTCAGTTGACATACCTGCATGATGTAATGGTTCAATCATATCTGCAAATATATCTAGGTCACCTTCATCAACTACCTGCTTGATACGGTCGATAAATTTGGCCTTCTTCACTCCTACTACGTCAGCAAAAGAAGGTACTACACCACGTTCAATACGTTTTTTAGTATAGGTTTCTATTTCGCGTAAACGATAAAACTCTTTTCCTACCACAAAAGTGAAGGCTTTACCAGACTTCCCGGCACGACCTGTACGACCAATACGGTGTACATAATATTCTGGGTCTAAAGGAATATCGTAGTTAAATACGGCATCTACACCTGACACATCAATACCGCGGGCAGCTACATCAGTTGCAACCAGAATAGTAGCATTTCCTGCACGGAACTTGGTCATTACCTGATTACGGGCCTGCTGGCGCATATCCCCATGTAATCCTTCTGCACCATAATCTCTACGAATCAGTTCTTCTACGACTTCATCAACCTTACTTTTCATGTTACAGAAAACAACAATCTGTTGTAACTGATACAGATCAATGAGGCGACACATTACTTCGATTTTAGCCTTAGCTTTGATTTCAAAGAACAACTGCTCAATATTTTCGGCAGTTAACTCATTACGCACCACTTTTACAATAGCTGGATCATGCTGAAAACGTTTGGTCAGTTGCATGATCTCTTTAGACATAGTAGCTGAGAACAATAATGTCTGGCGTTCTTCTGGTAGTTGCTCCAGGATACCCTCGATATCGTCCCGGAATCCCATGTCCAGCATTTCATCTGCTTCATCCAGAATGGCAATCTTTACATTATCCAGCTTCAACGTTTTACGCTCTAAGTGATCAATTACACGACCAGGAGTACCTACTACTACCTGAGCACCTTCACGTAAAGCACGAATCTGACGGTCAATAGGATCTCCACCATATACAGTCACACATCGAATATTCAGATACTTGGAAAGACGTTTTAACTCTTCAGTCACCTGCACAGCCAATTCACGGGTGGGACAAAGAATCAATGCCTGTGTATTTCTTTTGCTGCCATCGATCTGCTCCAGTGCAGGAATTCCAAATGCAGCTGTTTTTCCGGTTCCTGTTTGTGCCAGACCAATAACATCACGGCCTTCTAAGGCAACAGGAATGGCTTCGGATTGAATGGGCGACGCTTCCTCAAAGCCCATGTCAGTAACAGCACGTTGGATTTCTTCGGAGAGGGGTAATTCTGAGAATTTAATTTTTTGCATTTTAAACTTTTGATTAATTGGATTAAGAATGCCATGATATGTGATTTTTACCGCTAGATGCTTGATTAAAGGAAAGCATGGGATTAAAAGTCAAAATCGTGGCCATCCAAAAATCACCTGAATCATGGTTCAGAAAACATGAAACCCATCTGACAGCCAAACATTTCGGAGAAAAATCCAATATTTCCCGCTATCTGATGGATTCTAAGAACTTTTTTGCAAAGATAGTGAAATATTTGAATTCACGAATATGGAAATTTTATTCCACCCGCATCTATATGTAAAATCCAACTCACATGCATCTCTTACATGCTAACCATAAAAGAATCTATTACGTTCCCGGGTTGATAAGTCTGCTTGTATTACCATTCTTATTAGGGAAGATATATTTTCATGAAAAGCAGAGACAAAATCAGCGAGTAATATCCGTCCTAGCCAAACATCCCTATCTAAATAGAGAGGCATTTAGGTTTATTCCTGATTTCCCAAGTGAACGTAATTATCTTGATATTTCAATTACAGGAGAGCAGGAAACTGATCTGATAAAACTCAATTATGCACAGTTGCGAATTAGAGAAATTGTCAGGTTGCAGAACTGCATGTACGGTATACACATTCTTTTTTCAGATACAGCCAGCTACTGGACACTTGTAAAAGCAATAAGTATCTGTAAAATGGAAAAAATTAATATGTATATCCTTTATAAGAAAGGATTATGGATTTATTATATGCCACCTAATACTGTTGTAATAAATCCTATGTATACTACACCTATTTGTGATAATACGAGTACGATTGAAACTATATGGGATGATACTTCTTTACCACTTCCCTGGTACAAAATCTCTGTCATTCAATATCTCATTGCCGGATTTGTAGCATTCTTGTCCATAGTTATTCTTAACAGGAAATAAACCACTTTATTTCAAAAGTCCTTAATTACTTTTTTTGGCTCAAAAAAATACACAACTAGCACACTAGTAATCAACGCATTATACATTAACAAAACTATTGAAGTAGAGTTTATTGTTAAAAACAAATCACCTCTCTATTCTATACTCAATGGTTTACCTTCATCTCATTTATTTATTAAACGGATAGGGTCAAAAAGAATTAGCCGAATGAATTTTCTGGCTAATTCTTTTTGAAGTCATTCACATCTTTTCTCAAAATATTTTATTTCTTCTGTAAAAACATAGTCTGCAAACACTTCCAGAGCAATTTCTTTTTCTCAGTATTGAGTTGTAGTTCAAATAAGCTGTCTACCAACAAAATATCTACACCTTCCACAGAAGCAGTCTTGTATGCTTCCAGTGGAATCTGAATATCCAACTCCCGAAACTCTATCCCAAAGCTAATGATTTGATTGACCACCTTGTCTTTCAAGATTTCAATTAAGGTATCACGTTGAGTGTTGGCATTTACCAGATCTACATCTTCCAGACGAAGTTTAACAGATGATAGAATTTTGCTTAACAAGTCTTTGTCTTCAGGAATCAGAAAATTGCCTTGTATATTGTTGTAGATAATTACAACCTGGTTCCGATTCTTAGGCAAAGGAGGAGAAGTAATTACTGGGATTTTTGGAATTTCAATGGTTTTACTCTGTGTCTCATATTTAGGAATTTGAGGCTGTGATATTTCTGGTTCAGGTTCTGCCACAACCGAAACACTCCTCAAATCTTCTGGAATAATATAAATTGTTTCTGTAAGCAGAAACTGTAAAGCATCCGTAGTTAACTTCTCTGACATACACGTTATTCGTTTGCTACAAAGGTCTGCATTTTTTCACAAAGCTTTGCAGCAAAAAGAGAAAATTGCGGGATCATTTTCCGTACAGATTATCCAAAAAACTAACTCATTGCAGACGAAAGATAAAACCTGTCTGCATCCCCCAAACATTTATATCACTGTAATAGCGTTGAAATATTCCGCCAAGGGTGCCATACCCTTTCAATCGATGCCACTGAAATAGTTGATATTCCACTCGGGCGTTGATTTCCCGACGAGGCATGATACCAAAATGAGATTCCGTAGCGCGATACTCCAGGCCACCACCCAATTTACCTTCTTTCAATCGCAGATCACCACCCAGCGTCCATTCAAAATAGGCATTGTGATCACCAAAATTTTCTATCATGGTTCCAAAGCCAGCCCGGACTGTAACAGGACGTGTATTTACAAAATTTAGCTGAACAATCTGCCAGTCAAATGTACCCAACGACTTAATCTTCCCTTCCAGCGCATCATCTTCC
Organism: Xanthocytophaga flava; assembly: GCF_030068545.1. Taxonomy (NCBI): domain Bacteria; kingdom Pseudomonadati; phylum Bacteroidota; class Cytophagia; order Cytophagales; family Rhodocytophagaceae; genus Xanthocytophaga; species Xanthocytophaga flava. Next base: position 66,647 of record NZ_JASJOR010000036.1, on the reverse strand, counting down.
ATCAGGAAGTTGTACCGAAAGTCCATAGAGAATAAGCCCCAGTTACCTCTAATACGTGGTAGAAGCCAGTAGTTATCAGGTGGCTGGATACCTACCTGAGGCATTACGTCCAACGAAATGATAGAAGGAATCGTATCTTTTTGATTTAGCTGATACATCTGCCAGAGTATCATTCCTTTCCCAGCCTGCCAAAATGCCCAGAGAGCAAACGCACTATTGTTTCCACTACGACCATTGTCGCCAGATGAACTTTTCCCACTGCTGGGAGAATGGGAATGTGAAGCTTTTTTAATTTTGTCGATTTGACCATATCCTACACATGTCCACAACACTAGTGTGGCAAGCAGAAGTGGTTTCAGTGATTTCATTGGAGTATACAGTTAACATAAATTGCAGTATAATTACAGATTTTTACAACATGGGAAATTTGTGATTGACCAAAAGCAATTATCATACCTTTTTTTATACGAAACAATGACATTTAGCCATTTTTCTGTAAAGGTTACTTTTCACCATTAATCTCATACAAGTACAGATTATATTACATAGGTGAGTAATACTCAACACCTTATTGCATTCCTGCTACAGACACTGTACTTTCGCTTTCATGCACAAACACATTCTGAATGAACTTAGTACCAAGGGATTAATTTCTGAGACACAAAGTAAACAGATCGAATCCTATGAAACCAGCAAGCCATTTTCTCTACATTGGGAACTGAAAACTGTATTGTACCTGGGTGTTATTTTATTGAATCTGGGGCTGGGATGGCTTATTTATGATAATATAGATAGTATTGGTCATGGAGTTATTATTGGAGGTATAGCAGCTATCTGTATAGCCTGTTTTGCCTACACGTATCGTAGCAGGGTCCCGTTTTCATGGCAGCAGACAGAAAGTGCTTCTCCTTATTACGACTATGTACTATTGCTGGGTTGTTTAATGTTTGTGATTCTGGAAGGATACCTACAATATCAATATGAGATTTTTGGTACACGCTATGGTCTGGCTACTTTTATTCCAATGACATTCTTTTTTGGAGTAGCTTACTTTTTTGATCACAGAGGGGCGTTGTCACTTGCGATTACAGCATTGGCATCCTGGCTGGGTGTTGCTGTAACTCCTGCTGATATTCTCAGCAGCAATGATTTTGGCGATTCTAAACTTGTATGGACAGGTGTACTCCTGGGTGTTATACTTTGTGCTCTTGCCTTTTTCAGTGAACAGCAAGACCGAAAAAAACATTTTGCTTTTACTTATCTTAACTTTGGTATTCATATACTCTTTATTGCCAGTCTGAGTGGCTTGATGATTCTGAAAATCTGGGCAGTATTTTTACCTCTGCTTATTCTGACTATTGCTTTTTTTATCTGGTACGCCCGCAACCGTACGTCTCTCTATTTTATGGTAGTAGCCTTGATATATGGATACATTGCTCTTACCTATCTGGTCTTTCAGATTGATAGGGACTATACAATGGGCGAAGCACTTGTATACTTCTATACACTCTATTTTATGAGTTCGTGTGCCGCTATCATTGTTTTTCTACTTAAGTATAAAACCATTTTGCGTATTAAAAACACAGAGCAATAAAACCACAGGTTTACACTATCTTTTTTAATTCAACCAGACTTTGCTACAAAAAAATATGCTTGCCTATAACCCTCAATGGCTGGATAATACCCAGATACAGGAACAAATCAAAAATTGGTTTAAAAAGAATCTGATTACACAGGAACAATCTTTCCTCATTCAGCAACACTATCCAGCAAGTTTCTACACTCCCAATGCCTTTATTCGTATTGGTCTTGGCTTCTTCGCTGCCATTTTGCTGGGAGCTGCTCAATTATTTTTCTGGGTAGTAGTAGGTTTGGCAACCGGCGGTGATGAGATGTTTGGTATTGTAGGATTTTTTTATCTCATACAGAGTATGGGATGCTTCTTTATTCTAGAATCATTCATTAAAAGACGTCATCATTATGCCAGTGGTATAGATGATATATTACTGTACACAACTGTAGGAGAAATAATTGCAGGAATGTGCTTACTATCTCCATATATAGATGATCCTATCCCCTACTTTTGTATAGGTCTGCCGTTTCTTATAATTGGAGCAGTCCGTTATATAGATCGGATTCTCACCCTGTTAGCCTATGGTTGTCTGCTAACCATTGTGTTGCTTATTGTCAATAAGATACCCGGATTAGCATTGTATCTTTTACCATTTACAGGAATAGGATTTTCACTTACTGCCTACTTTTTAGTAAGAAAGTATCAGAAGTTGCATCATCTGAGATATTGGTCTGGCAATTTTCAGATAGTGGAAATAGTGAGTCTGATTACATTCTATCTGAGTGGCAACTTCCTGTTTATTCAGGAAAGTGCTGAAGAGCTTTTTGGATTGCCAGTTGTTCCAATGGGTTGGTTCTTCTGGACTTTCACCCTATCAGTGCCACTTGGCTATATGTATCTGGGTTTGAAAAATAAAGATCGTGGTATGCTTTGGATAGGATTAGGTTGTGTTGCCTTTGCAGTATTCACTTTCCGCACCTATTTTCACGTAATGCCTCTTCCTTATGCAGCTAGTCTGGCAGGTGGGTTTCTATTTGTACTAGCCTATGTAGCCATTCAATATCTGAAAAAAGGGATTCCGGGTTTTACCTATGAACCGGAAGATACAAATAAACCTGTTTTTCTGGAAGCGGAGGCGCTGGTTGTTGCCCAAACATTTGGACATGCACAAACCCCTGAGAATGATTTATCTTTTGGTGGTGGTAAATTTGGTGGTGGTGGAGCAGGAGGTGATTTTTAAGATTTTCCCTCATCTTTTTTAGGATAAAAGACATTATAAAACCATACAATCTATGCTTTTAAGGCTCTGTTTGTATGGTTTTGTTTTTTCACTATATATGGAAAATTCCACCCTGTCTCTCAACAAAATTCTTTTTTTATAAAAATGTGCTACCTTGTTTTAACAAACGTGGTACTCCCATAACTGATGACAACCATCACTTTAACCATTTGATTATATGACTTCTGAAGAACTTAAAAATCTGCAGGCTCCTTTAAAAGAAAAATACAGAGAACAACCCGATGTAGCGATGATTACCCTCAAAGCCCAAGGTATAATTGGTGAAGGTATTTCATGTAAAGTAGAGACAGGTAAAGCCTTAGTTGAAGCAGGCCTTCATCCGGCCACAGGTGGAACTGGTTTGCTGGCCTGTTCGGGAGATATGTTGCTGGAGGCATTGGTTGCCTGTGCAGGAGTAACTCTTCGGGCAGTAGCAACAGCCATTGGTGTCGAGATAAAAGGAGGCGCAATTAAAGCAGAAGGAGATCTGGATTTTCGTGGTACACTGGGCGTGTCCAAAGAAGCATCTGTAGGATTTAAGGCTATTCGTCTTTCTTTTGAACTAGATGCTGAACTATCTATAGAGCAGCTGCAAAGTCTTGAGAAATTAACAGAAAGATACTGCGTTGTATATCAGACGCTGGTTAAAGGTGTACCTGTCGCAACTTCCTTTGTAAGATGATCTGAGCTTCTCCGCTGTAGGCTGTTATAGATGCTAAAACACCCACTATTGCTACCTGGCCAATAATAGAGTATGCTTTACACAGTTTTACAATACTTCCCATTGTTGTCCTACCATGCCTCTCTGTTAACAGGATATTATAATCATCAGGCAGAAATCAGCAAAATACCTGAGGCTGAAAACCAACCTGAAGATGGCGAGCATTTGACAGAAAACAGTCCAGCAATTGGATAAAGTATGGCAGGAATGGGCCAATACACATCAGTATATCCTACACCACAAAGCAAATAAGATTTCTAATAAAATACCGCAACAAAAAACGATTTTCTCTTCTACTTCTCACCAATGGAAAAATAGAAGAGAAAATCGTTTAAAACACTGCTCTGGCCTATTTCAATGAAACTTTTACAGTTTCACCTTCATTTTCTATAGTGATAAACTTTTCAAGTCGGTCAGAATGCTCTACATTATAGTATTGTCTTGTATAATAATCCGTCCGTCCATACCCATCATATCCCGATCCCTGATATACATTGGCACTGGTTGTATGATGCCAGTCCAGAATAGCCTGAATAAAATATTTCCCAGGTTTCATCTGCTTAAATGTAAACCGTCCGTATTCATCTGTATTGGTAGCCAAACCATATCTGGCAGCAGCATCCGAAAGGTATACACGGGTTTTCTTTCCTTCTTTCTTGTTGCGTAAGTTATACCACTCCTCAAAATAAGGAGTTACCGGATATAAGACTACCCGAATATTAGCCCCATATATTCTTTTTGCCAAGGGAGCCTTATAACCAAGATTAGTTTTAGGCTTGGTAAAGGCCACTCCCTGAATAATAGACTTCCCAATGGCTAAAGCAGATTTGGCCTGTAAGCTATCAAAAGGTCCAGAAGGATAAATAACATTGACCTTGTTTTTATTGGCAATCCGATTAGCTCTATCTACCGGGTTACATCCCATAATCAGGATGCATCCCCAAATAAACACACAGAAAAATTTCATAGCAAAAACAGGTAAGGTTTACTTAATCAACATATCCGTACCGATCATGCTTATTTTACCTGTGATCTGTAGTGTTTCATTGGTAGTCGTATTTTTTCTAACAGTCACATTATCATTGGCCACATCCAGCGAAATAGTCAGTTTATTGTTTATAATAACTACCCGTTCGCCTGCAACTTTCTCTGCAGGTTTAGTCTGTTTGCTTAATGTTATATCATATAACCCATCTTGGCGAGTTGTCACCTTTCCGGTATACTCCCGTTCAAATCCCGGATCTCCAATAATCTTCACAGTAGCATCAGATCCGCTGGTCGATACAGATACTTCGGCATTATAAATATATCCTAACTGAGTTTGGGGGTCATCTACGACCTGTATGTTTCCTACAAAAGTACCTAAGCTCGAATTGCCGGGAGCAGGATCATTACTATTCTTTTTACAGGCAGAGAATGAGATAGCTAAAACAAAAAGAAATAATCTAAAAGTGCTCGTTTTCATATAAATGGTTTGTACTAATGGATTGAAAAAAGAGTATTCTGTATAGTTTGTGTGCTCATTTTGCAACACATAATTTGAGGAGTTTGCAATCGTGATATTTCACGACATATTGATATGTACAAAATTAGAGAGGGTTCTACAGGGTGTCAATACCATGAAAATGCGTTTTTTTTCTACTGGTTTCCTGGTATTTTTTCTAAAGTTCAACTACATTTTCCGAATCGGTTAGCTACTTTTATGTGTTTAAGTATGCAGTTTACTCAATGACTATGAGTAAGCAATAGACGTCAACCACTTGTTTTGATTATGTTTAAAAAGCTTTTCCTTCTTGTTATATATAGTATTATACCTGTTCAGGTCTTTTCTCAGGTAGTTTATTCATTGGGTGATGAAAAAGCCTATATCTCTCAGTTGGAACAACAAACCCAGCAAGCCCAATCAGATAGTATGCGGGCAGCTGCATACTTTAGACTTTCGCTGTTTTACAGACGAATCAACGATCTTCAGAAAGCTAATGATGCCTATCAGAAGGGAGCTCGTTTGGGTCAGAAGTATCCATTTCTAAAAGCAGCCTCTTCTTATTATCAGACAATTTCCCAGTTTGCCACTACAGATATCTTTACTCTCGAAAAAAATATACGGAAGGCAGACTCTCTGCTGCAACCATTCAAGAATGCAGAAGCCTATAAACTGAGAGGCGTACTATGGCATACCTATGGTATTATACAACAGATTAAAGGAGATGAAAAAGGGGCTATGGATGCCTTTGTCAACAAAGCTGTCCCTTATAGTCAGCAATCAGGTGATGGAATAGTCTTGGGTAAAGCCTACAAAGGCATTGGCATTATCTTTATGAATCTTGATCAGCGTGACAAGGCAGCCTCGTATCTGCAACAATCCATCCAGTCAGAAGAAAAAGCATTCTCAGATAATCCTTTGCGAGAAGTAGAGCTGGTCGAAACATATATCACTGCAGGTGAAAACTATGTATACCTCAAACAATACAAAGCAGCTAAAGAAGTACTGGACAAGGCACAGGCTATCTTGACACAACATCCAGCTTCCAATCTCTATCTGATCTATTATTATGCAGAAGGTATCTATTTTGATCACCTCAATCAACACCAGCGAGCAATCGATAGTTTTGATAAAGGTATTACTCTGTCAAAGTATCTGTCAGCAGTACATGCACTCAACCGGCTTTTTCATGCAAAATACAAAGCTTTGTCCAATCAGAAGGAATATAAAAAAGCGGTTCTTGTATTGAATGAACTAATAGAAAACCCTGCATTGCTTATTCAGGACAGAAAACTGTACTATAAAGAAATGTACACTACCTATGCCCAACTAAATGACACCCAAAAGGCCTATCAATGGGCAAAACAATACATTATCCTTAGTGACAGCCTCTATGAGACTAAATTTCAGAAAGACATCGTAGAACTGGAGACTAAGTACAAGAATGCAGAGAATGAAAAGAAAATAGCTGTACTCCAGGCTGCCAAAGAAAAATCGGCTCTCGAATCAAAGAATCAACGTCTTTTAACAGGATTGCTGGGTGCGTCTAGTCTGGTACTACTTAGTACAGCCTTATTTGCTTTAGTTCTATACCGCAACAGCCGTAAACTATCCCAACAGAAAGAACTAAACTACCAGCAACAATTAAAAGAAACAAAGCAAACACAACAGATCCAGCTCACACAAGCTCTTATGCAGGGTGAGGAAAAAGAACGGAAACGACTAGCTACTGATCTGCATGATGGACTGGGAGGCATGCTGGCAGGTATAAAGATAAATTTATCCCGCATTGCTGGTAATGATGGTCGTTCAGGATCAGAACTAGATAAGATACTGAATCAACTGGATGTGTCCACCAATGAATTGCGTCGGATAGCCCGAAATATGATGCCTGAATCCTTATTGCAGCTAGGTTTGGAATCTGCTCTTCGGGATATGTGTGACTCAATGACTACAGATAAAACGCAGATCTCTTTTGAAGCCTTCGACATTGACACGAAATTGCCCAAAGAAACTCAGGTTAATATTTATCGTATTGTACAGGAACTACTCACCAATTCAATTAAGCATGCCAACGCATCTGAAATCATTGTACAATGTAGCCAGAATGAATCCATATTTTTCATTACACTGGAAGATAACGGACAAGGATTTGACCCTGTTGCCAAGGGACAGAAATCCGGAATTGGCCTTACCAATATTCAAAACAGAGTAGAATACCTGAAAGGTAAATTAGACATATCTTCTGCACTGTCAGAAGGCACTACCATAAATATTGAATTTGATGTTGCATACTAATTCATCACTCACCATTGCAATCATAGATGATCATCCCATAGTTATTGAAGGGCTACAAAAAATACTGATTAGGGATCTGCCCATACAGGAAATTCAGGAGTATCACCTGGGAGGGGATTTCATCACTTATCTGAAAAATACCGACAAAAAAATTGATCTGGTTTTACTGGATATTACCTTACCGGATATTAGTGGTGTTGAGCTTTGTCGGGAAATCAAAAATATATCAACAGAGACCTATGTGCTGGGTTTCAGCAACCACAATGACAGAAGTCTGGTGATGCAGATGCTTGCCCATGGTGCCAGTGGGTATGTAGTAAAAAATGCCTCTGCATCTGAACTCATAACCTGTATCATGGAAGCCTTGAATGGACAAATTACCTTCAGCGAAGAAATCCAGAAGATCATTGCCAAGCCGTCTGCCAGTCAACTCAAAAGTATCCCACCTCTTACCAAACGTGAAAAACAGATTCTTCAAATGATTTCAGATGGAAAAACAAGCCCTGAGATGGCAGACGAACTACAACTGAGTCTCTTTACAATAGAGACCCACCGAAGAAATCTGATGCAGAAATTTGAGGCCAAGAATACCGCTTTGTTAATCAAGGCTGCTATACAATTACATTTAATTTAAGAGCTGTCTTTAACTAATGAACACTCATTCTATAAAAGAAAAACTTAAAGCAGCTATTTTTAAGCTCAGATTTTATTTTCCAATCTATCGTTCCAAACCTTCCTATACTACAGGTATGCAACCTAACACCATTCGCTGGGGTATTCTCGGATGTGGCAAAATCGCCCGCAAGTTTGCCTCTGATCTGCAATTTGTGAACAATGCACAACTTATTGCTGTCGCCTCACGTAGTCAATCAACAGCAGATGCTTTTGCAAGAGAGTTTCCAGCCAAATACAAACACAATTCCTATGAAGCTCTGGTTCAAAATCCGGAAGTGGATGTGATATACATTGCAACACCTCATGTATATCACTATGAACACACCCTACTCTGCCTCAATCATAGTAAGGCTGTACTTTGTGAAAAACCCTTTGCGATTAATAACCATCAGGTAAAAGAAATGATTGCTCTGGCTCAGGACAAGAAAGTTTTTCTGATGGAAGCGTTATGGACCAAATTTCTCCCCCACTTTCAAAAACTGAATCAGTTTATTGCGGAGGGTCAAATCGGAGAGATTCGTTCTATTATTGCCGATTTTGGATTTTTACCTCCTTATAATCCGGAAGGGCGCCTGTTTGATCCCAATCTGGGTGGTGGTTCACTACTGGATATTGGCATTTATCCTGTATTTCTGGCACTCTCCCTGTTAGGCAAACCTCAGTCTATCCAGGCAATTATGACACCTGCTCCTACTGGCGTAGACGAACAATGTGCCATCACCTTGTTACATGACAATCATACGATCTCTCAACTTTTCTCTACCCTGGCCTCTTTCACAGGTACGGAGGCTGTCATTCATAGTAGTAAAGGCCGCATCCGACTTACTTCCAGATTTTATGCCACAACAGCAACCTTACAGTTTTATCTGGATACTCCGAGCTCTCAGAAAGAGCTATTTAATCAGAAAATAGATGGATTCGGGTATCAGTATGAAGCGCAACATGTAGTAGACTGCCTTCAGAAAGGGCTTACAGAAAGTCCAATTATGACTTTTGCAGATTCCATTCTCCTCATTGAGACACTTGACGAAATTCGCCGCATGGCAGGAATAAAGTACCATTGGGATGCATAAAGGGCTAAGAACTTTTTATTGCCAAATTTACAAACCACTTTCAAAAACATAGGGCAAATAAGAATTGGGACATGATTTGTTTCGCAGAAAAGTAAATTTCAGTTCGTTTTTTCACAAAAATTACTATTTTTGGAGACAAGCCATACCTTTTACCTAACCAAACAACCTTATCCTGATGAAAAACCTTTTACTTGGTCTTTTATTTTTATCCTGTGCTGCCATCGCACAAAAGAAACAGCCAACAGACGAGGAACTTCGGCAAAAAGCAGATCAGATAGCTCACAAATACATTTTGACAGATGGACACGTAGATCTCCCCTACCGCCTGAAAGTAAAGCAGTTCAAACTGGAACGTGAATACATGGGAATCCCTATAGAAACTAAAGAAGGGGATTTCGACTATGTACGTGCAAAAAAAGGAGGTTTGTCTGCCCCTTTTATGTCTATCTACATCCCTTCCAGTTACCAGAAGACAGGTAATGAAAAAGTGCTGGCCGATTCATTGATTGATATGATACAGGCTATCATCAAAGCCCATCCAGATAAATTTGCAGAAGGTCGTACACCACAACAAGTTGACGAAAACTTTAAGAAAGGTCTCATTTCTCTTCCAATGGGTATGGAAAATGGTGCTCCTATTCTGGAATTGAAAGATGTGAAATATTATTATGACAAAGGAATCCGTTACATTACCCTTACTCACGGTAAAGATAATCATATCTGTGATTCATCGTATGATAGTACCTATACCTGGAAAGGATTAAGTCCTTATGGTAAGGATGTAGTAAAGGAAATGAACCGTGTGGGTATCATGGTAGATATTTCACATGTTTCGGATGATTCTTTTTATCAGGCTATTGAACTATCTAAAGTACCCTGTATCGCCTCACACTCTTCCTGTCGATTCTATACACCTGGTTTCAAACGAAACATGTCAGATGACATGATCAAAGCCCTGGCTAAAAAGGGTGGTGTGATTCAAATCAACTTTGGCACTTCGTTTCTGGATGAAAAAGCCAGATTAGACGTAGACGAGAAACGCAAAAAGCTACAGGCTATACTGACTGAAAAGAATCTAAAATTCAGTGATGAAGCGGCCAAACCAGTAATAGAAGAATTCCGCAAACAGAACCCAACGCTGTATGCGGATGTTGAGAAGGTAGCCGACCATATCGAACACGTTATCAAGGTAGCCGGTGTGGATTATGTAGGTATTGGTTCTGACTATGATGGTGTCGGTGATTCACTTCCGACAGGCCTGAAAGATGTATCCCAGTATCCTAACCTGATTTATGTGTTGCTCAAACGAGGTTACACAGAAAAAGATATTGCTAAAATTATGTATCAGAATGTATGGCGTGTATGGAAAAAAGTACAGGCTGGTGCTGAAAAATCCTGATTATTTGATAGTATCTCTAACCTACTGATGTTGTCAATCGCATCAGTAGGTCTGTAAAGTATACAAACCAACTACAATTGTTACATGAAACAGGAACTCTTTGCTTTTTTTGAAAAATACCATCTCCAAACCAGACGTAAGGTAATGATCTTACTTAGTCTGGCAGTGATTGCCTCTTTACTTGCAACTGGAATCATCCTTGCTAAAGGCCTGGATAATGCATTATCTACCCCCCATCTCTTTATTGCTATAGTACTGGATATGGTCTTTATAGGCTTTCTGCTATTTAAAACCCGGCAGATATCCACCAACATCAATCGTATTAAAGAAGTTCTGCACCAAAGTACACATGCTGTAAAGACCATTCAGCTTTACAGAAAAGGAAAAAAAGATAGCTACGAAGGAATCACCTACTCTATGAAAATCAGCATCATAGATATGTTTGGTGCTATGATTGAATACTATCTGGATGAATTTCACCAGAATGAGCACCTGTTTAATGAAGGTATTTCTGTTTTTTCCCAAGCCTATCCGGAAGTAAAGATTATGCACTTTGCAGATTAAATAACATGTTCTGGAACACTAAATCACGTATAGATTATTTCCTTATTCCTTATGAGAGGCATATCCTTTATACAAAGTTATCTCCTGAAGAAATGGAGAAGCGATTTTATGACAAGACTACTGCTCCAACGCCATCCATGTTTACCCATCTAGCATATACCATACAAGAAGACTATGAAGGTGAGTTTTATACCAATGGTTTCTATATGCAAGCAGTAAGTAGGGGAAGAAATCAGCCGCTTTTGGTATTTTCAGGAAAAATACAAGAATATCAAAACCAGACAAAGATTATTCTTACTGTTGAATTTCAGCCAATTGCCAAGATTTTATTTTATTTATTCTTCTTTGGTTCGACTTTTCTTTTTATGGCTGCTACCATATCTGCCATCAAAAATGGTGGAGAAGGCTGGAAAGCAGCTATAGGGATAGGATTTATTGATATAGTTCTGGTCTTAATATTCAAAACGTCAAGTTCTATTGGGCTGTCTGATATCAAAAAAATGTTTGAGGCGGAAAAACTACCTAAAAAACAGAATCCACAATAATACCTTTACAACACTTTGTTTTTGAATTTTATACAACTGCCGCCATGTACCCATTCAAAAAACTCTTATCTGTTGTTACAGGTGTACTACTTGCTGGTTCAGCTCTCTCCCAAACAAATTATCCAACCATTGGCAAAGTAGTACGCATAGACCCCAAACTTGACAATCTGCTTGACAAAGAAGCAAAAATAGAAGTACTGGCTTCCGGATTTGTCTGGACAGAAGGCCCTGTCTGGGTAAAAGAAGGGAATTACCTATTATTTAATGACATCCCACCCAATACACTCTTCAAATGGAAAGAAGCGGAAGGAATTACTTCTTTTCTGAAACCGTCTGGCTATACAGGAGCAGGCAGATACAGTAATGAACCTGGCAGCAATGGAATGACCATCAATCAAAAAGGAGAACTTATTGCGTGTGAACATGGAGACCGACGGGTTTCTCTCATGCCTCTTTCTGGTGGAGGCAAACGCACATTAGCTGATAATTACCAGGATAAACGATTTAATAGTCCCAATGACGTAGTCCAGAAGTCAGATGGTAGCTATTACTTTACAGATCCTCCCTATGGATTGCCTCATCAGGAAAATGACCCATCGCGTGAGACATCTATCTGTGGTGTATACAGAATCTCACCAGATGGAAAGATAAGTTTATTGATTTCTGATCTGACCCGACCTAACGGCCTTGCTTTCTCACCTGATGAAAAGATATTATATGTAGCTCAGTCTGATCCACAAAAAGCTATTATTATGGCCTATCCTGTCCTTAAAGACGGCAATCTGGGTAAAGGCAAACTATTCTTTGATGCCACAGCCAATGTTAGTACCATGAAAGGTCTTCCGGATGGGTTAAAAGTAGACAGAAATGGGAATCTATTTGCTACAGGCCCAGGAGGAGTAATGGTACTGAGCCCTGAAGGTACATTGCTGGGACGCATTGATACAGGTGAAGCCACCGCTAACTGTGCCTTTGGTGATGATGGCTCTACACTCTACATCACAGCTGATATGTATTTGTGTCGGATTAAAACAAAAACAAAAGGAGTAGGATTTTAAACCATACTAAAAAATAAAGTTCCTACACAATCACAAAAGTTAGTATAGGGACTTTATTTCAAATATCTTTAACTCCTGAGCTTATCAATCCTACTTAGTGTCTTTCTTCGGGTCAGGGGAAACTACCTCTTTTACGTCTTCTACGATTTCTTCTACTTCTTCTTTTACTGCCTCTACAGCTTCTACAATTACAGTTTGTACTTTCAGGTGTTCTTCAGGCACTTCGCCCAACAAGAATCCCCATGCTTCCATACCTGGAATATTGTCAAAAACAACCTTAAACATAGCTGTAAACGGAATAGCCAGAATCATTCCGGGAGCCCCCCATAATAATCCGCCCATGATCAATGCAATGACAGTTGCCAGGGAGTTAACACTTACCTTCGAACCAACAATACGGGGAGTAATAAAATTACCTTCCAGAAACTGCACAACGGTAAAGACAGCAGATACACCTACAGCATACCAGAGAGAGTCTTTGGTTAGAATTGCCATTAATATAGGTAATATCGAACCTATCACAATACCTATATAAGGAATCACATTAAGAAGAGCTGCCAGAATACCGAAAAACAAGGCGTGTTGTATACCCAGAATTAATAATCCCAGGGTATTCAAGGTAGCAATGATAGACATCACAAACACTAACCCTACCAGATAGTTACGCACCACATCACGCACCTTGATGAGTATATACAGAATATGCGTTTCTGAAGCAGACGAAAAAAGACGATCCAGAAACTTTCTGAGAAAGTTTCTATAGTATAATAGAAAGAAAATATATACAGGCACCAGTCCCAGATTAGTAAAGGCATTGGACACAACAGATAAAAGGTTTCCTACAATTTGTCCGCTGGAATCGGTGAGCATCTGGGCATTTTTTTCAAGCCAGTCGGCCTGTTCTTTTTTTCGAACACCAAATTCTGTACGTACCCAGATTTGCGCATCATTAAAAAGTTTGAGAAACTTCTTTTGCAGATCAGGTAAGATATCCGCAAAATCTGTAAGCTGAACTACTATGCCCATGAGTATTCCAACTACCACAATCACCAGTAAAATCAAACACAGTGTAATTGCCAGTACACGTGGCACCCTCCAGGTTTCCAGCCGGACACATAAGGGATGAAGCAGTAAAGCAAATAAAAGTGAGAAGCAAATTGGAATCAGCATTCCTGCCATTTGGACCAAAAAAATCCACAATAAGGCAATGCTAATGAGTATAAAAGTAATCTTAGCATAGATTGGAAGCTGCACTGCGCGAGGGTTCTCCATAAAAATTGTTCAGACAGACAATAAAAAGTTAAATGCAAAGTTGTTAATTCGCTTTGATAAATACAGCAGAAACTGTTTGGAATAGGTGTAAAATAAAAAATACCCGATTCTTATTATCTCTTTTATTGAAAAATTTAATCATTTCTGCAAGTGAGTTTTAAATCTGAGAAAATGCTGAAATATAAAGTTATTTCACTCTTATTGTCCCTTAAAGTTTTACTTTGTAACTGTCACTATGAAAAGCGCGAGAGTGGCTTTGAAACTGGCACCCGTAATTATAAAGTTACAAAAATAGGCCAGCTTCCTGAAATAATCAGCGAAAGTTCCGGACTTGCCACCGATAGTATTCCTACAGTACTCTGGACACATAATGATGGTGGTTCTCCTGCTGATATTTTTCAAGTCACAGACAAGGGTAAACTTCTGCAGAAAATCCGGTTGCAAGGCATTCATAATCATGATTGGGAAGACATAACAAATGACACTCAAGGCAATATTTATATTGGCGATTTTGGTAACAACAACAATCGACGGAAAAACCTGGCCATCTTTAAAGTAAACCCACGACATCCGGAAAAAATAGACAGTATTCGCTTCTCCTATGAAGATCAAACAGCGTTCCCGCCTGCTCCAGAAGATCGGAACTTTGATTGCGAAGCCTTTTTCTGGCATGCAGACAGCCTGTATCTTTTCTCCAAAAACAGAGGAAATAGAATTGAGAAAATGTATGTATTACCTGCTACAGCAGGAAATCATATTGCCAGGATACGGAGCACTGTCAAAATAAAAAGTATGGTAACGGCGGCAGATATGAACCCTTCCGGTACTCAGATGGCATTATTAACTTATGGAAAGGTATTTGTTTTTAACATTAAAAACCCGAATAACTTCTTTCAGGAGCCTTATGAATGTATTAAACTAGCCAGAAGCCAGGCTGAAGCACTTACCTACATTAATGATACTGATTTTATCATTAGCAACGAACAGGGAACTATGTATCGGGTGGAACGGAAAAAGAAATAGCCTTATAGGATAAAAACTGTCACCTGTCAATTTTTTAACACCAGTCATCCTTTATACATAGCACATATCCCCTTTTATCTACAAGAATTCAATAAAAAGTTCTAACTTTTCCGAACGCCACCAGAAGGCATTGATTTTGTATCTATACTGTTCTTATAGCCTGTACATGAAAGAAATTCGCAAAATTATAGAGCTTTATCAGCAAATTGATTTTTCACAACGTAAAGTAGCTCTGGCCACTGTAGTTCGGGTAGAAGGGTCTTCTTATCGTCGGCCAGGTGCAAAAATGTTAATCACAGACGATGGACGATGGGTTGGTGCCATTAGTGGAGGCTGTCTGGAAGGAGATGCACTCCGCAAAGCCCGTCAGGTTATGCTGGATGGTAAACCGATGATGGTTACCTATGATACCATGAATGACGATGCAAATAGCCTGGGTGTGGGTTTAGGTTGCAATGGTATCATTGATGTATTTATCGAACCTATTGACCCAGATTACTTTCAGGACCACTCTCTCTATTTCTGGAAACAATGTACGACAAACCGAGCTGCATTTATCGAAATCAAGGTAGTCAAAGCTCCAGAATCCTATACGGGTATTCGGCACCTTATTCTAACAGACTCTGATGCTGACCCAGGCTTTATTAACTTCCCGGAAGAGGAACAACTTCGTCAGGCGATGAATCAAACCTGGCAATCCGGAAAATCACAGTTACTTACTTACGTATCTGACACAATTGAGGTATTTATCGAATCCATACAGCCCGAAATTCAGCTGATCATCTTTGGGGGTGGATATGACGTTCCTCCACTGGTAGAAATGGCAAAAGTACTGGGATGGCATGTCACTGTTACAGAAGACTGTATTGCCCATGTAGCCCCCAAACGTTTTCCAGGTGCTGATGCAGTTTTACTTGTTGACAGAAATAATATTCTGTCTAAGTTATCTTTTACAGAACGCACAGCAGCTGTATTGATGTCTCATGGATATAAGTACGACAAAGCTATTCTGGAACAGTTACTTATATCGGATGTAGGTTACATAGGGATGTTAGGACCACGCAAACGATATGAAAAAATGCTTGGAGAGTGGGAAGAGTCAGACAAAACATTTGATGACAATCGACTCACAGAAGTTCATAGTCCGATAGGGCTTGAGATAGGCGCAGAGACACCCGATGAGATAGCGTTAGCAATTGTATCAGAAATACAGGCACACTTCCATAATAAGTCAGGTACTCCCCTTCGTTTTAAACAAGGACCGATCCATGAAAGAATTCTGAATGGTTAATTCCAAAAAATGTTTTGATCTGTATTTATTTTTATATCTTCCTGAAAATAAAGCTACCATCTATCTTATATAGATCAATCGCTCTCAGCCATTATAATCATGATAGGAATCTTACTTTTAGCCGCAGGCGCTTCTACCCGATTAGGACAACCCAAACAACTTCTTCAGTTTCAGGGACAATCATTAATTGAGCGAAGCATTCAAACGATCCTTGCCCTTGATGTTACAGAACGCGTAGTTGTATTGGGAGCCCACGCCAATGAGATTTCCTCAGAAATAGCCTCTCTGCCTATTGAAACAATTATCAATCACAATTGGGATGAAGGAATGGCTTCTTCCATTCGTATGGGTGTTAACTATATGTTGCAGAAGAAACCCAATCTGGAAGCGATAGTTCTTATGCTGTGCGATCAACCTTTTGTTACACCTACCTTACTCAATGAATTGATTCAAATTTATGAACAAACCGCCGCTCCTATAGTAGCTTCATCGTATCAGGATGTTTTAGGAGTCCCGGCATTGTTTGCTCATGGCACTTTTTATAAACTACTTGCCTTAAAGGGAGACAAAGGTGCTCGCTCCATTATTCCGGATTATCAGGAATTACTTCAGTTTGTATCTTTTCCCAAAGGAGGCATAGACATCGACACTATAGAAGACTACGAAAAATGGCTGGTTACACCTCAGCAAAGCCCTGGCATTTATTAACGTCTCCTCATCTCCTGTTTTCCTTCTTAGATAATTTTATCCGGAAAAGTTTACAGGACATATTCTGATATTATGTAATCCTGTAACTTGCAGCCAGAAAATATTCAGGATTTCATCATTTATGAAAAAATATATACTCTGGCTATGGATACTGGGCACAGCCTGTACCTCATCTACTCAAACAACCGAAGATAACTCAACTACGCAGGATACCATAATCACATCAATAGATACAGTATCTTCAACACCTGCAAAATCAGAAACCGACAAAAGTTTGGGATATCGTGCCGAGCTAGACGGCGATTTTGATGGAGACGGCACAAAAGAAAAACTTCAGGAGCATTATGTAAGTCGCACTACAGGACAAGAGCTAAGCAAAAATTATCCTGAGATCGAATTTGACAGCCTTGTAGGTCTCGTCATCAGCAGACATCCTAAAGTGTATTTATCATCTACCAATGCTGCAATCAAAGATCTCCCTATTTCTGATCACGACCAATTGTTTGGTATTATGCAACTGATCAATGAAGGTGATCTGAATGGAGATGGCACAGATGAACTCTCCTACATCATTGACTATGCAGACTACTCCAATGTAAACCAATTCTACATCTATACATATAAAAATAGTGAGTGGAAAGAGATAGCTAACTTTGAGATACGCGAATGGCAACTGGAAGACCAGAAACCACTGTTCACCAAAAATCAGGATGGTACCATTACAGCCAAAACATTTGATGAGGAGGCTAACGAAGTAGAAAAGAAAATTCAGTTAAAATAGAGCTTGGGATAAATCAGAACACACTCGTAGTAATAGCGATTAAAATACCTCATACCTTGACAAACGAAAACCCTATTGGCATTTTTGATTCAGGCATTGGTGGACTTACGGTAGCACAGGCTGTAACCAAAGCACTGCCACATGAATCCATCGTCTATTTTGGTGATACGGCCCACCTTCCATACGGAGATAAATCTGCAGCAGCGATACAGGCATATTCTGTAAAAATTTGTGATGTACTGCTAAAACAGAACTGCAAAATGATATTGATTGCCTGTAATTCGGCATCAGCTGCAGCGTATGAATTAGTCAAAGAATATGTAGGCAGTAAAGCTAAAGTACTAAATGTAATCGATCCGGTTGTGCAATATGCAGGTCAGCAGTTTGCTAGTCAGACCATTGGTTTGATTGGTACCAAACAAACAGTATTTTCAAAAGTATACGAAAAGAAGATCAAGGCACTGAAAAAGAAGGTAACTCTCAAGTCCCTGGCTACTCCTTTACTGGCTCCCATGATAGAGGAAGGTTTTTTCAATAACACCATTAGTTACAGTGTCATTGAAAAATATCTGCAGGATTCACACCTGAATGATATTCAGGCTCTGATACTAGGTTGTACCCATTATCCTCTTATAAAAAAAGAAATAGAGCAGTTTTACAAGAATAGTATACAAATCATTGATACGTCAGAAATTGTAGCAGAAGCTGTAAAAGAATCTCTGCGTACAGAAAACTTACTATCTGCCAGTACTGCCAAAGCTACTCAGCATTTTTTTGTTTCAGATTACACACAGTCTTTTGAAGCATCTACCCGAATCTTCTTCAATAAGAAAGTACATCTGGAACAATACAAGTTATGGGAGTAATATAGAGTATCACACTCAGGCATCTTTGCATCCTTCAACAGGAAGATAATACAACCATAATCTTTTGATTAGTTGTGATTCTTTTTGAATGATTTATTTTTGTGTGTAATCAACAAACTATTTAATATACTTAAGACTCTAATTTAACATGCAAAGCATTTGTGTTTTTTGCGCCTCTGGCATAGGAAAGGACCCTCAATATGCACAAGCGGCTCAGCAACTTGGAAAACTTCTTGCAGCAGAAAATATCCGGCTTATTTATGGAGGGTCACAACGAGGGCTCATGGGAGAAGTAGCTAATGCAGTATTGACAAACGGTGGAAAAGCTACAGGTGTACTTCCAGATTTTCTGGCAACCAAAGAAATAGCCCATACAAATCTGACAGAACTGATACGTGTTAATACCATGCATGACCGCAAAAGCCGTATGGCTGATCTTGCTGAAGGGTTTATTGCTATGCCGGGAGGATTTGGGACAATGGATGAACTTTGTGAAATTCTTACCTGGGCACAACTGGGTTTGCACCGAAAGCCAATAGCCATTTGGAATATCAATGGCTATTACGATGCACTGATCACACTTTTTGATCGCATGGCAGAAGAAGAACTGCTGAAACCGATTAACCGACGTATGGTATTGGTAGATTCAGATCTACCTGTACTTATAGAAAAAATGCGTACCTATCAGGCACCAGCCCTTCCACCCTGGCTTAGCGAAAGCCAGATATAGTATTTCTGAGTATATTTCCAGACAACAGAACCATACTGACCACCTGTATGTATACTTTTTCTGAAATTAAGATAGCTCTGTCAGGAAGTTTGGCAAAAGTGGAACAGTTTATTCAGACCGTTTCTCCTGCAACCCTGCATGCGAAACCTACTGCCAAATGGAGCATAGCGGAAGAACTTTTTCATCTGATCAGTTCAGATATGGGTAGTGCACAAGCCTTCTCGCAGTCGGCATCAACCCTTCGTGAAACCAGACACAGTCTCCGGAATTACAATGAAATTGTAGCAGAATACAGAGAGAAATATGCAATGGGTGGTATAGTTATTCCAACACACCTCGTTCCTGATGAAGAAACACACAACAGGCAGCAGATGCAGTTTCTGGATGATTTTAGCAGGGCAGCTAGTACATTGCAACAAAGTCTGAGTACATGGACTGAAGATATATTGGATCTGTTTACAGTCTGGAAACATCCACTGCTTGGACCTGTTACGGCCCGTGAAATGTTGTTTTTTACCATCTTTCACAACCGTCATCATCTGGCTTCCATGCAGGCTAAACAGACCTATCTGGAAAACAATGCGAAAATGTAATTTTTTTGCAATTACATTTGTTCCTACTCAAAGCGGGTTTTTATTTCAAAAAAGATACTATTTTTGGCCCGTCGATTTTAAAGGACTTCGGTTGCCCGCCTGACAGGAACTATCTTTCAACAAAAGCAACTCTGGTCAGCAATCAACCATTCAACTAATCAATCATTTAACATTAACAAAATGGCACAATACGATCTTATTGTCATTGGTAGCGGTCCGGGAGGATATGTTGCAGCAATTCGCGCATCTCAACTCGGTATGAAGGTAGGTGTAGTAGAGAAAGCAGAGTTAGGTGGCATCTGTCTGAACTGGGGCTGCATCCCAACCAAAGCATTATTGAAAAGTGCACAAGTATTTGAATACATTCACCACGCCAAAGATTACGGAATTGAAGTAAAAGATGCTAAAGCTGACTTTACAGGGATGGTAAAGCGTAGTAGAGAAGTAGCTTCAGGGATGAACAAAGGTGTGCAATTTCTGTTCCGTAAAAATAAAATAGATACGATTGTAGGTACAGGTAAAGTTCTTCCTGGTAAGAAAGTAGAAGTAATTGATGCAGATGGAAAGAAAGCTACTCATGAAGCCAAACACATCATTATAGCTACAGGAGGACGCGCCAGAGAACTTCCTAATATTAAAATTGACAATGATAAGATCATAGGTTATCGCAAAGCCATGGTACTTGACAAACAACCTGCCTCAATGGTTGTAATTGGTTCTGGTGCTATTGGTGTTGAGTTTGCCTATTTCTATAATTCTATTGGCACCAAAGTAACCATTGTTGAGTTCATGCCACGTATCGTACCTGTTGAGGATGAAGAGGTCTCCAAACAACTGGAACGCGAATACAAAAAACTGGGTATCGAAATTATGACCAATGCATCTGTAGAGTCAGTAGATACCAAAGGACAAGGATGTAAAGTATCTGTAAAAACCCAGACAGGCAACGTAACTATCGATTGCGATATTGTATTGTCAGCTGTTGGGGTTACTGCCAATATCGAAAACATTGGTCTGGAAGAAGTAGGGATCAAAACAGACAAAGGCAAAATCGTTACAGATGAATACTATCGTACCAATGTAGAAGGATACTACGCTATTGGTGACGTTCTTGCCTCACAGGCTCTTGCACACGTTGCGTCTGCCGAAGGTATCATCTGCGTTGAGAAAATTGCCGGACAACATCCACATCCATTGAACTACAATAACATTCCAGGCTGTACTTATTGCTCACCAGAAATCGCTTCTGTAGGATATACTGAGCAGAAAGCAAAAGAAGCTGGTTATGAAGTGAAAGTAGGTAAGTTTCCATTTACTGCTTCTGGTAAAGCCAAAGCCGCTGGTGCCAGCGAAGGTTTTGTCAAAGTTATCTTTGATGCCAAATATGGTGAATGGTTAGGTGCTCACCTGATCGGACATAATGTAACAGAAATGATTGCGGAAGTAGTAGTAGCCCGTAATCTGGAAACTACCGGACACGAAATTATTAAATCTGTTCACCCTCACCCAACCATGTCAGAAGCAATCATGGAAGCAGCTGCAGCAGCTTATGGTGAAGTGATTCACATCTAATTTCAAACTTTCATATAAAAAGCGCCATTTTTCGTATAAACTGGCGCTTTTTTATTTTCTTACGGGAATCAAGTACGTCTTCAAAAGAAAGATGACGATCTCTTTTATAATCAAATTCCAGATTATTTATACTCTATTAAATACAATACCCTTATGACCAAAACCATCATTTTTTCTCCAGACGCACCAGCACCTATCGGCCCTTACAGCCAGGCTGTACAAGTAGAAAACACCATTTATGTTTCCGGACAGATTGCACTCGATCAGGCAACGGGCAAACTGATGACAGATGAAGGCATTGTCATTGAAACGCATCAGGTAATGCGTAATATTCGATTTATTCTACGCGAAGCAGGTGTAGACTTTGACAATGTAGTGAAAAGCACCATCTTCGTAAAAGACCTTGGCAACTTTGCAGCAATCAATGAAGTATACGGAAGCTATTTTGCAGAACTACCTCCCGCACGGGAAACAGTAGAAGTAAGCCGTCTTCCCAAAGATGTAAATGTGGAAATTTCCTGCATTGCAATCCTATAAATTTATCAGATTTTATAAAAGTAAAGGCCCTTCTATGAGACATAGAAGGGCCTTTACTTTTATTTCAACAAAAGGATTACACCAACTGCTTCCCTTTTTCTACTACCCGATCCAGACCATTTACATCCGAACCACCTGCAGTAGCAAAGAAAGGCTGCCCTCCTCCTCCACCTTTGATCTCTTTCGCCAGTTCTTTGACAATATTACCAGCATGCAGGTTCTTTTCCTTTACCAATTCTTCTGCTATTATCACAGCAATCTGCGGTTTTCCTTGAATGTCTGCAGCTAATACAATAAAGGCTTGATCCATCTTGGCTTTTAAGTCATAAGCCAGTTGTCTTAAGGCTTCAACAGAAGGAACAGATACTTTTTCAGCAACTACCTGTACTCCATTCACAATCTGAATCTTTTTAATCAACTCCTCTTTTACTATTTGAAGTTGCTGATTTTCGTATACTTCTACCTGCTTTGTGAGTTTTCCTTTTTCTTCCAGCAAATCTGCAATTGCCTTTTTAACATCTTTCGGATTTTTCAGCAGTTCTTTGATTTCTTTTAACAATAAGGTCTGCTCATCCACATAGGTTTCAGCAGCATCTGCTGTAATAGCTTCGATACGACGTACACCAGCAGCGACTCCAGCTTCTGAGGTAATTTTGAACAAACCAATCTTACCAGTAGCAGATACATGGCATCCACCACATAGCTCGCGGCTATAACCTGGATCGAAAGTGATCATACGAACGGTATCACCATATTTCTCACCAAACAACATCATAGCACCCGCTTTCCGAGCCTCTTCAATTGGCAGAGAACGATCTTCCTGTAAGGCAATGTTTTCACGAATCTTCTGATTCACGATATGTTCAATCTCAGCCAGTTGTTCATCAGTCACTTTCTCAAAGTGTGAGAAGTCAAAACGTAGGTATTGCTCGTTTACCAACGATCCTTTCTGAGCTACGTGAGTACCTAAAACTCTGCGTAAAGCAGCATGCAATAAGTGTGTAGCGGAGTGATTGTTTTCAGTCAGATGACGTTTTGTATCGCTTACATGTGCAATAACCGTTGCTTTAATATCAGCAGGTAATTTATCTACTACATGGATTACCAGATCATTCTCCTTTTTGGTATCAACTACCTTAATTTCCTCTCCATCAAAACTCATCACACCAGTATCACCTACCTGACCACCACCTTCCGGATAGAAAGGTGTTTTGTTCAATACAATCTGGAACTGTTCTCCTTTTTTGTCTTTGGTAATCCGGTATTTCAGCACCTTTGAGTCATTAACAGACAATTCATCATACCCTACAAAGGTAACTTTAGGTGTATCATCCAGTATAACCCAGTCTCCTACCTGTTTCTCTGCATCTGCCTTACTACGATTCTTCTGTTCATCTAATGCCACTTTAAAGCCATTTTCATCTACGAAAATTCCTTTCTCTGACATTATCAACCTTGTTAAATCTGCAGGAAATCCATACGTATCATATAGTTCAAAAACTGTTCTTCCATCTAAAAAATCAGACTTAATTTCAACTGCTTCCAATCTCTCTAATCCATCTTCCAAAGTTCTCAGAAAGCTTTTTTCTTCTTCCAGAATAACCTTTTTTACAAATTCTTCCTGAGCCTTCAATTCAGGGAACACAGTAGCAAATTCATTTGCCAGCAAAGGCAATAACCGGTGCAGAAAAGGCTCTTTTATTTCCAGGAATGAATAGTAATACCGCACAGCACGGCGCAGAATACGGCGAATTACATACCCGGAACCATTATTAGATGGTAACTGGCCATCAGCAATTGTAAAAGCAACGGCACGAATGTGATCCACCACTACGCGCATCGCAACATCCGTCAAACTTTTGCGATCATAACTACCCGTATATTTTTTGTTGGAATGTTGCTCAATAAACCGGATGAAAGGAGTAAACACATCTGTATCATAGGTATACTCCACACCCTGCAATACCATACAAAGGCGTTCAAAGCCCATACCTGTATCTACATGTTTGGCAGGAAGAGTTACCAATGACTTATCAGCCTTCCGTTCAAACTGCATAAATACGTTGTTCCAGATCTCAATCACCTTCGGATGATCTTTGTTCACCAGTGTCTCACCAGGTACGGCTGCCCGTTCAGCATCTGAACGTAAGTCTACGTGAATCTCACTACAAGGTCCACAAGGTCCCTGCTCTCCCATTTCCCAGAAATTATCTTTTTTATTACCATATAGAATATGGTTTTCAGGCAGGTATTGTTTCCATAAATCCTTTGCTTCCTCATCTGAGGCCAACCCTTCAGCCGTATCTCCTCCAAAAACGGTTGCATACAACCGATCTTTTGGTATTTTCAACACATCAGTCAACAACTCCCAGGACCAGGCAATGGCATCCCGCTTAAAGTAATCTCCAAATGACCAGTTTCCCAGCATCTCAAACATGGTATGGTGTGTTCCGTCAAATCCCACATCTTCCAGGTCATTGTGTTTACCACTTACCCGCAAACATTTCTGTGTATCTGCAATCCGTCTGGAAGGAGGAACTCCATTGCCCAGAAAGTAATCCTTAAACTGCACCATACCTGAGTTAGTAAACATCAGGGTTGGGTCATTTTTAAGAACAAGCGGAGCAGATGGGACAATCAAATGGCCTTTGGAACGAAAAAAATCTAAAAACTGCTGTCTGATCTCGTGCGACGTCATGTTATGAAATTTTATTAAACTATATACTATATAATAATACAACTCTACTCTTTTGCAGATACTGATTTGCTCTATTGATTGGTATCTATGTATAGATCAACACCTTATATTATCTGCAACGCAATTCTTTTGCAAAAATGCCAAATTCTTAAAATAAAACTTACCTGATACTCAGGCTCACACTAAAATATATTTAGCGTATTTCTACCTAGTATGCTAACTTCTTCTTTTTTCTTACAGTAGTCAACAAACAGCATATAATAGCAATCCTCTGTATATCAACAAATTACACTTACATAAAAAATTACAGAACGCTATATTCCTTTCACACATGTAAGTTTGAAAAAAAAATCAACACTTTGCATTTTATAGAAACTTATTAAATTGCACAGCCTACCATAAAAAAAATTCCAGTTTAACGCTGCTGTATTTTTTATTCAAAATGTTTCACCCAGCTTATTTTAATGCATGACTGCACAAAATTAGTAGTTAAACCCAATTTTTGAACGAATGGCCAGAATAAAGTACTACTATGACACGGAAACGTGTAAATATGAACGAGTTAAAGTTAAACCTTCTGATGTAGCCATTAATATTTTAGGATTCGTTTCTGTGGCTTTCCTTTGTTCGCTGGCACTTATGCCATTATATAACTCATATTTTCGTTCAGACCGTGAAGAAGCTCTTCAACGTGAGAATCAGGAATTGAAGTTGTATTATGAAGTGATGAATAAAGAATTACAAAAAACTACCCAGATGCTGAGTGCTTTGCGGGAACGCGACGACAACATTTACCGGGTCATTTTCGAAGCCTCTCCTATTCCAGAATCTGTTCGTGAAGCAGGTGTTGGAGGTGTAGATCGTTACAAGGAAATCCTTGAGAAAGGATTAAAAAATGAAGAGTTGATTCTTTCAACCCGTCAGAAAATTGATAAGTTAAAGAAGAAAATGTATATCCAGACCAAGTCTTATGACGAAATTGTTACTCTGGTAAACAACAAAACCAAAATGCTTGCCTCTTTACCTGCTATTCAGCCAGTATCCAATAAAGAGCTTAAGCGCTTAGCCTCGGGTTTTGGAATGCGTATGCACCCTATCTACAAAGTAATGAAAATGCACACAGGTGTTGATTTTGCCTGTCAGCGGGGCACTCCTATCTATGCTACCGGTGATGGCGTAATCAGTGTGGCAGTACATAACAGTGGTGGATATGGTAATGAAGTACAGGTCAGCCATGGATATGGATACACTACATTGTATGCTCACATGGAACGTTTTATTGTACATAATGGCCAACGTGTAAAACGTGGACAGTTGATTGGATATGTGGGTAGTACAGGAACATCTGTATCGCCTCACCTTCACTATGAAGTATTACACAATGGACAGAAAGTAAATCCAATCCATTTCTTCTATAATGACCTCACTCCTATGGAGTACCAGAAATTGCTGGAACTGGCGTCTGTAGAAAATCAATCACTCTCGTAAATTGTCAGGTTTAATCTCCTGAAAAGATAGTATTTTGCAAGCGGAACTTAGGTTCCGCTTTTTTTATGCCTAAGCAGCCATACTTCCCAAACACAAATTGCGATTTAATCTACCTGGGTAACAAATCAGTTGTGGTATGTGCACAAGGTATTAAGACCTGCAAAGCAGTTTGCATTAAGTAGTAAGAAAGCAAAAATTAGATTTTGGAATAAGATAAAACTAGTAGAGGCATGTAAACATTACTACGGATCTATGAATGAGCCCAGATTTGTAGTTCCTTAAGAACGTTAATAAAACGCTATCTTTACAGCTGGTTCAAAACAACTTCCATAGTTGATTATATAACCCAGGCTATTAACAATATAATTTTCTATGTCTGAAGAAATAAAGAAGATATACTACACCATTAGTGAAGTTGCAGATAAATTCAATGTAACGGCATCGCTGTTACGCTTTTGGGAAAGTGAGTTCCCAATGTTAAAACCCAGAAAGAATAAAAAAGGGGATCGCCGCTATACCGAGAAAGATATAGAAGTTGTGCAAAAGATATATCACCTTGTCAAAGAAAAGGGGTATACACTACAGGGAGCGAAAGAGATGATAAGAAGTAAAGCCAATCAGCCCCCTGACAAAGCAGCTATTATTGAATCTTTAGAAAATCTCAAGACTTTTCTTTCTCAACTGAAAGAAAGACTGGAGCAAAGCTCCTAAGGCATCAACAGGCAGCAGATATATAGTAGGTAATACTAAATCCTGTACAGGAGTGTATTAGTTACTACGATAGTTATAATGACTGGAATATTGAACTTTTAGTGCATCTTTTGCAATATAATCCTGCAACAGTTCAGAAGCATGACGATTGTTGAACATATACAACATTTCCTGATAACCTAACTCACGACGAACGGAAGCTGTATATTTGCGATCCATTAAACGGCAATATTCAAATAATTCACTGTTACGATCCATTAACTCTTTTCTTTCACGTTCTAATTGTGCCAGGCGAGCTTCCAGAGAGGCTAATTGATCTTCCAAAGATTTGCGTTGAGCTTCCATCGTAATATTGTTTTATAAGTGACTGGATGTTAGTTAATTCAAATTTTGTCTTTGATTTACTTTTCGAAAGGTCGCAATTTCTCTGATTCTTTATCTAACCAAAAGATAGGGAAGCGTACGTACGAAAGTTTTTATTCAGATTTCAACGAAATCACTCATACAATATTAACCAAATATCTACCTATCAACCACTTACCCATTTTTACGTTTTTCAAATTGCCAACAGACGATGTCATAAAAAGCATTTTTTTGATAAAAATCTGCTCATCCATTCCATCTCAACTCGCTCTCATACAAAATCCTTTACTTCTGCAACCATAACCTGGTCATTTTGAAAGAGATTAGAGAACCATTGAGTCAATTTTCATGCCATTTTTCTGTTCTTTGCAGATACTATTTTATAAGAAAAAAATACAAATGTGAACATTTGCTTCTGTCATTATTATGGAGAAGATGTATCTTTCTGCGCCTTACTATAGATATGTCATTCCATGATGCGTTTTTGTTTACTGTTTCTTTTTCTATTTGCCATCCTGTTCATTTTTTTGTCGTTTGACGGATACTATTTCTATGACGATACAACATATGCCCACTATGCTTTCTATCTGTCTCAGGGTAAACTTGTATTAAATGAAGAAATATTCAGTCACAGACTGGGCATTATTATTCCAACAGCACTTGCTTATAAGCTTTCTGGTGTAAATGACATATCCACAATCTGGATCTCAGTGGTCTGTACTCTTATCTGTCTATATCTTATTTATTTTTTCCTTAAAAAATACGATCCGAAGGTTGCAATCTGGGCGATGATTTTATCTGGATTAGACTTCTATACCTTATTCTTCTCTAATAAGCTGTATCCGGATGTCTCGCTTACTTGTATGGCGCTTCTGAGTGCAATTAGTTTACACCAGCGAAATAATCAATGGGGCAAACCTCTCCTATTCTGTGTAGCTAATTTTTGGGGCTTTCTATGTAAAGAAACTATTGTATATCTGCTTCCTTTCTATTTGCTTATCTGTATATATGATTGGCGGCAAAAGCAACATCTCTTGTTCTGGAAAAGAGCTTTTATAATTGGCTTCATTCTGCTGGCAGGATATTTCGGTTTTTATTATCTCTATACGGGTAACCCATTGTATCGTTTTCAGATCATTCAGGATGGTCATTATGTGGCTACCTATAATTACTTCCACAAACCTGCTTCAGCACTTATACCACGCCTCACCTACGAACCTGTTATTATGCTGATTCATTCGGGTATGATCATCTGTATTGTGGCAGCATTACCTTTTTTGTTTCGCATGAATTTCTGGAATTGGAGCATCTGGACGGATGAACTATTTTGGAGCCGATTGGCATTTTGTGGATTATGTATGTTCTGGGGATTTACAACTAGCTTTAAATATTACAATCCCAATGCACTGTTTCCACGAATGATTCTCTTTCTTATTCCCTTTTTTGCCATTGCCTCTGCATTTGAGTTAAGTCGTCTTTCAGCAAAAAAATCCTTTGCACTGGCAATGATCTTTCTCATTGTAGCAGCTATATCTTGGTATACAGGTGTACCCAATCAAGCATTCCAATATGGTCTACTAGCTATTGGATGGGGTTTCGTTGGAGGCCTTTATCAGTTTACACCGTCTTCTTTTGTCCTGAACAAACAACTGTATCTACCTCTGATAGCAGGTTTGTTGTTAGTACACCCTGTTTATTCTATGCTAAAACCTTCTGAATCCGGATACACAGCAGAAAAACATCTTATCCAAAAATACCTGTCCCACCCTATAACTGCAACACTGGTTTTTACAGATAATAAGCTCATGAATGGAGTTGACTTTTATTATCAGTTCAACAAACCGACATCTATTCAGTTCTTACCTTATGAACAACTCTTAGAACAACCAAAGCAACTTACTTCGTCTACAGAGGTGTTTGTGTTGATCAACTCTTATTCTGTGGAATATTTCCGTCTGATAGGCACCCCTCCTCCTATATATATAGATTCACCACCTGTATCCTGGCAACTTATTGCAAATGTAGGAGGCCTCCGATTATATAAAGTCCCTTCTATATGAAACAGAAATACCTGTCATCTGACAGGTATTTCTGTTTCGCTGTTACTATTTAAAACTTCCATCTGACAAATGCTTCCATGGCTGCGTATTCGGCCAGACCCAGTTTGTTATACAACTCTGCGGTTTTGCGATTACGGTCTTCAGCCCGTTGCCAGAATTCGCGTTCATCTGTTCCCTGAAATACAACTCCGTCCTTTTGAGACTGGTGCTTAAATATACCCAGGCGCTTCTTCATTACCTGATCCGGGCTCATCGGTACTGCCATTTCAATCTGATCAATATCCCACTCAGCCCACGCACCTTTGTATAACCACACCCAACAATCTTTCATAAAATCTTTGGCTTTCAAACGACGTAATGCTTCCATTACGGCATCCAGACAAACTTTATGTGTACCATGTGGATCGGCTAAGTCTCCTGCTGCATATACCTGATGGGGTTTTATCTTGTCAATAAGGTCTGTCACAAGCTGATAATCTTCTTCACCCAAAGGCTTTTTCTGGACAAGTCCTGTTTCGTAAAAAGGCATAGTCAGAAAATGTACATTTTCCATAGGGATGCCCACAAAGCGACATGTATTTTTAGCTTCACCCTTACGAATCAATCCCTTAATATAACGAACAGCATCTGTATCCTTTTCGCTATCTTTTTTGGTTCTTAGGAAACGAGCAGCATCTCTGAAGATTTTATCAGCCTGAGGACTGGTAATGTTAAAACGATCGTTAAAATCTACCACAAAGTCTGCAAACCGTAAAGCCTCATCATCTGCCACAGCAATATTTCCGGAAGTCTGATAGGCAACATGAACTTCATGCCCCTGATCTACCAAACGCTGAAAAGTCCCTCCCATAGAAATAATATCATCATCCGGATGAGGACTAAATATCAGACATCGTTTCTTTACAGGATCAGCCCTTTCCGGACGATTAGTATCATCAGCATTTGGTTTTCCACCTGGCCATCCGGTAATGGTATGTTGAAGCCAGTTAAACACATCAATATTCAAGTCATATGCCTGTCCGTGTTGTGCCAGCAGATCACTGAGTCCATAATCATTATAATCTTTATTGGTCAGCTTCAGAACAGGTTTTCCCAAAATCAGTGCCAGATTTGCCACTGCCTTCTTAATCATCGCACGATCCCATACTACATCATCAATCAGCCAAGGTGCTTTACGACTGGTTAGTTCAGATGCAGCAGACTCATCCAGTACTACAGACACGTTGTGATGCCCTTGCAGATAAGAAGCAGGAACTGATTCTACAACAGGGCCCTCTACTGCCTGTTTGATAATTCCAGCCTTATGCTCTCCCCAGGCAATCAATACCACTCGTTTAGCCTGTAATATAGGTAATACCCCCATAGTGATGGCTCTTCGTGGTACTTTTGACAACCCACCAAAGTCCATTGCGGCATCAACCCGTGTTGTCTGATCCAGTGTCATTAAACGGGTACGTGAGTTTTCATGAGAGCCTGGTTCATTAAACCCAATATGGCCATTTCGTCCTATACCCAATAACTGAAAATCCAGCCCGCCATGCAACTCCATTTGCTTTTCATAATCCAGACAGTATTCCCGTATTTTCTCCATTGATAGAGTTCCATCCGGAATGTGGTAATTTTGTACAGGAATATCCACATGATCAAACAAAAACTCTTTCATAAACCGAACATAACTTTGCAAAGCATCCGGTTGCATGGGATAATATTCGTCCAGATTAAAAGTAATTACATTCTGGAAGCTTAATCCTTCTTTTCTGTGTAACCGAATTAGCTCGGCATAGACTTTTTTGGGAGATGATCCCGTAGCCAATCCCAGTACAGCTGGCTTACCGTCCTGTTGCTTTTGGCGGATTAAAGCCGCAATTTCACTAGCAACAGCAGCAGAAGCTTCATCTGCCGTTCCATAAACACTGGTAGGAATTCGCTCATAACTCAATTGCTGCATAGACAAATAGTTGGTTATTCTGAAAAAAAAGACATGACACCTTGTACTCTACTGTATAAAAATATAATTTGCAGATAAATCACCGAAAAATAGTGTAATTTTTTAATCCTGGAAACTCAAAGATTTGTTATACTATTCTATTCTTTAGTAAATTTAGTATTTGTGTAAGGCCCACTGTTTGAAGTGACCACTCCAAACCATCGTAATTTAATAGTTAAATAGTTCAAAATTAACTGCTTATTTGTGCAGTAGCCAAAATAAAAATAGTTATAAAATTTAGGACTTTTCTGTACAACTTTTTTACCATTATTCCGTATAAAGGATATGGTATGATTTTTTACTGAAAGTAGCATAGGAGAAATCTGTTTAATATGTTACTTTTTTTTATTAAGGGGTCAATTTTAATAAGATTTTCTACTGTTTTTCACATAACCTTGTATATCAACCGTTGTCACATTTTTTATTGCATTACTCTTTATGATTATGAAATTACATGACATAGCTGACATCAAAACTGGTATAACTTTTCGAAATCGCTTGTTAGACAATCTGGATGGGGAAATAGAAGTTATACAAATGCGCGACATCAATACTGACCTCTCAATATCAGATCGACTTGTTCGCATCAGCAATGAACAGATTAAAGCAAAACATTTTCTGCAACCCGGTCAACTGATTCTACTGGCAAAAGGGAAGTACACTAAAGCCTGTATGATTGAATCATCAGAGAAAAAGAGAGTTATTTCTTCCGCATTTTTTTCCATTCGCATAAAGCCTACTCAAAAAGTCCTTCCGGAATATTTACGATGGTTTCTGAATTTGCCACAAAGTGAAACCTATTTCCGTTCCAATGCCTCTGGTACCAGTATGTTTTCACTTCCAATGAGTGTTTTGAAGAATCTGGATGTAGCAGTTCCTCCAATTGAGGTACAGGAAAAAATAGTTCATCTTGTCACAGATCGGGAGAAAGAGAAAGCAACTTTAATGGAACTTGAAGAGAAAAAAGATTCATACCTGCAACAGATTATGTTACACGAGGTGTATAAAGATTAAATTGGTAATAAATTCTAACTCCTTAAATCAGTAACCTTTCAACTCTCATGGCTATGAACAAAGATTTCATTGTTTCTCTCACGAAATACTACCGCAAATTCAGAGACAAGGATAAAAGTCCCGAAGTGTTTGTACACTTCCTGGCGGTATTGGCATTAAAGTTTATTCAGGAGACACACGAAAAACCTTATTTCACAGATTTAAAGGCCTCCACAATCAAATCTATTTTTTCTATCTGGAACAACCTGTCTCAAACAGGTACTGCCAGTCGTTTGGATAATATTATAGAGATATTACAGGAAGAAAACAGCGAGATATTCAATAAACTTTTTCAATCTGTCTTCTTCAGAAAACTTTCATTTAGCGAATCAGACGTTGATCGCGATACCAAACTGGTTCAATTATTGGAAGATTTGGAAGGAATCAGCTTTGGAAACACATTAAAAGCTGTGGAAGAAAACGGCTCTTCGATAGGTTATCTGATCGAGAAATTTACAGAAGAAAGTTTTCACAAAGAAGGATTCCTGTACACTCCACGTAGTATTGCCAATATGATGGCACAAATGGCAAATCTGGAGTCAAATCATTCTGTATATGATCCGGCAGCAGGTATTGGAACATTACTGGTACAAGCAGCCAAAGTAGGTAAATTATCTGAAAATAATCTGTTCGGACAGGATATACAGAGTCCATATATAGAATTAGCCCGTTTCCACCTTTTCTTCAATGGCATATTTAATGCCTCTCTGGAAGTTGGAGACAGCTTATCAAAAACACGTTCTACCAAACGCACTTATGATTGTGTACTTACACAACCACCATTCCGCGAAAAACTATTATTACCAGCAAATCCACGTGATTTCCTGCAACCATTAAAACGCAGAAAACGCAATCTTAGCTTTGCAGCAGACAATAATGTCTCTGGTCCTGTACGTATGCGCAGGCAGTCAGAACACTTAGACTTCCTGACTCAGGCAATGGATTCTCTGAACGAAACAGGAAAGGCTATACTGATTGTGCCTCATGGGCTGTTGTTTAAAACAGGTGTAGCATATCAGATTCGTCGCAAAATGGTTAACAATAATCTGGTTGAGGCAATAGTGGATTTACCTCCACATGTATTCTACAGCAGTAAAATCAATGCAGCCATTCTTGTTCTGAATAAGAATAAAACGCATGATAACATATTATTTATTGATGCGTCTTCCTTATATGATTCTGACCGGAGAAGAAATAAAATACGGACATCACATAGTAAACAGGTAATGGATGCATTCCGCAAGTTTGCAACTCAGGAAGGCTTGTCTTATCGGGCATCTCAGTCTGAAATAGAAAATGAGAGAAATAATTATAACCTGACAGCCAAACGCTATGTCCAGGCACATGAAAGAATACCTGATGTCAACTTAAAAGAGTTAATGAACGAAATTGAATCACTGGAAAAAACGCTTTCCAATATTCAGGATCGGATCAAAACAGAAATGGCATCTTTAGTAAAATAACAACATAACAAAGCCCTTTTCCAAGGGCTTTGTTATTTCTACTTACTAGAAAGAAAAACGTTCATTTACATACAATATATTTTCTCTTCCTCTTATCTGTATATTCACATTGGGTTTAGGAGTTGTCCAGTCTATAGTTAGTATTCCAAAATTCAACTGATTTACCAGAGCACCCACACGATATTTATTTTCTTCTCCTGTATTATTTGTAGAAGAATGTGTTAAACCACTCGATGTCACTTCCCAAATAGGATAAGACATTCCTTCTGGCTGGTAACGGCTCACTTCACCAATATGACGGTCGCCACTCAACAGAACAACCCCAGCAGGCTTGGTTTTTACCAGAAGATCAAAGAAACGTTTCCGGGCTCTAGGGAAATTTGCCCACTTTTCAAAACGTTGTTCTTCAGGAATAAACTGTACACCACAGGCAATAATATGGATGGCAGCCGTACTACCTGTTAATTCTTTTTCTAACCAGTTCCATTGCTCCTCTCCTAAAAAAGAACCCGTTTCATTGGCTATATACCGTCCATCTTCTCGCTGTAATCCTTCACGAAAATATCGTCCATCCAATAAAATAATCTTTATCTGCTGCTTTCCAGATCCATACACATAAGAACCATATGCACCTTCATGTTTGCGACGCGAACTGGTAGCAGGCTCTCCCAAAAAATCAAGCATCAATTGTTGGGATTCTTTTTTCTTTGGGTAATTCATTCCACCATCATTTACCCCATAATCATGATCATCCCAGATCCCAATCACAGGTACTGAGGCTGTTAACTTCTGATATCCATGATTTTTTTTTTGCGCATCATATTTCTGCTTCAAAACATTCATGTCTTCCGTATCTCCATACACATTATCACCCAGCCACACCCAAAGCTGCGGTTTATTTTCCAGAATAGGTGACCACAGAGGCTGAGGCAAATCATGTCTGCTACATGACCCGAAAGCGATCCGGGATAGGGTAGCATCTGCGTGATTAGACTGACTGTTGTGTTGAGTAGAGGTTTTGCAACTCCAGAATATAAATACACAACTCCATAAAATATAAGTAAAGGACTTATTCATATATATCAAGTAGTTTGTTGGTTCGAATATAGTTTACGATAGTGACAGCTTATTACGGCTTATATTTACTTGTCTACCTCCTAGCCATACTCCCTTGTTATTAACGCAATTATTTTTTACCATTCATTTCCCATGATTGTTTTGCACAAATGTACTAGTTGTGAAACGGGTATTTTTCATTCTAACTATTAAGAAAGTGTTATTTTATATTATCACACAAAAAAATAAATGCTTTCATATTAGAGGTATCTCTCAGAAACACTACCAGTATTCACATTCACAATTTTTCAAAAAGATATAAGAGAACAAACCTTCAGTTAAATAGCGGGAAAGGTTTATAGCTTAGCTTTGTAGCCATCTCTTTAATGCTATCAAGGTAAGGAAATAGGCATTACGCCCTTGTGAAAGAATGCTCCCATTGTTGCTGGGATAAGCATAGCAAGATTGTTGGCCTTTACTTTTAGAGAGTGCTTTCCACAGAAAACAGACAGTACTTTATTTGTCAGGATTTCCTTTCAGGAAGACAAAAAATAAACAAAAGGAAAAGAGAGAAGCATCTTAAGTTGGCAACCTTAAACAGACGATACATGTATCCAAAGAAGAAATCGCGTATTTTTATAGAGATGAGATTATATTTCTGGTAACTAATAATTAACTCACTATTCCAGAAATGATTGCTTAAATTCGAGTGTATCCAGTTTCACTCCATTCACCTTCATAATAGCCGTCTCAATGGCATTAACAGTTCCATTGTGATACAATCTGGTAAATTTAAGTTTGGGTATATTATCCTGTTCTCTATTAAGCAGTTCAATATCAGGAGAGAGCATTCTGAAAAGTTCTTTCAGATTAGAGATCAATAACTTATTATTTTCTCTTGTATATAAAGCGTGTATATTGTAATCAATAACAGATTCAGATGTCTTATTTCTAATATGATTATATAGAAACACTTTAGAATTTAGCAGACCAGCTGGTGCGTTAAGAAGTAGCATATACAAATCCTGTAGAGTATCTATGCTGGCGCATATAGTACCCACATACACATCTGCTGGCGTAAAATATATTTGACTGGAATCTCCTCCAAAGTCAAAATAATAGTTAACGACAATATCTGTTACTTTAGCTTTCACCACATCAGGTAAATCACGGGAAATATCTGATTGTAGATTTACCTTTGATAATATAATAGGGAAGTGTGTCTCGACACTGCAAAGTCTTGGCAAAGTCAAGGTTGTTTGTACAGGTGAATTAGGATGCATTTCAGAATGTTGACAACTAATCCATAATACAGCACTTATCAGCAAGCTAATATGACACTGTACGTTCATCTTTCCTTTATGTAGGCCAGTACTATTACGATAAGTGTCACTATCACTGAAACACCTAACCAGATAGAAAATATATCAGCAAATACAGCTTTGTACAGATGTACACCCAATACTCCTCCTATCAAAGGTCCTACTACAGGAACCCAGGCATATCCCCAATCAGAGTTTCCTTTACCTGCTATAGGTAATAGAAAATGCATGAGTCGTGGCCCAAAATCACGAACAGGATTAATTGCATAACCAGTAGTTCCTCCCAGTGAAAGTCCAATGGCTACTATCAGGAAGCCTACAATCAGGGGATTGATACCATCGGCAAACTTATTGGCTCCAATAGCCGTCAAACCAATCATCAATATCATGGTCCCTATAATCTCACTTAACAGATTGCTGAACGGTTTTCGAATAGCAGGTCCTGTAGCAAAAACAGCAAGCTTAAGGCTGGCATTATCTGTATGAGACCAATGAGGCAGATAATGCAGCCAAACAACAACAGCCCCCAACATAGCTCCAATCAACTGGCCAAGTAGGTACATAGGCACATCTTTCCAGGCAAACTGTCCACTGGATGCCAAGCTTATCGTCACAGCAGGATTGAGGTGGGCACCACTTATCTGTCCTGCCAGGTATACACCAAAAGCAACTGCAAACCCCCATGCAAACGAAATTACCAACCATCCGCTGTTTTCTGCTTTGGAATCTTTGAGCAATACACCTGCCACTACACCTCCACCTAAAATAATCAGTAACATAGTACCTGTTAATTCGGCAAGAAAAGGGGTCATAAACAATTGGCTTTAAGATGGGATATATTCTGCCAAAAGATATTACTTTTCTCAAACAGATTCACAAGTGCACAATAAAAATTTTACAATTCTTACATCGAATTATGCTAATCATATGTAGATCAACGCAAACTCTCATATAAATGCTTGATCTTATCAATCTGCAGATCCAACTCATCCAATGTGGCTAATGCTTCCTTCAGATTCATTTCTACCAAATCTGCCAGTTCAGACTCTACAAATAAATTTGTACGTAAATGCTGCATAGCAACTGGACGATGCTCATCCACATATGCTTTCTGATCTGTGATATATTTTCGTAGCTGATACGTACGATCATCCCAATATTTCTGTACCAGTGTATGTGGCTTTTTATATAAAAACTCCTTTTTCTCTACCTTATCTGTTAGTAGGTGAAACGTATACAAACGTGCATTGGCATTAATAATAAGGCCATTTGCCAGTTCTGCACTTTTACGAGCCTTCACACGATTTACAAGGCTGCCATTTTTATCATACAGATTCAATGGAGACTCCTCTCCTACTACCATCCGGTCAAAATCACTACGCTTGATACGGTTACCATCAAACGTCTGCTCTGTGTTCAGTAACTCATAATACTCTCGTTCAATGGCTTTGGGTATTTCCATTAAAACTACATTGGGAATGCGGGTTTCTTTCATCACCTCTTCTTCCAGCTCACGTATCTCTTTACGTAATGGATGGATCTCCAGTGCCATTGAATACCCATGTTTGCGAATAGTTTCTGCAACGATTTCACGCACTATTTCCAGTTGTTCGGGTTTACTCCATAGTATATGTGGCATTAGAAAACAGTCCATCAGATCGACCTCAACCCGTTCATTCAGGAAGGCAGATGTTCTCAACAAACGAACCAGCTTTTTCCAGCGACGATCAAAAATATGGAATGGAGCTTCCGGATGGTCAGCATCATATTGTTCAAGCTGATACTTTACCATCTGAATCACATTCAATACTTCTGCTGGTACTTGTACCTCATTGATAGACATATCCCATTCCTGTAACTCTGCCTCTCCTATTTTCAGGTCTGAGGGTATAGTATCCTGATAGATATCGCTGGTATCTACAATCATATCCACAAAACTCCCAGCTTTGCGTATCTCCCGAATCATATACCGAACCAAAAATCGGTCCCATAGTGCATTCAGGTTTTCGTCAACAGGCAATTCATTGGAAGCAGAAACAATAGCTTTAATATTTACCTTAACCTCCTGTTCGCCATTGCGATAAACTCTTTCATTTAATACAGTCAGCAGTGCATTCTGTATAGCAGGTCCAGCTTTCCATATTTCGTCCAGAAACACCACATTGGCACCAGGCAGGTATTTTTCTGTCAGCCGTTCGTAGCGGTCTTCTTCTTTTAGTTTTTTAATAGATACTGGTCCGAAAATCTCATCAGGTGTACTGAAACGATTCATCAGATATTCAAAGGATCGGCCATCCCGAAAGGCAAATTTTAGCTTTCGGGCAATCAGACTCTTTGCCACCCCCGGAGGTCCCAGCAAAAAAATACTTTCTCCTGCCAATGCAGCCAGCAATGATAACTGAATGGCTTCTTCTTTCTCATATACTCCTTTTCGAAGTTGCTCCAAGATTAAACGAATACGTTCTTTTCTATTCATACACAATATAATTATCTTATGCTATCTGTTTCCCAACCCGTCAATAATGTTCCGGCATCTACCACCTATAAATAAAAAAACCTGAGTTTTGTTTCTCAGGTTCGTTCATTTTCTTTTATTCAAAGACTATTTTTATTTGATACTACTAAAAAGACGCTTCCAACGTACTTTGTCTCCGATACTCATCCAGCTTTCATTTGGATCGATAGACAACCATACCAGCACTGCTTTACCTACCACATGATCTTCTGGAACAAAGCCCCAGTATCTGGAATCTACAGAGTTGTGACGGTTATCACCCATCATCCAGTAGTAATTCTGGTTAAAAGTATATTCGGTAATCGGTTTTCCATCCAGAACAATTTTGCCGTTTTCTTCTTTTACGTCATCGTTGTGATCATAATACAGGATGATATCTTTATATAAAGCAAGGTTTTTAGGATCTAGTGCTACTTTTTGGCCTTTTTTAGGGACACGGATAGGTCCATAGTTATCCAGACTTGATTTAAACAAGGTATCACGCGGGAAAAGTACATTATCTTCACTATGCAAAACAGGTGACACTAATTTTATGAAGTCCAGTTTTTTAAGTTCTTCAGCTGTAGCAGGCGAAAAATTTGCTTCAAAGCCTCCCTGTATAAATGTAAACTCACTTGGACTTGTGCTAATGTTATATTTTTTGAAGAAACGATCATCCAGTGACTGGGTAGTCATTACTGTATAATGAAACTGCATGTTAGGAGGATTCTGTACAGGTTGTCCATTTATATATACCTGACGATCTTTGATTTCCATCTCATCACCAGCAATAGCCAGACACCGTTTGATATAGTTGGTACGCAGATCAATAGGATATCCTTTAGGCACATTCAAAATATTCTGGTATCTCTCATAAGTACCAGGATGCTCTAATGGAACGTTAAATACCACGACATCATTATTTTTAATGCTGGAAAAACCAGGCAAACGAGTTTGTGGCATCTGAATCCATTCTACATAGGAAGGAATACTGCTTCCCCAAAAAGTCTGGTGTGTTAACGGAAACTGAATCAGTGTTTTAGGAGTCCGGGCACCATAGTGTAGTTTACTTACAAACAGGAAATCACCTGTCAGCAAAGAACTTTCCATGGAAGAGGTTGGAATAGTATATGGCTGAATAATAAGCCAGTGCACTGCCGATGCCACAACGATAGCAAATACAATCGATTCAATCCACTCACGGGTAGCACTTTTCGGCTTTTTTGTTTCCGTAGAATCTTTAGTTACTGTTGTCATGTATAAATAAAATGAGCAAATGAAGAAATGTGCACAAGAGCAATAACTCCAGGAACACAACTATTTCACAAATTAACTCAAAAAAAAGATAATTATTTTACCAGCCATCACAAAACATTTCAAACAGAATATTTCAGCTGTGAAAGGCTGTATTTCGATGTAAAAATATAGTCAGCATTGGAGTGCTGACTATACCATAATAACAAAATATAAAGGGATTTTATACTTACTATCTTATCCCAAATAGACTAGGTAAGCATACCACCATCTACCTGTAATACCTGTCCTGTGATGTATTTACTCATATCAGAACCCAGAAAAACAGCAGAATCTGCTACTTCTTCCGCAGCACCACCCCGTTTTAAGGGAATATTATTTAACCACTCTTCTTTATTGCCCAGTTCATGTGTCATCTCTGTTTCAATAAAACCAGGTGCAATGGCATTACTTCGAATACTACGTGATCCTAATTCCAGTGCAACGGATTTGGTAAAACCAATAATACCAGCTTTGGAAGCAGCATAATTAGCCTGACCGGCATTACCCCGAATCCCAACTACAGAGGTCAGATTGATAATAGAACCACTTTTTTGTTTCATAAATGGACGAGTAGCAGCCTTAGTCAGGTTAAATACCGACTTTAGGTTCACCCGAATTACATTATCCCACTGCTCTTCTGACATACGCATCAGCAGACCATCCTGTGTAATACCTGCATTATTTACCAAAATGTCCAATGTGCCAAAATCTGCCAGTACACTGTTGATTAATTCTTCAGCTGCTTTGTAGTCAGAGGCATCTGAACGATATCCTTTGGCTTTGATACCCAGGGCTTCCAGTTCTGTTTCCAGCGCTTGTCCCTTTTCTACACTGGAAAGATAGGTAAATGCAACATTAGCACCTTCCTGTGCATAACGTAATGCAATGGCACGTCCTATCCCCTTGGACGCTCCGGTAATCAAAGCAGTTTTTCCTTGAAGTAAGTTCATGGAGTTTGTTTAAAATGAAAACGAAACAAGTCAAATGTTTCGCAAAGTAATATCTTTTTATGAAACAATCTGTAAGCGAGGAAAAAGTATACGGTTCAAAAACAAAGAGGGTAACAGATCATCTGTTACCCTCTTTGTAATTTAGTATGTCACTAATTTATCACTTTACACTTCCATTTACGGGAGCCAGCAAGTTAGCAAACAGGCGATATGCCCCTGGTACGCCTCCCGGAAGCTGGCGAAAAAACGCATAGCCTGTATAAATAAATCGTCCCTTTCCATAGTTAGCCACTAACAATCCCCCATCCTGAGGTTTTTCACCCGGATCAGCGCAGGAAAGCAATACTTCATAACGACTATCCCATTTCTGAGCAAAGTACAGACCTCGTTCCTGTATCCAACCTTCAAAATCTTTAGCTGTAATTTTATTCGGAGTATTCAGCAATGGGTGCTGTGGTTTCAAAAATGTGACAGTAGCTTCTTCTACAGTCACGCGGTCACGAGAAAGTTCAAAAGGATATGGACCTATCTCATCTGTTACCACTCCCCTGTTCACAATATATTGTACCAAAACAACTCCACCATTTTCCACATATTGCATGAGTTTAGGTTGGTAGTACTTTAGGCGTTCCTCTGTGTTAAAGGCTCTTACTCCTAATACGATAGCATCAAATCGCTGCCATTCGGTTACATCCGCTTTCAGTTCATTTGCTGTCAGCATAGTTACTGAATATCCCATCTGGCGCAAGGCAGCTGGCACATCATCTCCGGCTCCCATCAGATAAGCAATATTCTTTCCGGCAGTCCGTACATCCAGACGTATTACCTTAGCCTGAGCAACCGGAAATAATGTTTGTACTGGGATATGGTCATAATCTATCGTTCTAAGGCCCAAGGAAATTTCTTGCCCATCTGCTAATTTAGCAACAGCTTTGAGTGTTCCCTCTGAAGCATTGGCAGGAGGTGTAATCACAAATGAAACTTTTTGTTCGGCCTCCGCTTTTGCCAAATCAAAAGACAGCTTTTCAGGAGACACTTTCCATCCCTTTGGTACTTCCAAACGTAACTCCCCTTTTATGGCTCCAGCACCTGCTTTCAGTAATACCCCTAGCGTCTTGGCTTCTATAGCTGGGAACACCATCGATTTTTCATCCAGGTTAATCATCACAGCTGGGCGTACCTCAAATGGGCGATACAATTCTCCTTGTACAGGATCAACCCATTTATAACTAATAGGCCTATTCAATGTAAAGTCTACTCCCTGAATCTGAAAATGAAAAGCGGCTGTCAGTTGTGGTGTAGCCTCTGGCTTCCCGATCAGTAACTGATCATTAACTGTATACATTCCCTTAGCAGGTGGATTGGCAAGCCAGTAAGGTTGTGTGTATTGAATTTCTTTGGGTATAGTTAGTGAAATAGGTAAATTCAATGCTTCATTATTCTTTAACTCTTTTCCGATAGTTGAATCTTTAGGTGTGTTTAGTAACTGAACTGATTTCCAAAGTACAGGCACATCAGACCGCTTTACTACATTGGCATAGAACCGAATTGATTGTCCGGGAGTACCAGCATAGGACACTGTATTTCCTTCATAACTTAG
Source organism: Xanthocytophaga flava (assembly GCF_030068545.1). Taxonomy (NCBI): domain Bacteria; kingdom Pseudomonadati; phylum Bacteroidota; class Cytophagia; order Cytophagales; family Rhodocytophagaceae; genus Xanthocytophaga; species Xanthocytophaga flava. The sequence goes on along the minus strand of NZ_JASJOR010000036.1, from coordinate 24,065 downwards.
TCCTGTACAGGCAACAATAATTTCTGTTAACTCTTTTTTCTTTTGTTGTACATAATATTCCTGTTGTGGTAACTTCTCCATAGCACGGTATGCCTCCAATAAGGAAGGGACACTCGCTGCAGGATTTTCTGCATCAAAGGTCTGGTAAGCCTTCTGCAACAAAGCAGCAACTGTTTCACTTCCTTTTACCCGCTTCCAGCTTAGATCAACGCCATCAAAGATATCCGATTGAGCTTGCTCCCCAAGTTTGTGTTGCAGGTAATCGTTACGCTGCCCACGGCTACGAGCCGATCCAAAGCCCTGACTTTTGTGCATACTACGACTTTCGCCTGCAATTTCGGTATATGACTTGCCAAGCAGGTTATTGTAATTCCCTAGAGGGGCCATCACATAGTTACCACCCGGAGGAGGATCATTGGTAAAGTTAGGAGTAAAAGCATTCCAGACAAGGCGTTTTACCTGCCAGGGTTGTACATATTTCAATTGTTCAGGATATCTCTTGGGATCTGCAGCAGCTACAAAAGCTTCTTCTGCTAAAACAGCTGAGGCACTATGATGTCCATGTCCGGCCTGGGCTGTTGGAGGAAAACGGGTAATGATTACATCAGGCTTCAGATTACGAATTACCCATACCACATCTGCCAGCACCTTTTCCTTATCCCAGATTTGCAATGCTTCTTCTGTTGATTTGGAAAATCCAAAATCATTGCCTCTTGTAAAATACTGTTCAGCTCCATCTACACGTCGTGCCTGGAGTAATTCCTGCGTACGGATAAGTCCGATCAGTTCACTTTGTTCCGAACCTATCAGGTTTTGTCCGCCATCTCCACGAGTAATGGCCAGATAGGAAGTACGTACCAGCCGATCTTTTGCCAGCCAGGCCAGCATAGCAGTATTTTCATCATCCGGGTGAGCGGCCATATACAAGGCACTACCCAGAATGTTCATTTTCTTTAATGCTAGCTTTATTTCTCCAGCAGGGTAATACTTAGGAGGTTGCGCTGAACCGATGAGTGAAATAAAAAGGAATAAACCCAGAAAAACTCTTGAAGATAGAGTATAAGTGGTGGATTGGTACATAGAAAAAATCAGGTGGAATACAGTACAATTTTACGAAGATAAGCTGGTTTTCACAAAAACGCCCTGTTGTTTTCAGGCACTTTCGGCCAATATTGTACCGAAAAGTTGCGTTATCCTCCAACAATAATGGGTAAGAGTTAGTTCTGATCTACAATAACGTACAAAATGTAGAGTAAACTAAAAGAGCTAACACAAGTGGCAAGGTGGCCAAAGAAAACTTTTGCCCATTATATGCAACACGAATCTTCTGCTTTTCGAAAAAACAAGTAGTAAAAGCAAAAAATCTTGTTTTTCTTTTAAGAAATCTGCTTTTTTGATGCCACATAACTTATTCACAATCAGTTATGCAATACAATCAAACTTAACCTAAATTTTTAAACTTTTATCGCTTATGGGTTTTATATCTGAATTTAGAGAATTTGCACTAAAAGGCAATGTCATTGATTTGGCAGTCGGTGTAATCATTGGTGGAGCTTTTGGAAAAATCATAGACTCTATTGTTAAGGACATGATCATGCCTGTAGTTAGTATACCAGGAAGTGTGGATTTTAGTAATCTGTATCTTCCTCTTTCCAGAAAGGTACAGGATGGTTTGGAACAAGCGGGAGGAAAACTTAGTCTAGATAAAGCACGAGAATTAGGTCCTGTACTTGCCTATGGCAGCTTTATCACTGTAGCCTTTAATTTCATTATTCTGGCTATGATTATTTTTCTGATGGTAAAAGCCATTAACAGTCTCAAACGCAAACATCAGGATGTACCACCCCCACCAGCACCGCCAACCAAAGAAGAAGTATTGCTTACAGAGATCCGTGATCTGCTAAAAGCAGGCAGATAAGCACATATAGTAGTATATACCAATAGAAAAAGCGCAACTTCCATTGCGCTTTTTCTATTCTTTACATAAACCTATTAGTTAGCTTTTCTTTTTAGGAGCTGCTGCAGGTTTGTTTAATGAGTTAATCCAGCCAGCAATTTTCAGGGCATCTGCTTTAGGAACTTGTGTCATCGGAGCCATTGGAGGATATCCTGGCCAGTTGCCTGGTTGTGGCTTGTAAATCAGTTCAACAATTTTATCGTTAGTATATTTCTTTTTCGATACATCTACATATGCAGGACCTACCAGTCTTGCATCCGCTTTATGACAAGCCAGACAAGTATATTTTTGAAGAAGGTCATTGATCTCTTTAGGAGGCTGCACGGCAGTTTGAGCAAAGCTGCTATTTACCCACGCAGTTACAACAAACAAAGCAATAGAAGCAAACAAAATTCTGTAATTACGAGTGTTCATCATTCTACTATGTGATAAGGTTTATAATTAATAAAAGAAAATTTCTATCAAAAGCCAAGGCAAAGCTAAATCAATTTTTGGTATTAAGCTGGAAAATCTTCCCAAATCTTTTATACATTTACCAGAGTAGATCATACTTAACCTAATAGAACAATATATAGGCTGGTTTGCATTTACCGTTCATGGAATTGCATTTTGAGTTCCAAAAAACGTGCCACAAATTTGCTGCAAATTTGTATTATTGTATTACCGAAGTGTGAATCACAAAGACCAGCCTTGCCAATAGTATTCCAGAAAGAAACTTAGCACTATCCATACTTCACAAACTAACCAACCTATTATTTCTCACTATGAAGAGATTTACTGTCTTTTGCCTCGCTCTGGGGTGTATTACCGGGTTATATGCCCAAACCAAAGAGATTGACCCGGCCTATTCCAAATTTGAACAACTGGGAACGGCTCTGCCTACCCCCAACAATTATCGTAGTGCATCTGGTGCTCCGGGACCACAGTACTGGCAACAACGAGCAGATTATGATATCAAAGCCGAACTGGATGATAATAACCGCCGTATTACTGGTGCTGAGACTATCACCTATTACAATAACTCTCCAGACGAATTAGGCTATCTATGGTTACAACTGGATCAAAATCTGTTTGACAAAGAATCCAATACGCTCAAAACCCAGACAGGTACTTTAAACAATAGTGTATCATTCAATGCCATGAGTTTTGTAACCCGTAGTCAGTTTGATGGAGGATTCAAAATTACAGCCGTGAAAGACAAAAGCGGAAACAAGCTGACTCACATCATCAACAAAACCATGATGCGTGTTAACCTGCCTCAGCCATTGCGTCCGGGACAAAAGTTTATATTCTCAGTAGAATGGAATTATAATATTAACGATATGCAGAAGATCAGAGGCCGTAGCGGATACGAATTCTTCCCGGCTGATGGTAACTGCACCTATACTATTGCCCAGTGGTTTCCACGTATGGCAGTGTACGATGATGTATGGGGCTGGCAACACAAACAATTTCTGGGACAGGGAGAGTTTGCACTGACATTTGGTAATTATAAAGTTGCTCTGACCGTACCTGATGACCATATTGTAGGTGCAACAGGGAATCTGATGAATGAAAAACAAGTACTTACCTCTACACAAATTCAACGACTGAAAGAAGCAGAGACAGCCAAAAATCCGGTAGTGATTGTAAATCAGCAAGAAGCTATTGAAGCAGAGAAGAAAAAGTCTACAGGAAAGAAAACCTGGATCTTTCAGGCTGAAAATGTACGTGACTTTGCATGGTGCAGTTCCCGTCGTTATATATGGGATGCTAAACTATGTGATGTGGAAGGAGCCAAAGTATGGGCGATGAGTTATTACCCTAAAGAAGGAAACCCATTATGGGGACAATATTCTACTCGTGCAGTAGAACATACTCTGAAAAGCTACTCAAAACGTACGGTTGCTTATCCGTATCCCAAAGCAATCTCTGTACACTGGATTGGCAATGGTGGCGGCATGGAATATCCTATGATCTGTTTCAATGGTGGTCGTCCGGAAGCTGATGGTACCTACTCTGCTCAGACAAAATATGGAATGATTGGCGTAATTATCCATGAAGTAGGTCACAACTTTTTCCCCATGATTGTCAACTCAGACGAACGTCAATGGAGCTGGATGGATGAAGGTCTGAATAGCTTCTGTCAGTACCTCGCTGAACAGGAATGGGAACGAGGTTATCCATCCTGGAACGGTGAGCCTTATCAGATTGTAAGCTACATGCGTAGCAGCAAAGAAACACTGGTTCCTATTATGACCAACTCCGAACAAGTCCTTCAATTTGGACCGAATGCTTATGACAAGCCGGCTACTGCACTGAACATCCTTCGTGAGACAGTTATTGGTCGCGAGCTGTTTGACATTGCATTTAAGGAATATGCTACTCGCTGGGCGTTTAAACATCCGCATCCAGCTGACTTCTTCCGTAGTATGGAAGATGCAACAGGTGTAGATCTGGATTGGTTCTGGAGAGGTTGGTTCTACGGTATTGACCCGGTAGAGGTATCACTGGAAGATGTGAACTATTATAAGATTAATTCACAAAATCCGGATGTAGAAAAACCATTAGCCAAAGCAGATGCAGATAGCAAGCCGAAAACCATCAGTCAGCAACGCAATGCGGAAGAAATCAAAAAAACACTGGTAGATGATAATCCTGAACTGAATGACTTCTATAACAGCTACAATCCATACCAGATTACCCCAGAAGACAAAGCACAATTTGATTCCTATTATAAGAACCTGACTCCGGAAGAGAAAAAACTGATAGAGTCCGGATTGCATTTCTATACATTGAAACTGAAAAACAATGGCGGTCTGATCAGTCCGGTTATTGTTAAAATGGAATTTGAAGATGGTACAGAAAAGATAGAAACGTATCCAGCTGAAATCTGGAGACTAAACTCGAAGGAAATCAGCAAAGTAATCTTCACGGATAAACCTGTAAAACAGTTTACCCTGGACCCATACCTGCAAACAGCAGATATTGATACTGAAAACAATTATTTCCCACGTAAACCGGAAGCAAGTCGTTTTCAATTGTTCAAGCAACAAGGTAACCGTCCTAAGAATCCGATGCAACAAGCACAGAAAGCTTCCGGACAACAGAAATAACACATATTTTTCAAACAGCAGAGCCAGACAAATATCTGGCTCTGCTGTTTTTATAGAAAAACCTGAATCCTTAAAAATCTTCTTCAATCAGTTCTTTATTGACAATTGCCCCAGCCTTCGTACCAGCCCCTACAGCATTGGCGACTGAACGAAAACCTGTGGTTGCATCACCTGCTGCATACACACCTGCGACTGACGTTTGTTGAAAATCATTTACCTGAATAAATCCCATATCTGATAACTCACACCCTAATGTCTGAGGCAAAGAACAATGCTGTTCAAATGGAGCACGGGCAAACAAAGCTGTTAGTGCATGGCTACTGCCATCTTTAAATAATAAGTTTTGTAATCTTCCCTGTTGGTGCTCCAGCTTTTGTATTTCTTTTTCTATAATGGAAATGCCATGTGCGGTTAACTTACTATGTTGCTCTGTGGTTAATTTCGATGGACCATTGGTAAAAAGTGTAAGAGTTTTAGTCCAGTTTAAAATTAGCTTCACAAATTCATACCCATCGTTTCCATTACTTAAAATCCCTAGTGGCTGATTAGCCACTTCATATCCATGACAATAAGGACAATGCAATACAGAAATTCCCCAACATTCAGCAAAGCCATCGATAGGCAACATATTATCACGTAGACCTGTAGCAAAGATCAGTTTTCGGGAGGTGTATGTCTCTCCGCTTTCTGTCTGTATCCGAAAGCCATTTTCTGTTTTCTCTGCTGCAATAGCATTAGCCCTTAGTAGTTGTACAGTATCATAGGCTAATACCTGTTCTCTGGCCTTTTGAGCAATGGAAGCAGGTGTTTGTCCATCCTGAGTCAGAAAATTATGGGAATGTGGTGTTTGTTGGTTACAAGGCTTTCCGCTATCCAGAATAAGAACATTCCGTAATGAGCGTCCTAATGCCATAGCAGCAGCTAATCCAGCATAACTTCCTCCTACAATCAGTACATCAAAAGGGTTGTTGTGTGTTGTCATTGTATCTGTGGTTAAAGTCAACAAGAGATAAATGCAACATCATTGCAAATAAAACAAGTTCCTGTATGTCGAATTAATTTCATATTTGAGAAGTTGTCTTTCCTCTGATGCAAAAAAATAATTAGGAGCGAATCACCCAATTGATTTTTTCGTATACTCGTATAGCCCAAAATAGCATCGCGCAAAACAACCCATTGGTATAAAAATATATATGAAAGATGAAATCATTAAGCTGCTGGAGTTTAGTATTCTGAAAGTCAAAGGGTTCAATCTCACTGTATTCGACCTGCTGGCTGTTATATCCATCATTTTTGTCAGTCGCTGGCTGGTTTGGATCTTAAATAAAATACTCAAACGGCGATTCTTCAACCGATTGGGTATTGATGAAGGGCGCCAGTTCACCTTTAAGTTACTGGTAAAGTATTTTATCTATCTGATTTCGATTCTGGTTGCTTTTCAGTTTTTGGGTATAGACTTGTCTCTTATCCTGGCAGGTTCAGCAGCCTTGCTGGTAGGTGTGGGACTTGGTTTGCAACAAACCTTCAATGATCTGATTTCCGGGTTAATTCTGTTGTTTGAAGGCAATGTTCATGTGGGTGATGTTATCGAAATCAACAATCTGATTGGCAGAGTTGTATCTATAGGCATCCGTACCTCAAAAGTAGAAACCCGGGATGCGATTACCATCATTGTACCCAATTCAAAGTTTATTGTAGACAATGTCATCAACTGGAGCAACAACCGTACATTAGTGCGGTTCTCCGTAAATGTCAGAGCCTCTTATGAAACTGACCCGGAAACTGTAAAGAAAGTATTATTGGAGGCAGTCAGAGTTCACAATGAATTTATTGCAGAGAAGCCTGCTCCTTTTGTACGTTTGCAACAGTTTGGGGAATATGCCATAGAGTATCATCTGATGTTCTGGACCTACAATGTATGGCGTATTGAAAACAACAAAAGCATGATACGGTTTACCATTTATCGGTTATTCAAAGAAAATGGAATCAGCATGCCCTTCCCTCAACGAGAGATTACCATCAAAGAAACTTCCATACATACCTCTCTGGACAATTATCAAAAGGATCTGGATGGAAATGCCCGCGATTAGTCTTACCTGATTTCCAATCCTGTTTGATAACAGGCTCTCAGTACGATTTATCATATAAAACTGTTGTATTCCAATAGAAAATATACTCAGTCTATCAGATTCTCAACACTATATAACACTAGATAAGCTATTCACCTTCAGTATACTTTCTCCAGACATAATTCTTTTTTTCGTTTTCAAAGTAACAAAAATTATCTTTCCAAAACTTTTCCGGACCTTAATACCTTTTTTCAGCACTTTGACTCCGCTACTACCCTGTCTAAAGTGGGGTACAATTTGTAAGATTCCACTAAAATCCGTATTCCATTCTGTTACTTTCTCTTAATACGCAACCACTCTTGCGAACAAAACAGTAGTGCACAATGCTATTTTCTGCCTTACATTCTGCTTTATTTTCATATCTAACCTGCACAATTTGAAAGAATTAAGGCATAGACCATGCTCATATAGTAAGTAATCTTACTTACAAGTCGTTCTACTAATCGGCAAAATCGGGATAACCCACAGCCATGTATATAAATGCCCCGAATTGAAAAGAATCTATAGTTAACATCTGCTTAACTTAGCACTGTAAATAAATTCATAGTACAGAACTGAAGACCGAAAACAGATTCTTTACCCGAAAACAACAGCAATACTTCATCAACCAACACCCAAATTAAAACTTCGGTCTCAGAGTGAAACGAGTGAATTTATGCAGAGCCGCCAACCACTTTTATCATTCTTATGATAATAGCAGGACTTAGAACGCAGAATTAAGGTTATACATTTAATGTTATTGTTGCTTGGAAAACAGATACAAACTTAAGGATCTCAAAACATACGCTTCGACAGAAAGTTTTGAGGGTGACACAAAGAAGTACCGTACGGTATTCGAAAATCAGGAGACTACCTATCTGTATGTGGAATTATCAGTTTACAACAAATTATTTGATGAAGCTGACTGGAAAGCAACACTCACTTTTCAATGTTTCTCTATAAGTGAAACAGATCACCGCACTCCTTTATGCAATTTGACAGTAGAAAGAAGTGTCAGCAAAGAAGAAAATATTGTTGTAGCACGACATAGCTGGGGACTGGCTGAACCGGGAGCATTCTGGAAAAAAGGAACATATGAATGGGAAGCCTATATTGATGGTGTTCAGGTAGCTACCAAAAGATTTCATATAGAAGAAGCAGGGCAGGTATGTGAGGAACTAAATCCTTACTTTATGGTTGATTCCATTCGTCTGTATGAAGGCAATTATGAAGGTGTAGCCAAGGATGACCGGGTGTATGTTACTCAATTTCAAAGTGCTGAGACACGCTATATTTTTGTAGAGTTTAGCTTCATTAACCTTCAGCTAGATCCATGGCAGTGTGAAATTTTCTTCAATTTCTACAACAATACAGGTCAGTTAAAAGGCAGTGTCCCGTATCTGAAGAAAATCGAAAGCAGTTCGCAAAACGAAGACTGTCTGGTTACAATTACTACAGGGTGGGGCTCTTCCGAAAAACGCACTTGGTACAACGATAAATATTCATTGGAAATCGTGTTCATGGATACTCCTATTGCGTTACTTCCGTTTGAAGTAGGTGATGAGTGGGTGAAGGGAATACCACAGGTATATCAGGGAAGCGGACACGTATTGACCATGAAACAACAGCCTCTCTTACAGGAATCCAAATCCGAAGAAGAACTGGCTGACATCATGAAGTCACTTTATGGACTGGTAGGTCTGGATGATATCAAAACCAAAATCAACGACTACACAGCCTATCTGAAATTCCTGAAACTTCGTCAGGAACAAGGATACCAGGAAAACTATAATCTGAGTTTGCATACCGTATTTACAGGTAATCCAGGTACAGGTAAAACGACTGTAGCGCAAATGATGGGCCGTATCTATCATTCTATGGGATTGCTGTCTAAAGGAACGGTACTGGAAGTGGGACGTGCTGAACTGGTAGGTAAATACATTGGACAAACTGCTCCTAAGGTAAAAGAAGTAATTGAGAAAGCCAGAGGAGGTATTCTCTTCATTGATGAAGCCTATTCACTGGTACGTAGTGAAAACGATGAACAGGACTTTGGACGTGAAGTAGTAGAGATTCTGATTAAGGAAATGTCTGACGGCCCTGGTGATCTGGCAATTGTAGTGGCAGGTTATCCGCAGCAAATGCAGATATTCCTGGATTCTAACCCTGGATTACGTTCCCGCTTTAATCTGTACTATCACTTCCCTGACTATTTGCCTCAGGAATTGTTACAGATCGCAGATCAGAAAGCAGCACAGAAAAATATTGGATTTGATGAGAAGGCGCGTGAGTTTTTGTATGAGAAAGTTACAGAGGCTTACCGTGGACGTGACAAATCGTTCGGCAATGCCCGTCTGATTAGTTCATGGGTGGAAGAGATGAAAATGAACATGGGTCTACGTATTGTTCGCTCTGGAGACTTCTCCACACTGACGCCTGAACAATGGCAAACAATTATGGTAGACGATGTAAAGGTAATGTTCAAAAATAAAAAAGGTGAACTACCAGATATTCAGGTTGACGAAGAATTGCTGGAACAGGCAATGATGGAACTGGATTCACTGATCGGACTGGACTCTGTGAAAACAGAACTTCAGGAACTGGTACAACTAGTAAAATTCTACCGTGAATCTGGCAAAGAAGTATTGAATAAATTCTCCCTGCATACCGTATTTACAGGTAACCCAGGTACAGGAAAAACGACTGTAGCCCGACTGATAGCTAAAATCTGGAAGGCGTTGGGCTTACTGGAACGCGGACACTTGGTAGAATGCGACCGCCAGTCATTGGTAGCAGGTTATATTGGACAAACAGCTATTAAGACCAATCAGTTGATTGAAAAGGCAATCGGTGGCGTCTTGTTTATTGACGAAGCCTATACACTGACTACAGGAGGAGAAAACGATTTTGGAAAAGAGGTAATTGAAACGCTACTGAAACAAATGGAAGATCGTCGTGGAGAGTTTGCAGTGATCGTAGCAGGCTATCCTCAGCAGATGGAACACTTCCTGGAAGCGAACCCTGGTCTGAAATCACGCTTTGACAAGTCGCTTCAGTTCAATGATTTGTCTGGGGAAGAACTCTACTGGGTAGCAACGTATATGTTGCACCACGAAGGACTGATACCTGATGCAACGGCAGCAGCTTACTTACGCAAGTATCTGATTGAGCTTCACGAACAACGGGATAAGTACTTTGGCAATGCCCGTGCCGTTCGCAAGATTATTCAGACAGCTGTAAAGAAGCAGCACCTGCGTATGGCTTCTCTGGAAAAGAATATTCGTACAGAAGAAGTATCTAAAACGTTAACAATTGAAGATCTGGCCCATATTACCCAAAGCCAGGAAACAACTACCAAATCGGTGATTGGTTTCCGGCCAGGTAAATAATAATCAGCTATAGTTACTCTGTTAGCTGAAATATAACAGGAGTAATTGTAGATATTGGATGAGAGTTTTATAACCAGAGTTTACGTTTGTAAGCTCTGGTTTTTCTTTTTGTGGATTGTTATAGTAAAAGTGGCTTTCCCAACTCTTTTCAACCAGTCATCATGTTTTCCAAAATTTATGGAAATCTGACTTTGTTTCCATATCTTTTTATACTTTACACATGAGAGCAGGTCAACGAAACCAATATATAAACAAGTGAATATCCTAAGAGAACATATACGTTCATTATTTAAACTAAATGAGGAAGAGGTTTCTGTCTTTCTTGCTGAGTTTATCAGAAAGGATCTGCAGAAAGAAGAGGTATTTATTGCTGAAGGGGAAATTTGTCACAAGATAGGTTTGATAGAGAAAGGCTTGATGGTATGCACTTATCACAAAAACGGAAATGAGATTATAGACGAGTTTGCATTTGAAAATGGTTTTGTCACCAATTATTATAGCTTTCTGACAGGTACTCCCTCTGAGAAAACCATCCGATGCATTGAGGATACTACAGTTTATGTGATTAGCCGGCAAAGTCTGGAGAAGGTAAGCAGACACTATGCATTCATTGAACGAATGGCAGGAATGATGAATGAAAGATTGTTTCTCAGAACACACGACAGGGTCAAATCCATGTTGCTGGATACCGCCACAGAACGTTATCAGAAACTGGTAGCGCACAGAAAAGATATGGTACAACGCATTCCTCAGTACATGCTTGCTTCCTATCTGCATGTAAAACCTGAAACACTAAGTCGGATCAGAAAAAAGTTAGCTAAAAAGATTAATTGACTTGGATCAATTAATCTTTTCATACAGGACACTTCCTTTGTCAGAAATCAATGGTGAATTTAAAATAACAATCCTGTATGCGTCAAATTGAGATACTAACAAAGCAAACTGCCAATACCTATGAATGGGTAAATAAACTTATTCATTCTATTCCCTATAAACAGTGGGAGAACACTCCTGCTATCATCGAATCCAATATTAGCTGGCAAGTGGGCCATTTACTGATTAGCTTCTACTACCATTCCATTATGGTTATCGTAGGAAATCAGAAAGATGTCCAACCATCCATACCCTTAAAAGAATATAGTAGTCTTTACACAGATGCTTCACCTGCCAGCTCATTGGCAAAAGTAAATCCAGAGGTTTTGCATAAACATGTATTGTTCATACAGCAGAAATCTTTACAGATTCTTGAATCCCTGTCAGATATGGATCTGCAAAAAAATCTTGAACCTACCCCCTACCCTCATCCTATTGCCAAAAATAAATTAGAAGCTATTGAATGGAATATCCATCACACTATGTATCACTGCGGACAGATAGGTATTATAAGACGGGTTATTGACAAAAGGTTTGACTTTGGATTAAGAGGATAGAAGCAATACGTTATTGAAAATCATCCAATGTCTAAAGTTTCAGCAGCGACCATTCTTTGCACGAAACATACTCAAAACTCATAGGTTGTTAAGGAAGAGATTCATATATCCAGCTACCAGTTGAGGCCATTGATGCTGTGGGCCATGACCGGAATCATTCAGAATGATGTGCTGCATTGATGGCGCATTACGTAGCAATGGAAACCAGTTCTCCACAGAGAAGCTTATATCATGGTCGCCAGAAATAACCAGTACAGGTATTTCCAACGTTTTATATTGCTCTCTCAGATTTAGTTTATCTTCTTTGCTCATGGCAGAACCACCAAAATAACGCTGAAATTTTTCAGATGTAGCAGGTATTTTGCTACGGTCAAGGCGTTGAGCAATTCTCTCATGTGAAGCTTTTGCTGCTGCACGGCTTTTTTCAGATAAGGGTTCAAAAAATAATACATATTCATCCTCCAGATCATTCACAGGTTTCAACGCATGTTCAAAAAATAGTTTGTCAAAAGGAACCTCATTGCTACCTACCGGATTAGTCCCGATTAACACTACTTTCTGAACACTTTCTTTATGGAGAAACAGAGCCGTCTGCGCTACAAGCCCACCATAGGACCAACCAACAACATGAAACCTAGCGATACCTAATGTATCCATCAACTGTACTCCTATCTCTGCGACAAGGTTGATATCAGTAGGCAACTCGCCACTGGACTCTCCTATTCCTGGATAATCAAAAATAACAATCGTATTGTGTTCAGCCAACGAATCAAGAAACAAAGGGTCCCAGGTATCCAGCACACCTCTGAATCTGTTATAAAGAAGTAAAGGAGTGCCCTTGCCAAAGGTTCGATAGGCAATTTTAATTCCATTGATTCCGGTAAATTGTGTTTCGGCTGTTAACGCTGTTTTTTTCATTGTTTTCTATTTTAACTGGTACTATCTGCACTGGTTTTCGCCCACATACTATACTCATAAGCAGGCTAAGTATTTGTTTACTCAGATTAATTATTCAGGAAGAAATTAGCACTGTTAACAAACTGGTCAGGATACTGATAAAAAGAACCATGTGCAGAATCCGGATAGTAAGTAAGTATTGCGTCTGGCAATTGCTTAAACAATGTATAGGAGTTGTCACTATCCATCATTTCATCGTTACTCCCCTGTATGATAAGAACAGGTTGGGTAATTTGTGAAAGATTGATTGTGACTGGATCTGTTCCCCAGGCTGTAATTGCTTTAAGTTGCGCCAACACAGCTTGTTGACTAGCTTCACGATCCCGATCTTCGGTACGGGCAAATAAGCGTTGTAAGGTGGCCATTCCCTTTTCCCTACTCAGTTCTGTTGGAGTGAAAAATATAAACAGAAATCTTTCTGCTGGTTGCAACTGCATGGCTCTTTGGATGAGCTGAGGAAAGGAATGCAGTACTTTCACTCCTTGTGGTGCAGAGCCTACTATGATAATTTTTCGCACCAGATCAGGACGCACAAAAGCCAGTTGCTGAGCAATGAATCCACCCAGGGAAAATCCGAGTATGTCAAAGTGCTGAATGTTCAGTTTCTCAATAAAGGCAATGGCATCCTGAGTCATCGCTGCCACATTGTCGGGTGTTACGCCTCCTGTATTACCTACACCTGTATTATCAAAAATGATTACTTCGCGTTCCTGAGCCAGTCCATTCATACTAATTGGATCCCAGTTGTCCAGCGTACCGGTAAAGTGCTGAAATCCAATAATCGGAACACCCGAAGCATTACCAAAACGACGATACGCATACTGTATGCCATTCACTTCAAGGTATTGAGTAAGAGCTTTTGAGAAAAAATCAATTGGGGCTGACATAGTTTTTAATTTTAAATAGAGAGAAAAGTTTTAGATAAAAGGTTATTGGAATTGAACATCGAGCACATCAATAGAAACCAAAACAGGTTCGGTTTGGTAGCTATTATCTGCATCATTCAGGATGTATATCCTTCTTTTTGTACCAGTTTTGATACCTGAAAATTCTTTATAACCTTCAATGATCTGTGTAGCCGATGAACCTCCCAGCACTCTTGGCCAGTAGTCATGACGTTTCAAATATCCTTCTTCAGAGAAATAATAAACCTGCCTTCTACTATGTGTGGCAATGCTATCCGGATAGATCACTTCAAGTCTTCTCCAGGTTTCATCATCTGCCTGCCAGGGCTCAATCTCGTTGAGTTGAATGCCAGGCTGTAAAAAATTAAGTGGAGCGGTAAGGTAATTCCAGGTTGCGTAGCTACTGAAATATACCAGTTGCAATCGGTTCCATGGAGTTTCAATCTGATGTCCTTTAAAAGAATCCAGAGGATTGATCAATTCATCTGCCACATTTCCGTCTGTATCAATCAATGCCACACGCTGAGGTGTAAATTCAGATTTGAATCCTTCTTCGAATATAGGTTGCCAACTTGCCTGCTGTTCATGCAGCTGTCCGGTAAAGTGTACATCCCTCAATACCCCTTCCTGTCCTTTTATACTCCATGTAATACCCCCTATCTGAACATGCGCTTTCAGAGTTTGGTATGTATTCCATTTGTCAGTGCCACCATGTAGTTTCAGTACTTTGGTAAGCAATTCGTTTGTATTCGCCATGTTAATCTGTCTTTAGTATGTGTAATAGTTGATTGGTTTGACAATACAAAAGTAGAGCAGAAAACCTGGCTGGAATTGCTCATTTGAGCGGAAGAATAGCACAGAAATACGAGAAGCCTGTCCACTCAGGGAGTTAGTCTCAGAGGTACATTCTTGTTTCAGAAAGCAGTAAATAGTGAGATATACCTTATATTGCTCCCAAACAGAATGGAATAAAACAATGGAAAAAATAAGCCACTACAAATCTATATCAGAGCTACATCATAAAAGTGGGTTTCCACCTCCTAAACATCCACTCATAAGTTTAATGACCTGCAAGGAACTCATGAGTTACTCTGTTGGGGATGGTCGGTTTACAGGTGATTTTTTTATGATAGCACTCAAGAAGATCAAAGAGGGATATCTTCTTTATGGAAAAACAAAATATGATCATGCCAACGGCTCAATGGTATTTGTAAAACCCAGACAAATCATTGAAGCGAGCAATGTGCAGTTTGCCGAAAAAGGGTTTCTTATATTCTTTCATGAAGACTATCTGAATGGCCACCTATTGTACGAACAGATAAAAAAGTATGGGTATTTTGAGTATGAGATTAATGAGGCTTTGCACTTGTCACCCAGTGAGGAAAGTACTATATGGGAGCTGTATTATAAAATACGTGCAGAATATGAAAGCGAACAGGACGAATTAACCCGCGAAATTATCCTTTCCCACATCAATTCTATATTAAAATACTCAGAGCGGTTCTATAAACGGCAGTTCATTAACCGAAGCAACAACATTTCAGGTACTACTGTAAGAAAATTTAATGAAGTACTGGCTCATTACTTTGAGAATGGCCTTCACGAACAACAAGGATTACCTACTGTGAATTATCTGGCAGGAGAGTTGTACCTTTCCACCCGTTATCTGAGTGATGTTCTTAAACAGGAAACAGGTAAGACAGCGTTAGACCATATTCATCTTTATCTTATTAAAGAAGCCAAAAACCAGTTACTGGGTACCAATAACCATGTTGCAGGTATAGCTTATGATCTTGGATTTGAAAGTCCTTCCTATTTTACAAGATTATTTAAAAAAGTAGTCGGCTGTACTCCTGTACAGTATAAGGAACAACATAAAATTTGATTTTGGAGCACTCTCCTTAATAAAAAGCCAAAGAGGTATAACTTATTTTTAAAACTTAGACTTCAACAGCATCCATTCTCAAAACGGTCTTATAGGCACACAAATATTCATTAAAAAACACAATAATCACCTTAAAATAGCCAAAAAACCGAAGGCAAAAATTTGTATATTTAAACACTTAAATGTTACATCAAAAGTAATTTAACTATGAAACGCCACATTACAACACAAGATGCAATCCGCAAATACAGAGCTGAATATTATCGTCTGAGAAAGCAGGAAGCCCGTTTGAATCATGAGCTGTTCCGGATGAAAAACCGCATCAAGCAACTAGCTGAAGATGAGAAACAATCTATTGCCAACCATGCACTTCTTACAGATTTACTTGCTCGAACTGAACAACAAATAGCAGAGCTAGAAGCCCAACCTGCCTCTAAACAAAGAGATAAACAACTCAAAAAAGCGGAAAAAGAGTTGAAGGATGTTCGTGTCAAATACAAACGTAGTGATCTTCACCTGGCAGTCCTTGACAGAAAGAAAGACAAGGACAATGCCGCTAAGTATATCCTCAAAGAAGCCAAACGGGATGATGTGACAGTTCGTATTCAGGCTGCTTATGAGTCATGGCAAAAATTTGAACAGATTCAGCAACAGGAAAATACAGATTTCGAGGCTTTTGCTATACAATACCAACACAAGAAAACGGTTGTAGCTGAACAGTTACAGGCTTCTGCGGTTATCAAATCTTCCAGTCAGCCATTACCGCGACTTGTTATAGCATTTCAAAATACCAGGACGAATAACACTGCATATTTCCATTCACGTTTTCAATCGTATACATCAGCTATTCATTCTGAGGAAGATTATTTATTGTTCAGGCAAGCCATGAGCGATTGTACACTTCAAAATAGGAAGACTGACTATACATTGTTGAGCGGTATTAGTTAAAAGTAGTTTACACTTATTGGCGCTTGTATTGTTTCATCTGGCTCCATTCGCCTGTAGAACCTGCATTAGGATCAACAGAAGGATCGTCTGTACCCAGTATTACACCCTGTTTGTCTATCCAGTAATATTTATAGGTAGTAGGCAACTCAACAGGAGTATTGTTGTTGTACGGATTGGTATAGGATTGTACTCCACCTATGTTTTCACGAAATTCAATGTTCTGCTTATCAATAGAGGCATGGCGTTCATCTGTCACCTGTTGCCAGTTCTTTTGCGACCACTCACGATACTGACGGGCAGCTTCTGCATAGGCAGTAGAGTTTTGTAAATTCTGCTGCATAATACCTCTCATCCCAAACGCAGCTCCATCCGTAGCAGAAATCTGTTCTGCAACCAAAGGTAACCAGGAAGAATATCCATCCCACTAACTCGCATCAGCTAATGCGGCAGTCATAGCCATTACACACAGATCATACGAAGGTGCAATATGGCATTTGACAATGCCCTTGCAGGGAGCACCTTGTATTGAATACGATACATCATACTGATAAGCAGATTGGAATCCTTTTACAGGAGTAGCCTGTTGTGGTTCGCTGATCTGAAGATTTTCAGGATTGATAGCCATCAGCTTTTCATAAATAAACTGAGCAGGCGGGTAATTATTTGGCAATCCGGTATTGCCAACCATCAGTGTAAGCGCTTTTTTATCAGGTGCCATAAGAGTAAGCGCAAACTGTCCATCCTCTCCCAGTTGCCAGCCCTCTGGTAAAGCATAGGAAAAGAACCGTCCCTGGCCTATACTCAGTTCACTGGCCTTATGCGCCTCAATAGGCTCATCTTCTGCATTACCGCTCGCCTCTATAGGACTTACAATGAACATATTGGGCGGAACCTGCTCTTCTGATAATTCTACAGTTGCATCATTAGCAGAGGTAGACGAACAACCAAACAACAAGACACAAATAATAGCCGACAGAAGACACTGAAAATAAGTCATTATTGTATTTGATAAAAGATGAGGAATGAAACAGGATTCATACTATTCAATCTGCTTGTTCATAAAGCAGTTGAGAGGGAAGGCTTTCTAGCTCAGAAGATTAATAATGTCTGATTGTATTAAATCAGGATGGCAACTTTTCTAAAGTACGCGGTTAGTTGTATCAAAATCAAGTAAACGTAAAAAATTATTGGGATCTTATCCTTTTCTGGTCATTCACCGAGACATGTACAGGATTCACCGAGACATCGGACTTTGACATAGTATATACCCCTCTATAACCTGTCCTACCTGCAAAATAGCTACTAGTATTCTCCTTGTAAACCATAGTATTTGATTGATACAAAACTACGCATTGCATATTGGCTTATTCGAAAAGCCTTACTCAGTGATCTAACCACTACCCTTTACGCTTACATAATTTTTATTGTTTTACGCTAATCGTTATTCCTATGATTGGAAAGAAAAATGTTTTGTCTTTTTTGTTTGGTTTATGCGTTCTTTTTATTGTCTCCTGTAAGACAGATACCGAAACATCCACTACGGCAAGTATAAGTGGAATAACCTGTAGTTCAGCTACTTTCTCAGGGACACCTGTACTCAGTACAACTTTTTCAGGTACAGCAACGGTTCCCTATAGTGGTGGTAATAGCCTGAATTATACTGCCGGAGAAGCCATTGCTTCCACAGGTGTCACTGGTTTAACAGCCACCTTACAGGCAGGAACATTGAGTGAAGGTTCAGGAAGTTTTACCTATACCATTACAGGCACCCCAACATCTTCTGGTACAGCCTCATTTGAAATCTCATTTGGAGAGCAATCCTGTACCCTAAACTTACCAGTAGCCTCTGCAGCCGCGTCTGTTTCTGCCTTAACCTGTAGCTCCGCTATTTTCTCGACAACTACAGCTATCAGTGGAAGTTCCTATACCGGTACAGCAACAGTTCCCTATACAGGTGGAAATAGTGTAGCCTATGCAGCTGGAGATGCTATTACCTCTACAGGTGTAACGGGTTTGACTGCCACATTACAAGCAGGAACATTAAGCAGTTCTGGTACTCTTGTATATACCATCACAGGTACTCCCGCTTCATCTGGCACGGCTTCCTTTGCAATTACCTTTGGTGGACAGTCCTGTTCACTATCGCTGTCGGTAGGTGAAGGTACTACCAGCAGTTGTGATTCTGAATCAGGAGTTGCGAAAATTGTATGTCTGGCAGAGGCATTTAAAGCAACACTCAGTTCTTCACAAATCTCAACTCTTCAGTTAGCCTATACCTTCACCAATGCCAAGAAGTGGTCTAACTTGCCTGCCGGGATGTCTGCCAGAAATGGTATCAAACTGGGAAGTCTGAACTCTACTCAACTGACCGCAGCTAAAGCACTCATCAAAGCGATGACAGGAACTGTGTCGAATGAAGGATATGATGAAGTGCAACAGGTATGGCTGGCAGATGATTACCTGTATGCCAATGGAGGAGGTAGTGACTATGGTTCAGGTAACTATTACATTGCATTCCTGGGAACTCCATCCATGACAGGTACATTCGAAATTCTGGAAACAGGTCACCACAAAACTGTAGCTAATACCTATGTAAATGGAGTTCTGGTAGGTGCTACGCCCCACTTTGAGGCCGTTGAACCGATCTCCTGGACTTCCAGTGGCACCACGTATGCTCCTATTAGTCAGGAACGGGATACCTTTGTCAGCTTCCTGAACAGTCTAAGCAGTACACAACTCAGTTCTGCCAAGTCCAGCTCAACCTTCAGCGATCTGGTGCTTGTTCCAGGTAAAGAATGGCAGTTCCCATCAACCCGCTCTGGTATGCAGTGCAGTGGTTTAAGTTCCAGTCAGAAAAGTGCCTTGCTGGAAGTTATCAAAACCTACACCAATGACATTGATGAAACAGATGCAGCAGCCTTCCTAAACTTGTACACCAATGAACTGGATGATACGTATGTCCTGTATAGTGGCACCACTGCCATGACCACCAAGTTTGACTACTTTCGTATTGATGGGCCTCATGTATGGATTGAGTTTGTAGTAGCTGGTGGTGTTATCTTCCAGAACCAGACACATATTCACTCCATCTGGCGGGACCGGTCTACAGATTATGCGGGAACGAAAAATTAATTCAACGATAGACTTGTTATGAAAATCAAAAACATGCAATGGTTGCTTCTGCTACTTGGTATCCTCGGATATGGATGGGCAGAAGCCCATTCTCTACCGGATTGCAAAGCACAACTGCTTGTGCAGTCCGAACAGGTAGTGATCAAATTCCGGTCACCTTATGAAATACTGGAACTAGCCTCTAAAGCCAAAATAGACCTCAGCTCACAGGAATCGCTAGAAGCACTGAAACGGTACTTAGTACAACATACCCACATCAGTGACTCACTTCACAGCCAATGGACTATTACAGCAAGTACTATCACGACCGGACAAACGACAGATCCCAATATTGGCACCTATCCGGAAATCATAGCGGAGTTGTATCTCAAACCTGATAATAGCAATAGCCTACATAGTTTTGTGCTGCATAGCGACTGGGTAATTCATCAGATTCCTACTCAGTCCATTCTGGTTTCTGTTGAGCAGGACTGGGCTAACGGTATTATTGAAAACAGCGGGCAGCAACTCGGCATGATAGCCTGGGATATTCCTTCTGGCAAGATACTACCTCTTCAAATACAACTGGAACAAGGAAGCTGGATAAAAGGATTTATATCTATGTTGAAACTGGGTATGACCCATATTCAGGAAGGCACAGACCATATTCTATTTGTTGTAGTACTACTATTGCCCTGTATGTTGATTCCTATCGGCAAACGCTGGAGCAGCTACCGTGGGCTGAAATCAAGTTTGTTAGAAATTTTAAGCCTTGTAACAGCATTTACTGTTGGGCATTCACTCACTCTACTGCTTGGTGCTCTGGAATGGGTTCGGTTGCCGTCTCAACCTGTTGAAGTATTGATTGCAGTATCCATTCTGGTATCTGCTGTACATGCTATCTTCCCTGTATTTTCAGGGAAAGAAAAATACATTGCTATAGGCTTTGGGTTGATTCATGGATTGGCATTCTCATCTGTGCTAGCAGATCTAGCAGTATCGGCTCCTATCCTTCTGGTGAGCATTCTGGGCTTTAATCTGGGGATTGAGCTCATGCAATTTTTATTGATTGCCGGAATCATTCCCTGGTTATTACTATTGAGCCAAACCCGAATCTATATCTGGGTTCGATTAACAGGGGCAATATTGGCTTCGATAGCAGCAATAGGCTGGATTGTGGAACGAGTGTCTGGACAGGGAAACTCGATTACCTCTGTAGTAGATCACCTCCCTGACGTTGCACTACCCATCATCCCTGGATTGGCATTCGTTTCTGTTATCTCTTTCTTGATACAACGTTTGTCATTTAGAAGAAAACATATTTCTGCCTGGGACTAAAAACCAATTACCCTTCTTTCTCTATGAGTGATTCTGAAAATTGAAAGTAAATCTTATACCCAGCATCTACACTTTTGAAAAGAATATAGATGCTGTTCTTTTGTCTGGAGTAAAGGTGTAAAAACAAGCAATTGCTAATTCTTCTTTTCCATTCGTATGGAAGAGTATACCATGCCTATTTAGAATAAAAAACCGGTAGGAAAGAAATATGCATCCAGATCATAAACCCCAAAAAAGCTGCTGAGACAATGAAGTAATAGAAAACCGCTTTACTATATCAAAATCAGAGTCAGCCAATACTTTGTATTTGAATAGGTAGTTTTATTTCACACATAAGATCTACATCTATACTTTACTACTTTTTTACAACGATATACTTTTGACAATGCTGCTGCAAAGTTAATATTACCATAAAATAGTAAATAAATCCAAAAAAGTACATACACTTTCGCTCTGTAGATTTATTAGTATATTTTTTATCTAGCCTTTTTAAGAAGCGAAGACATTTAACCGTTTAGTCTTGCACATAGTAGCCTGTCATTCTGAATACTATGGATAGATTGGATATATGCACCTATTCTAACCCACTACACCTACTACCTTTGAAAACTCCTCTAACGTCCTTAGTATCAAAGGGTGTTATATTTACTTGGTAAGTAAGTACTTAACTTAGTCATTAAAATACTTTTTTCCTACAAAGTAATGAAGTAAGCTGATTTAAAATATCGATTCGTAGATATTTTATCAGCTTTGTATCCAAGCATCATTCTGCCTTTTTTATACGCACAACCTACTTCTGAATAATGAGAATGTTTACTGACATTTTGTTTAAACATTCCATAGGAAGGTAAATACCTTCTAAAACTAACTTATTAAACTATTACTAGTCGTTTTATTAAACACCCTCTGCAAGTTTATGAACAAATGTTTACCCAAAAATCTAATTCGTTGGATGGGGATGCTATTTTGCCCTATGCTTGTAACCTTATCTGTATTTGCGCAACAAACAATTACAGGTAAAGTTACGAACCTAACTGATGATACCGCTTTACCGGGTGTAACGGTTGCTGTAAAAGGCACTACCAATGGTACTACTACAGATGCCAATGGACATTATAGTATTAAAGTAAATGATCCAAATGCAACACTGGTTTTCTCTTTCGTTGGTTTTACAAGTGAAGAAACACCTATCAATAATAGAACTATTATTAATATGGCCCTTGCTCCAGATATTCAGTCTTTGGGTGAAGTAGTAGTGACAGCATTGGGTATTGAAAAAGACAAAAAAGCACTGGTTTATTCTGTATCAGAAGCTAAAGGAAGTGAGTTTACTCAAGCCAGAGAAAATAACGTTGCCAATGCCCTGACTGGTAAAATTGCAGGGGTGAACGCAACAGGCTTGTCAACAGGACCCGGTGGTTCTAGCCGTGTGGTGATTAGAGGAAACGGATCGCTGACTGGAAACAGCCAGCCCCTGTATGTTATTAATGGCATGCCAATGGACAACAGTGTTCCGGGTGGAAGTTCTACACCTAACGGATTAGGTACACGAAATGGGGTTGATCGTGGAGATGGTATTGCAGCTATTAACCCAGATGATATAGAGTCAATTTCTGTATTAAAAGGTGGGGCAGCAGCAGCATTGTACGGCTCACGGGGTGCCAATGGGGTAATTCTGATCACTACTAAAAAAGGTCGAGCTCAGAAAGGTATCGGAGTTGAATACAATGGTACTTATACGATGGAAAATGTATCGGTATTTCCTGATTTTCAGTATGAGTATGGTCAGGGAGATGGAGGGGTGATGCCTACTACACTGGCACAAGCGCAGGCAACTGGTCGTCGATCATTTGGAGCCAAAATAGATGGTTCTACCAGCTATGTAGCCGCTGATGGAAAAACGCATCCCTATGTAGCACAAAAAGATAATCTGAAGAATTTTTATCAGACAGGTACTACTTTTACCAATACAATTGCTTTAGCTGGTGGTAATGAGTCTGTTGTTTATAGACTTTCGTTAGCTGATCTGGATTCAAAAAGCGTATTGCCAACCAATACGTATAACCGCAAAACGGCTAACGCAAGTTTATCTGGAAAGCTTAGCAGCAAATTGCGATTTGAAGCAGTGGCACAATATAATCTGGAAAAAGGTACTAATCGGCCTATTGCAGGTGATGCTTTAGGGAATCCAAACTGGATGCCTTATGAGGTGGCGAATACAGTGGATGTTCGTTGGTTAAAACCTGGCCATGATGAAAATGGAAATGAAATTTTATGGAATGATGCTGGTATTGTAACCAATGGATATTTCTTTATCAATAAATTCAAAGAGACGGATACGAAAAACAGATTTATTGGTCAGGCTTCAATTTCCTATGACCTTCTCAAGAATCTGACTGTAAAAGGAAACATTACACGGGATTTTTATAACTATAGTTTTACCAGCATCATTCCTACTGGAACACAGTATGTGCCCAATGGCCAGTATGATGGAATTAAATCTACCGTGTCTGAAACCAATAGCATGGTAACGGCAAATTATCATACGACAGTTAAGGAGAAGTTCGGCATTTCTGCTTTGGTAGGTGGTAATATTCTGGTGAGAAAATCGGATGATTATAACTACACAGGGGAACGGTTTATCATACCTTATTTCTATAGCTATGCCAACTTGGGAACTTCTTCTGCAGTTCCTTATGCTGGAAATATGAGAACCAATTCTGTATTTGGATCTTTAGATCTGGATTATAAGAGCATCCTGTTCTTGACAGCAACTGGCCGTCAGGATTGGTTTTCTACACTTAGTCCTGCAAACAACAGTGTCTTTTATCCTAGTATAGGAACTAGCTTTGTATTGTCAGATGTAGTTAAAATGCCGTCTGTTGTTGATCTGTTGAAATTGCGTGCATCCTGGGCTCAGGTCGGTGGGGGTGGTCCTGATC
>NZ_JASJOR010000035.1:0-94419 GCF_030068545.1 Xanthocytophaga flava | reverse complement strand
TTATTCTTTTTTTGGCAAGTCCCTACACACTGCCTGAGGGGCTTGCCAAAAAAAGAATGGGCTATTGGGTGTTTCTGGCAATTAGACCTGAACTTATATTTTTGTTCACTTTTTTCTTGCATGTTCAATTTATTAACATCAGATAGAGGGACAATGATTGATTCTGGATTTTATAAGATAGAACTTCCTCTAACCGGAAATCTGTTCGAGGAGTTATTTCATTCTATTGAATTTGAATCTGTAGCAAAAGGCAGAGTAGGTAACCATCTGGTGCGTGTGGAAGCGAAGGGTATACCCATAGTGAGAACTACTACCAAATACACAATACCTGCACATAATTTTTCTGCTATTCACCATAATATAGTGGAGGCAATCAACCATACTATTATAAAGGAAAGTGTACCTAATATACCTACACAGCATTTTAACAATGCATTAATAGAAGTATATGATTGTAGTTATGCTAAAATGAACTATCATTCAGACCAATGTCTGGATTTAGCTGCTGACTCCTATATCGGCGTTTTTTCCTGTTATGCTCAACCAGACCAATTATCAGAGCAAAACATACGAAGGCTTCTGATCAAAGACAAAATAACAAACGAAGAATCTGAAATTGAATTGACTCATAATTCAGTGGTGTTGTTTTCTTCGGAGACTAACACTAAGTTTCAACATAAGATTATACTAAAGCCAACACCAAACGGAAAACCAATTGTACCAGATATTAAATGGCTAGGGATTACATTCCGAACGTCAAAGACCTATATTCAATTCAATGACAATTTACCCTATTTTGTTACGGGTGATTTACTAGACCTAGCCAATCAGGAGCAAGAATCTGAATTTTTCAAGTTAAGAGGACAAGAGAACCGAAGCTTAGATTTTGTTTATCCAAACCTAACATACACGCTGAGTTTAGCTGACAGGATGGTCCCAAAGAGTAGTTGACAGGTAATAAATTCTAACTGCCCATACCAGATCAAACAATAATGGTATGGGCAATGAAAATGTGTTAAAAGCCATCTCTGTTTCTTTTTCGAATCGCTTCTTCTGTTCTTGGAATAAAGTTTTCTCTGACATTAAATTCTGCTTCTGCCTGGACTTCTTCAATAAACGGGCGTAAATTTTTATTGTAGTCCTGAAAGGCTAATTCAAAATTTCCGTTGTGTTTTTGTAGCGCATCGGCCAGTGCTGTAGCTCCTTCCACAGCGAGTGAGCCTCCCATGCCCGCAGCAGGTGAAGCACAATAGGCTGCATCACCCACCAGTGCTACTCTACCTTTTGTCCATGATGGCATTTTGATCTGACAAAATTTGTCAAAATAGAAATTCGTTGAATTTGCTATCTCTTCCAACAATTCTGCTGTTCTCCAGCCTTGCCCTGTAAATTGTTGCAGAATTATTTGCCGTTGTTGCTCTGTATTACGATAGTCATAGGGAATCTCTTTTTCTGAAAGGAAGGAAAAAATGATATCCGTTTTATCCTTGTAGGCATTCAGCATATACGCCTTACCCGGCACATTATAAAATTGCATGGTGTTTGGCGTAATTAGCGATTTGTTCACAATTGAGATAGAGAAGTAGGCTTCCAGAAAATGCGTATATTCTCTTTCATCACCAAACCAGATTTTTCGTATACCCGAATGGGTGCCATCACAGCCAATTACTAAATCAAATGCTTGTTGTGATCCACTTTTAAAAGTGACTTTTATATCATCTTCTGTTTCGGTTAATGAAGTAACGCTGTCGTTAAAAATAAACTCAACATCATTTTGTACACTATCTAGTAAAATACACACTAACTGGGTTCGTTCAATTTCGATTTCATTACTAAGATGTTTTTCATTGTTCAGCAAAAGTGAGTTCTCAGTTACATCCTCTGCATTCTTAAATTCTATCCGTTCCAGATTCAATGCATGTGATTGTAACAGCTCAAAAATTCCCATACGTTTCACAAGATCAACTGTCTTTCCCCGAAAATCAACGGCTGTGCCTCCCATTCGGGGTTCGTTGGCAATTTCAACTACGGTTACTTTGTAACCCATTTTGTTTAGCCAATACGCAGTAGAAAGTCCAGCTATGCTTGCACCTGAAACGAGTACCTTTTTTTCTTTTGATGAGTTCATTGTCTGTATGATTTTAGTTGACAATGCAAAGGAAGAGCGTACAGCAGGGAAAAAAAACAGCAATACAGAGCAGCTATTGGACTAATCGAGGTTTTTGTTTCGGAAAGCCAGTGCTGTCATTCCGGTAACCTTAGTAAATAGCCGTGAAAAATAAGGATAGTCGTCATAGCCTAATTCTGTAGCAATTTCTTTTACTGATTTATCCGAATGAAAAAGCAAGCGCTTTGCTTCCAGCACTACCCGTTGCTGGATGTGATGTGAAACAGAATGGCCTGTTGTATTCCTGACACATTCATTTAAGTAGGGTGTTGATATATTTAGTTCTTCAGCATAGGAAGCCGGACGTTTGGTTATGGTATAATTACGTTCCAATAGCTTCTTAAATGCTTTGGTGACACTATCAAACCGTGAAAGTTTGTCTGTTGATGTAGTGTGCTCTACATAGTGTGACGCAACCAATGCCACCAATACATTGCAACTATCTTTCAGTAATGAGTGATAGAGTTTATTCTTTTTCTGTTCAGTGAATTTTATGCTAAGTGCTACAGCCTCAGAAATAACCGAAAACGTTTCTTTCTCTAATAGCAATGGTTTTGTAGGGGTGATGTCTTCCAACAATGTTAGGTACACAGGATTCAGATTTTCATTACTGATAGACCAACTGCTAACGGTTACATTGTCAAATGCCAGTATACGATGTACCTGGTTTGGATGCATGTAGATAATAGATGGAGATTTAATGGTATACTCTTGAAAATCAATTTCAATGGAAACAGATCCTTCTTCAAGCAAGAAAAAAGAATGACTATCCTCACGGTGTGACTGAGTCGCTTTTTCAATTTCCACAGTACCAAAATCCTGGAAAGATATCTTCTCAATAGCAACTCCTTCACCGAAGTCGGTTCCCATAGAGTTTACTGGAATGGATTTTATTTTTTTAGCTGTCATCTTCTGAAGTTACTGGGTAAAGATAGTTTTTAATGAATAAATAAGGTTTGACAAACTTATAAATGCAGCCTGACAATTCTCCTATAGGCGATTATGACGAGCAACTGTCCTTCCAAATGGGCACAATCCGCAAAAAGAATACAACTACCCTGAATTAGTATTATATCCCACTACCCTTTTTACAAGACCTTTACATCATAATTAAAACCTCAAAAAAATGAAAAAGACAATCTTAATTACGGGTGCAAGCAGTGGTATTGGAAAAGAAACTGCAAAATTATTTCAGTCAAAAGGATGGAATGTGATCGCTACGTTGCGTACTCCTGAAAACGAAACAGAACTGACAACGTTAGACAATATATTGGTTACTAAACTGGATGTGCTGGATATACATTCTATCGAAAATGCAGTCAATGAAGGCGTCCGAAAATTTGGCAAAATTGATGTATTGTTAAACAATGCAGGTTATGGTGCGTATGGCCCTCTGGAATCGTTTTCAAGGGAAAGGATCATTCGTCAGTTTAACACCAATGTGATTGGGCTGTTAGATGTGACAAAGGCACTTCTCCCCCATTTTCGCCAAAACAAAAGTGGTGTTATCATTAATATCTCGTCTATTGGTGGTAAAATGAGCTTCCCGTTTGGTGCTTTGTATCATGGAACCAAGTTTGCCGTAGAAGGTATATCTGAATCCTTGAGTTATGAAGTTGAAGAGTTTGGTGGGAAAGTAAAAATCGTTGAGCCAGGTGCTATTGCTACTGATTTTTCAGGGCGTTCGTTTGACTTTAGCAATGAGGCAAGCCTTACCGAATATCAACCTTTAGTCGAAAAAACATTGGCAGGAATGGCAATTTTATTTCAAAGCCCTTCATCGGCCAATGTGGTCGCCAATGTAATTTATGAAGCAGCCACTGATGGAACTGATCAGTTGCGATACACAGCTGGAGAGGATGCTAAAGTGATGATCTCAAACAGGAGCCAATTAGATGATAAAGCTTTTAGAGAAGCTGTGAAAACCCAATTTGGATTTTGATTTTTATATGTAGGGAAAGGAGCCACATAGTAAGATATCCATAGCTTCTGTCCCTACATTTTATACTAAGAGGTTCTTTGAAAATCGTGGCAGTCTGACTTTTACCAAAAAAGAGAATATATTTATATCAGTTATCTACAATCAGTACCTATACTTTATGAATCAGTTTTTCCATTTACAAACCATTTCTGATTTACTCAAATTATTCGAGTTAAATCAGACTCTTAAGCATCCTTTGATAGCTGTTGTAGATCTCAGTAACTTACCTGAATATGTACATGATAAGAAGAAAATTTCATCTGATTTTTATGCGGTTATGTTCAAAAATTATAGCAAAAATAATATAAAGTATGGACGTAAAACTGTTGATTTTCAAGAGGGCAATCTGATTTGTATGGCTCCTAACCAAGTCATAGAAATGGATGATGATATTGAAGTATCTGCAACTATGATGGGTTGGGGATTATATTTTCATCCTGATTTAATTCGGGCTACTTCTTTGAATGACAAGATGAAGGATTATAGCTTTTTCTCTTACGAAATATCAGAGTCCCTTCATCTGTCCGAAAAGGAAAAACAGACTTTATATGATTGTGTAGTAAAAATTGAATCTGAGTTACAGGAAAATATTGATGTCCATAGCCAGGCCATCATTGTTTCCACAATAGAATTGCTCTTAAATTATTGTTCCCGGTTTTATGGAAGACAGTTTATAACCCGAAAAAACTCCAATAACATTGTGGTTGTTCAAATCGAAAAGATTTTGAGTGAATACTTTAATGGTAATAGCATAAGTGAAAAGGGTTTGCCGACAGTAAAATACCTGGCAGATCAGGTAAATTTGTCCCCAGGTTATCTGAGTGATCTATTGAAAAAAGAAACAGGAAAAAACACCCAGGACCACATACATTTTTATCTGATTGAGGAAGCCAAAAACAGTCTGCTAAGTACTAATAAATCTGTTGGTGAGATAGCCTATGCACTGGGATTTGATTATCCTCAATATTTCAATAAACTCTTCAAGCAAAAAACTGGCAAAACACCTATAGAGTTTAGGAGTATGAATTGAAATAAATTTCTTTTAATCTCTAACTATCCCTGCGACAAATAATAGTATAACTCCAATCACCATCACGACAAAGCCGTATTCGATTTGGATTTCCTTAATCATACCATCTGCCAGGCCACGAAGAGGGTTACTCACTAACCTGACTTGCATTTCAGTTCGTAAGGCATCTATGGCATGTTGGAAGTTTATGTAAGTGTATCCTATCACGATCACAGCTGATAGCGCCGTTGCACTCTGAAACAAATTCTCTTTTAATATAGCCAGAACCAACGCAATCATAGCAATTGCAGCTATAACTACTCCATAACCTAAACCATTCTGAAAGTAATTAATACTACCATACAAGGGAACTGTAAGAATAGGCATAAAGGTACTCACAAAGAGTAATAGAGATCCGATAACTCCAAGTAGTGGGGCAGTTTTCATAGGTAAAAGCTTTGATACTAAACTACTTCGGAAAAATACTGCTTGATGTGGATGATTTCTACTACTGAGGCTAGAAACGGGGAAAATGCCCTGCAGATACGGGAAAAATACCCCTTTCGTATGTACGTGGTAGAGTGATAGTAGTACAGCTAAACTACCTTGCTTTTAATGCATGGAAAAGTTTAGCCAATGTATACTAAGAAGAGACAAGAAGATTTTTTGCTAAAGCCAAATTACGTATTGCGGTACTGAGAAGGTGACAATTGTAATTGTCGCTTAATGAACGTACTGAAATGAGTAGGACCTTCAAAGCCAAGTGCATAGGCAATATCTGATATAGGCCAGGATGTATGCTTCAACATGATTTTGGCTTCCTGCAACAATCGCTGCATAATGATCTCAGAGGTAGTTTTTGCGGTAACTTCCTTTACAGATTTATTTAGATGGTTGACATGCACTGCCATCTGATTCGCAAAGTCAGATGCAGAACGGAGTTGTATTTCTGAAGATGCACTTTCGAGAGGAAACTGCCGTTCAAGGAGTTCTAAAAACAATGAGGTAATTCTGCTGGCGGCCGTTACCTTTTCTGGAACAGTATTGATTGCCGGACGCATTTTAATGGCACTATGAATCAATTGGAGTACCAGTGTTCTGATAGCATCGTCCTTAAATTCAAACTGACCATTCTTCTCATTTAGTATTTGCTCAAAAATGGCCTTAATAGTTGAAAGTTCTTCTGTAGTCAGTTCATATACAGGAAATCCTCTTGGTTTGAAAACCGGATATTCCTTTATTCTGCCAAAGCGTTCAAAAAAAGCTTCATTAAAAATACAACTAAATCCTTGTTGGTTTGGCGTAAGAGGTTCCCAGTTATAAGGGATTTGTGGATTGGCAAATAATAGCCCATGTTCACGTACTTCGAAGGTCTTATCTGCATAGTGTATACGGCTGTTTCCTGTAATAATGCAGATCTTGAAATAATCCTTGCGGCCAAAAGGAACTTGTATGTCTTCAATATCCGGATCACCTATACGAAAGATATTAAAGTGGGCGGCATTCCTGTCTACCTCAGCAGCAGACAAAAATGGACGATTTGCATAATATTCTTCTATTGTTTCTGGTTTAGCCAATTTGTCCTTCAGATTTTGATTTGAAAAAATTCTTTTCAGAAGGACAAAATTACGCAAATATTTCATGTAAGGGTAATGAGTAATTATTAGAGGGGATTCTGTTGGATAAAAATATACTGGGTGGAGGTTATAGATTCACCTGCACCCAGTTTGCATAAAACAGGCATTATGCATGACTGCCTTCGACAAAACTTGCGAGTGGGGCATTGATCGCTTCCATTGCTACCATTGGATTCCAGAAGTCTACATATTTGATGATTTCTCCATCCTCATTGGTTGTCACCACTGAGATATATTTCTGATTGTAAGGCTTGCCTGTCGAAATGGCATGACCACTACTGGTAAACTCTGCAATGACAAGTGTAGGATCTTCAGTTACATGAAAATGCAGGTTCTCGAACTGTACCTTAAAATGTTCAGGGAAGTTCTTCATATACTCATATAAGGATTGCTTTCCTTCTACATGTTTGGGAAAATCGGCTGGACCATAAGGAAATTCTAATATACCATCATTGGTAAATAAGTCTACCCATTCAGTAATTCTTCCTGAAGACAGGTATTCAAGGTGATTTTTAAAAGCTTGTTGTGCAAGAGTTCTAATTTGTTCTTTCGTTTTCATGATAGTTACTTTTTGTATGTTTTGTTGTTATTTGTGATACAAAAGTAGTATGAGAACGACCCCTGCCGTTATGAAAAATCAAGCAGGTATTTCTAAAAATCAATCAATTTTTAAATCACTTTGTATTTACTAATTTTTAATCATAAGAATGAGCCATAATAGATAAATTAAGGCGTGGTTCCTCGCCAGCCTTTATCTTGGTTGCTAAAAATATTTCTTTTGCGAGTTATAACTTGTTTTTCTTTAAGAGTATTAGGGCTCTCTAATCTATAATTACTGAATGGTTCTCCAGAGAGTTTATTCACTATTTCTCTAGTAAATAGTAGGGTTTAATTTCAATCTAATAATCAAGACTTTTCAAAAAAGATATTACTTCTCATAATTAAAGTATAGACATTGTCTGTATTCATTATATGAAAATGTGCTTATGCTTTTGCAACCTTGTTTTTATTAATTTTTTTAAGCTACTTGTGAACTTATGATGAAAATGCGACTTCATTTTACTCGTCTACTATAAACAATTCTTTCACGAGTTGCAGCTATATTTTAAAGCTTGTGTAATACCTTTTACGTAGAGATTTCCTATAGTTGATTATTTTACTTAATAAGTAATACAAAATACACCTTTATATATTGTAGTTATTGAGAAGAAATATGCAAAAAAGAATACTTACCATTGCTTTCTCGGTTCTAACATTTGGGCAGGTAATAGCTCAAAAACCTGAAAAGGCAGTAAAAAAACTTGGAGCTAATCCTGTTTTTATGTTAGATAGTACTCAGGTTAATCAATCTGCTTTAAATGGGATAGATCCTAATACAATTGCGATAGTCAATATGTTTTATGATAAAGAGGCTGTTGATTTATTAGGAGAGAAAGCAAAAGATGGAGCGGTTTATATGGAAACTAAGGGTTTTGCACGGAGTCGTTTCATACGTTTTTTTAGATCTTACTCTGCATCATATGATAGTCTTATTGCTAAGATCGGTAGTGACAAGGATTTTCAATATATTCTAAATGATAAAATCCAAGAAGAAAATTATGAAGGTAATCTAGCTTTAGTGGATAACGACAATATATTGGGATTAGAAGTCATTGATGCTACTCAACTGAAAAATAAATATAATATCACAAATAAATTAGTTGGAATAGCTGTTAAATCCAAAAGACCCAAGGATCTATATCATGGAAAAAAGAAGTTTTAGCAACTCAGTTTATTACGAACATCTTTTATACACTACTATTTAGTTAATATCAAATATAACTGTGCTATTGTTTGATAACTATGTAAGTTGCTGCATACATAGAATACTTAATGTATGCAGCAACTATTCTATTCCTACTTATGACTTGATAAAGTTCAGAATATCAGCATTAATGGTCGCTGCTTCTGTTGTAGGCATTCCATGAGGGAAACCTGGATAAGTAATTAGCTTACCATGCTTCAGTAGCTTGGCAGCTAGTAAAGCAGTGGTTTGGTAAGGAACAATCTGGTCATCTTCTCCATGCAATACCAAAACAGGAACATCTACATTTTTAAGATCTTCTGTGAAGTCAGTCTCAGAGAAAGCTTTTACACATTCATAATGAGCCAGGATACTGCCTGACATTCCTTGTCTCCACCAGTTTAAGCGAATGCCGTCTTTTTCTACTGCTCCTTCCCGGTTATATCCATAGAATGGTAGCGTAAGATCTCTGAAAAATTGTTGTCTGTTGGTAGCAGTCTGCAAACGAATATCATCAAAAACATTCATCGGAACACCATCCGGATTTTGAGGACTTTTTACCATACTAGGTGTTACCGCACTCACCAAGACAGCTTTGGCAACCCGACCTTTGCCATATTTATTCACATAGCGAATTACTTCTCCTCCACCCGTTGAATGGCCTACGTGTATCGCGTTTTTCAAATCCAATGCTTCTACCAGTTGCGCTACATCTGAAGCATATGTGTCCATCTCATGCCCGGATGTAGTTTGCGTAGAACGGCCATGACCTCTTCTATCATGTGCAATTACACGAAATCCTTGCTTGAAGAAGAAGAACATTTGTGCATCCCAGTCATCACTAGACAATGGCCAGCCGTGGTGAAAAACGATAGGTTGACCAGTACCCCAGTCTTTGTAATACAGTTCTGTTCCGTCTTTTAATTTTAGTGTACTCATTGTAATGAATTGGTTAAATGGTTAAGAAAAAATATATGTGATAAGGGTACTAGATTCATAGTGAGGTGAACACGCCTTAGAAAATCAGTATTGTAAAATATACTAGTCTGATACCATTATGACTGGCAACGGCGTCACTTATTATCACAGATACAACCTGAATACATCGCATACTTATAGTACACCCTCTTACTATCCAATAGAATAGCTAAATCCAGACCATAATTGCAATTGCTTGACTATCAGTAAATTGTTTCAGAAGACCAAAAAAATGGTTTACGGTATTTCGTAAATTTATTAGACTATTTACTTATTCTCTTATATGGAATGCTAAAAATCAGCCTGAATAAAGTATACTACCTGTTGTCAGGTTTCGTCATGAGAATAAGCACTTTTACCAGAGGCATAGAATATGCCGGACCAAAATAACAAAAATTGAACAAATGCCGTATGGTATGTGTATTTTTATTGATCTGGTCAAAATAGTCAGATAAAGTATTGTGCAAGATGCAGATTCAAACTAAATGAGCAATCGATAGGAATTGTCAAAATTCAAAGATCTTATTCAGTTCTATACTATGTTTTCCCGAAGGGAGAACTTTGGGGGCTTTTGCCATTTTCTCTGCCAGCACAGAGGTGGCTAGTGGACGGAATTTGCGGATTATTCCTAATTTGTTCACAAAGTGTAGAACATTCGCTATGATACGTTCACTTGGCCGGTCTGTGTTTTTACGTAGTAGCATTCCAGGTTTAAAAATAACGTACTGCTCAAAAGCAAGGCTGGCAATCTTCTCTTCTAGTTCTCCTTTCATTTTAGAATAAAATACGCTACTGGATGGAGAGGCACCGTAGGCAGAAAGTAAAACAGCTTTAGGGATGCCGTTCTTTTTCGCTAGTTCTGCAAAGTTTGCAGGAATCGTATAATCAATATGCCATTGTTTTTCTTTGGAACCAGCATCTTTCAGTGTAGTTCCCAAACAGGAAAACCACACATCTCCCTGAATAGAACCAGCTACTTCTTCCAGTTTATCAAAATCGGTGAGGATCTCGGATAATTTAGGATTTGTTATTTCACTGGGACGACGTACAAATACAACTACTTCTGTATAGGCAGTATCTTGCAGAAGCATATTTACAAGATCTTTTCCTGTTGCTCCCGTGGCTCCGATAACTAATGCTTTCATGTTTCTACTTGTTTACTGTTACAAATTATACTTACACCACGATAATTACTTTAATACCGCCCAATCGGATAACCTACACCCCACAATCAAACTGATAAGAATACTTCTTTCACAATATATGCAGACCAGAACAGTCCTATTAACAGAATAGATAAGCCTATCCATATAGTACCTTGTCCTTTTCTGGCTAGAATAATAGCACTAATTCCTATTGACATTAATACAATTCCTGCTACCCAGGTATAAATCATTAGAAGCATCATCATTGCCCGGTCTGTCTCTACAATATCTTGTATGAGAAAAGGAATTACAACTGGTAATATCGCAATGACTGTTACCAGAATGAAGTATGTGTTTGTACGTTGAGACTAGGACGCCATGTTGTTAGTATAAGTTCTGGAAAGATAAATATAAAGTTCTGAAGATAAGTTACATTCTATTATGAGAGAGATAGTTATTATTACTTGTTAAGCGAATAAGTCTCTATTTTAAAAGGCTCATAATCAGATATATTATAAATTTGCTATGATGAATGTTATATCCAAAATGAGTTTTGATTGTCTGATAGACGGCTTCTTCTTTACTTTGCATAAAAGATACATAAGAATATGCACTAGAATTGTTTTCGCATTACTCTCTTTACTACCCTACTGTTTTTCTGAATTTAGACTTCTTTTTTGTTTAATAAGTTAAGATATTCAATTCATTATTATAAAAAGATCATACAGTTTAAACATTGGACATTCCCAAATTGATAGATTTAACGAATAAAGTGGAAGGGGAAAAGTTCATGGTTGATATAATATAGAGATAAATGATGACGCATTCTAAAAAATCCTTAAATAATACTTTTGTAAATAGAGAGGAGAAACCATCTGAATATGCAGATAGGTTAGGAATTTATTATACATCGAAAGTAAGTAGTGAACACAAAAAAAAGCTTGGACAGTTCTTTACTCCGCTAGCAGTTGCCCAGTTTATGGCTAGTTTTAGTAAGATAAAAACTGAAAAGGTTAAGATTTTAGATCCTGGGTGTGGAATAGGTATTCTTTCAACAGCGATTTGTGAGGCATTAATATCTAGTAACTGTCATATCAGAACAATTGAATTAGTAGCTTTTGAAACAGATGTTGATATTCTTCCTTTAGCAGAAGATTGTTTTAAATATTTAGGACTATGGCTTAACCAAAGAGGAATAGATTTTACTTTTTTTCTTTGTAAGAATGACTTTGTCCTTCATAATTCATCTTCTCTGAATAACAATGAAAGCGTTCATGAATCATATGATATTATAATTTCTAATCCGCCATACTTTAAACTGCAAAAAGATGATGAAAGGATTCTTGCGACTAAATCTGTTATTTATGGTCAAACAAATATTTATACAATCTTCCTTTTAATTGCTGCAAAGCTTTTAAAAGAGGATGGTCAATTAATATTCATTACACCAAGAAGTTTTTGTTCTGGAAATTATTTTAGATTATTTAGAGAAATATTTTTTTCCATTGTAGATCTGGACACCATTCATCTTTTTGATTCGCGAAAGGATACATTCAAAAGGGATAAGGTGCTTCAGGAAAATATAATAATTTCAGCGGTAAGGAAACAACACACCAGATCAAGTCAATTGGGATTACCTTTTATTGACATTGATAAAGACATAACTATATCTTCCTCAAATGGAATTGACGATATCAAAGATAGACGTATTAAAAAGTATGAATGTTCAGATTTAATCAACTTCGATTCATATCAAAAAATTATTCACTTGCCATCTTCAGATACAGATGAAAAGGTTATAGAAATTTTCAAAACATGGACAGGCTCATTGAGTGCTTATAATCTAGCAATTTCAACTGGGCCTGTTGTTGATTTTAGAAGTGAAGAAATGATAAGTTTTGAAAGTAAACAAGATGTAGTACCCCTTATTTGGTTACATAATGTTGACTCTATGAAATTTACGTGGCCTCGAAATGTGGGTTATAAAGGGAAACCTAAAGGCCAGTATATTATTAATAATGAAGTGTCGTCTTCAAGATTGGTAAAAAATAGAAATTATGTGTTTTTAAGGAGATTTAGTGCGAAAGATGATAATAGAAGATTAATTGCTGCTCCATATTTTAGTAATACTTTATCTGATATGCCAAAACTTGGCATTGAGAATCATTTAAATTATATCTATCATAAAGAGAAAGATTTGTCTAATAATGAAGCCTTTGGCTTAGCTGGTATTTTAAACAGTCGCTTATTTGATCTATATTTTAGAACTTTTAATGGGAATATCAATGTCAGTGCTACTGAATTAAGGGATTTTCCTTTACCTGATTTTCAGCTAATCCAGTTACTAGGAGAAAAAATTAAAAAAATTATAGAGATTGGTGTACCATTGAATATTGATTCTTTAATCTCGGAAATTTTTAATATCTCAATTGACTTGTCTCAAATTTATGAATAGTAAAATAGAAGAAGCCCAAGAAATTCTTAAAGAGTTTGGATTACCAGAAAAGCAGCAAAATAAAATTTCAGCATTGACTTTACTTGCATTATGTGGTATCTCTCCTGATGAAAGTTGGCAGAATGCTACTTCAAAAAGTCTAACACTTTCTAAAGACATAATAGAATTTGTTAATAATAATTATGGAACTAATTATAAGGCTAATACCAGAGAATCATTTAGGAAGATTGCTTTAAATCCTTTCGTTGATAATTCTTTGGTAATCTTAAATCCTGATGATCCAAATCTTAAGAAAACGAGTGCAAAAACGCATTATGCGATTTCTTATTTAGCACTGAATACAATCAAAAAATATAAAACAGATGAATGGAATGTTGCCGTAGAGAATTTTATTAAATATAAAAATCAAGTTAAACAGGATTCTAAGCCTTCAATTTTACTCAAAACTGTACAGATCAAGAGTTACAAATCAATTGTAGATGATAAGATTGAACTAGGCAGGTTTAATGTGTTTATAGGTACAAATGGTTGTGGGAAAACAAATATCTTAGAAGCATTAGCTACCGTAGGTGCAGAAAGAGGGAGTGACTTGACATTTGATGGTTTATATAGTCGAGGGGTTCGCATCGCTAGACCAGATCTAATCCTTAGTTCATTTTTAGATAATAATAGTCGGAAAAGTAGTTTAGATATAAGTCTGATTTTTGAAAATGATGGAGAAGAAGAGAGATATAAATGTGCTCTTTCTCCAGTAAGTTTGGATGATATCTATACCAAATGGATAAACCTTGTAGAAGAAGAAACTTATCCTGAAATATTATTAGAGCACTTTAGAGAAATTACAAGAATGAATCCTGGTATTACAGGGGAAGAGTTGCTAAATAGAGCCAATATTCTCCTGGCTCAGGAAGGATTTAAGCGTAAACATAGTTTTGATGAAATGTTGTCTGAGTATGCTATTTTTGATTTAAATACTAAATCATTAAGAGGTGTTTCTCCTGCTGAAAGTAGGAAAACTCCTTTGGGAATTAATGGAGAAGGACTTGACTTATTAATTGCGAGTTTTAATTCTTCTGAATGGACTCAACTTCGTGAGTGTTGTGACCTCTTTGATTGGCTTGGGGAAATTATAGCAGATAAGGATGATAAATTGAAAGTGTCAGGATTAAAACCAGGAAGGAGTATTTCAACATTGTACTTTAGAGATAGTTATATGCAGAAAAACAATAATACTTTCTCTGCAGAGAATTCTAATGAAGGAATATTACATGTATTATTTTATTTAGCACTTTTTATAAGCAATAAGACCCCAAAGTTATTTGCAATAGATAATATTGAAACAGCATTAAATCCACGTTTATGTCAAGTTTTAATATCTAAATTAGTTGAACTTTCAAAAGTTAGGGAGAAACAAACATTGATTACTACACACAATCCCGCTATCCTTGATGGTTTAAATTTATTAGATGATGAACAAAGACTATTTGAAGTATACAGAGATAGTGTAGGTCGAACTAAAACACGGCGTCTCAAATTTAAATCAGATTTAAGTGATAAGAAGTTTAAGCTTTCAGAGATGTGGTTGAAAGGTTTACTTGGTGCTATTCCCAAAAATTTTTAGTATGAGAATTGGAGTTATTTCAGAAGGGCATGCTGACAGAGCTGTCATTACAAATATATTAATTGGATTGCTTGGAATTGATGAGAGTGATATAGAACCTTTGCGCCCTATATATGCTTTGGATGAAACTGATAAGGCTCTTAGAGCTGATCCAAGAACATTTGGTTCATGGTCTTCTGTTAAAGAAGAGTGTGAGAAGAGAGAATTGATTGATGGCTTCTTAGCTATTGAAGGACAAGACTTCATCGTTATTCACATAGATACGGCTGAAGCTAGTGAATATGGTATTACAAGGCCTGATAAAAGAGAAAATAATTATTGTGAAGAACTTCGAGCTTTAATTATTGCCCAAATAAATACTTGGTTAGAAATAGATATTTCAAATCACATTCTTTATGCTATAGCCGTAGAAGAGATTGATGCATGGATCTTAACTATTTATGAGAAGACAGATTCTACTAAAACAGCAAAACCAAAAGAAAGACTAGGTAGAGTACTTAGTAAGAGCGGCAAAAATTCTACTTCTAATTACGAAAATTATTTTTCTATTAGCAAACCTTTATCAAAACCTAAAGATATAAAAAAAGGCAAGTATTTGACATATAATTGTAGTTTGAATGCTTTTTTTGAAGAGATACATACAAAAGTCCTTTCTAAGATAATGGGATAATTTATTAAATAAACCCTTCTTATAACTCCTGTTATTATATAGCATTATAGAATTTCTTTTGCCTAATTCTTGAACTAGAATTCTACAAAAGTATTCTTTCAAAAGAAGAATACTTTTACAATACTTTGGAAAGCAGGTAAACCGTCAGAAACGTAGTGATACCCATAAGGATAGTTGCAACGGAATAACTTCGTATCATAGTACGAATCTCCATGCCAGAAAATTTCGCAATTACCCAGAAGTACGCATCATTAGCATGAGAAATCATCATAGACCCACTTCCCATAGCAAGTACACATAACAATCTGCCTGTTTCATTATTTAAATGTAGTGCAGGTAATAATGGCAAAACAATAGAGGCTGCTGTAATGATGGCGACTGTAGATGAACCCTGAGCAGTCTTTAAAACGGCAGTAAGCAAAAAGGGAAAAAGCAAACCTATGCTACCTAATGCGATAGATTGACTAAAGTGCTCTCCTATTTTCGTAGCTGTTAAAATGGCACCAAAAGCTCCTCCCATTCCGATAATCACCAATATCTCTCCAGCTTTCTCAGTTGCTTTATGTAATAATTCAGCCAGTTCGCTCTTCTGCCAGTTTCGTTTAGCTGCAAATGCAAGCATTATTCCGAATAGTAATGCAATGACTGGATTGCCTGCATAAGAAAGCGCCCTTAGCCAGCTAGAGGATGCTAAGAGTTGTGTGCTTAAAAATGGCCTGACACCAATTAGAAGTATAGGGATAAAAACAGGGAGACAGGCTACAAAAAGAGAAGGTTGATTGGTAGGTTTTTCCTTTACATTATCTAGGGGATCTTCTGTGAGAGAAACTGATCGTTTACCTGAATAAATAGCCCATATATTACCAACAATCATAGCTGGAATAGCTACCGGAACGCCTATCAATAGCAATTTACCAAAGTCAGCTCCAAGAGTAGCAGCGGCGGCAGCACTACCTGGATGAGGAGGTATCAGACAGTGAACAGAATACAAACCAGTAGCTAAAGAAACAGATAATACTGAGATTGGAACTCCGGCACGTTTAGCCATGGAATGATTGAGTCCACTCAATACAATATAACCAGAGTCACAGAATATAGGCAAGCCTACAATGAAGCCTGTAATACTCATAGCCAAGGATGCAAAGCGATTGCCCATCTTTTGTAAAAGGAAGGTCGCCATCACTGTAGTACTACCTGTATGTTCCAATACTAATCCCAGTGTAGTACCCAGCACGATAATTAATCCCAACGATTTTAATATATTCCCAAATCCATCCTTGATTACTGTAATAGTTTCATCTAAGGACATATTGGCTCCTAGTCCAACAACCAGACATGCCAGGAATAAGGAAAAAAAAGCAGGTACTTTGTAGCGTGTTGTAAGTAAGACAATCAAACCGATTCCCACAATGAGTAATACAGTGAGATACGGTAACGAATGCATCATCAGGTTTTGTAGTTAGCAGTCTTGGATAGATAAGATTGTGTATTAAAGAAACAAGAATACCACTTACAAAGCAAATAGTTGATTACCAAATCAATAAACTTGTTCATCTAACAACTTACCAGACTTATAATCGTATGGGCAGGGTATGAATGTGCTTACCTGTTGCTGCAAATATCGCATTGGCAAGCGCAGGTGCAATAGGTGGTACTCCAGGTTCTCCAACTCCCCCCATCTTTGCTGTGCTGTTGGCAATATACACCTCAATCTTGGGTGTTTCACTCATTCGGAGTATTGGGTAGTCATGAAAATTGCTCTGTTTGACTCGCCCTTTCTCAATAGTTATTTCTCCATACAAAGCAGCTGTGAGTCCATAAATAATACCACTTTCCATTTGAGCACAGACCCCATCCGGATTTACAGCCAGCCCACAATCAATAGCACATACAACCCGATGTATCCTGATTTGGTGATCTTGTATTGATAGTTCCACTATCTGGCAGACATAACTTCCCATAGCTGCATGTACTGCTACACCTCGGAAGACACCTTTGGGTGGTGAGGTATGCCATCCGGCTTTTTCAGCAGCCAGGTTAAGGGCAGTCAGATGGCGAGGATAATTTTTTAGTAACATGCGTCTATACACAACAGGGTCCTGTGAGATACGTGCCGCCAGTTGGTCAATCAGAGTTTCCATTACAAAAGCTGTATGGGTATTGCCAACCGAACGCCAGGGAAGCACAGGTACACCTACTGTGGTGGTATGTAACTCTATTAAATGGTTGGGTGTTATTTCAAGATAGGGAGAACCGTTTACACCATCTACCGAACTGTAATCGATACCTTTAGGTGCAATCCATGATTCCAGAGGTGTATTGACAAAAAGAGATTGCCCCACGATGCTGTGATTCCAAGTAATGGGATTTCCTGCCTCGTCTGCTTCAATATGTACCTTATGTAAATACATAGGTCTGTAGTAACCACCTTGAATGTCATCTTCCCGTGACCAGACCAGTTTGATAAATTGACCACTTACTTGAGCGATCTGTACTGCTTCCATGACCCAGTCACCCTGAAAAGAACCTCGCCTACCAAAACTGCCTCCAAGAAAAGGTGTTTGAAACAAAACCTGTTCAGGGGAAAGCTTTAAAAATGTGGCGATTTCCTGCTGATGTAATAAAGGTGATTGAGTGCCTGTCCATACTTCACAGAGATTGTCTTGTATCTGCACTGTGCAATTTAGTGGCTCCATAGGAGAATGGGACAGATACGGAAATACATAGTCTACATCAATAACATGCTTTGCTTTTGGAAATATAGTTTTACTCTCCTTCTGAACAGCCACTTTCCCCTTGGTTTTTGCTAGTTTGCTATAGCTGTCTACAAGGCGAGAACTAGAAATTTCTTCATTGGGGCCAAGATCCCATTCAATCTTGAGAGTTTCTTTTGCTTTTTGGGCTGTCCAGTAATTAGTAGCAAGGACTGCAATGCCTGTAGGTATCTGGAATACTCCATGTACTCCTTGTATGGCTTTTGCCAGATCTGCATTAAAGGACTTGAC
The DNA here is from genome assembly GCF_030068545.1 of Xanthocytophaga flava. Lineage (NCBI taxonomy): Bacteria > Pseudomonadati > Bacteroidota > Cytophagia > Cytophagales > Rhodocytophagaceae > Xanthocytophaga > Xanthocytophaga flava. The sequence continues at coordinate 75,968 of NZ_JASJOR010000035.1, read as the reverse complement.
TTTACCTCCAAAAGCGGGTGCATGAGCTACCACTGCTGTGAGCAGGTTAGGAAATTGCATATCCATGCCGAATTTCGCCTGCCCGTTTACTTTGATAGGAGCATCCAGCCGTTTTTGAGGTTTGCCAATATACTTCCATTCATTGGGAGGACGCAACTGAACAGATGATGGAATAGGTAACTTGGATGCCTCTGCTGTTAACTGACTATAGCTAACCCGTTTTGTTCCTGAAATAACATATCCATTTTCTGTTTTACAGGATGCAGGTTGTACTCCCCATTTTTGGGCTGCTGCCTGTATAAGCATAATGCGAGCTGTAGCTCCCGCTTGTCTGTATCGGTCAAATTCGGAAGTAGTTGAGCTAGAACCTCCTGTGCTTTGTTCAACAGGAGGCAGTTGAAAATCTTCTTTTTTACCAGGTGGGCTGTGAGTAATCTGTATGTTTTTCCAATCGCAATCCAGTTCTTCCGCAATAAGCATAGGTAAGGTAGTCCATATACCTTGCCCCATTTCTACCTTGGATAAAATGATATGTATAGAGTTATCTTCATCTTCATCAATACGGAGGAAAGCATGCGGAGAAAATGCAGAAGGTGATGTATAGTTTTTAATTGTGGGAGGCAATAATATGGATATTAGTAGTCCACCACCAGCCAAGGTTCCTGCTTTTAGAAAATCTCTCCGGTTTATCTGATTCTTTTTCTTCATACGTTAGCTTACAACTGTAATACAGCATAAGAAAGCCAGTAAGAAAAGAATGCACAAAAAAGAATGACAACCTGAGAGAAATACTTGATCACCTACATTGACTCATACAGCAGTTACTGAGAAGTCTTTTACCAGTTTAAATGACCAGTAGGTGCCGGAGGGTGTACACGCACATAATCCAGACTTTGGAGAAAATATTTTTTTGTTTTCTTATCCAGATGGTCTATCCAGGCAGGATTCGTTTTGATTTCTCCTTTAAAATACTGAATAACTGCCATGGCATAAGCAATAACTTGAGGCGGCAGATAACCTTGTTTACCAATTCGCCAACTGGAAGAGCTTACTTGGTAAATTGTGGCATTATCACTAAGAAATATTCCAAAGCCATAGGCTACAGCAGTTAAATCTGTCAGATACTCATTCTCTTTTTCGTCTGAATACCCAATATCGTGTAAGCCTATCAGTACATGGTGACTAAGTTCATGAGCCATAACAGCAATTAAAGAAGCTGGGTTATCAAGTTGCTTCTTTTCTATGGTGATGGCTTCCCCATCTTCATCTCCAAAATACAGTCCTCCTATCCCTTTTTCGCCTTTCTCAATAGCTGTAAGCAATCCATTACCAAAATCCAGCTGATCGTTGATAAAGTCCAGCTGAATGTGCGATATATTTATGCTGCATAACTCCCCTATACGTGCCAACACGTAGAAGGCATCGTCTTGCTTGCCTGTAAATTTCCAGTCAAAGAAATCCTTTGTTGGCAAAATAGTCGGAAAGTGTGCCAGTTCAACTAGGTTGCGATCGAGCCAATCCAGATTGTTTTCGATCCACTCTTTATCTTCAGGTGTAACAGGACAACTAAGTTCTTGTTTCTTTTTCCAGAACATACAATGTGATTTAATAACTAGCAAAGAGTATATATTCTGCCAGATTTCCAATAGTATTTGCCTTCTAATATTACATAGACAAGTAGAGTAAGGAAATTAATAGTCAAAAGTTACCTCTCTAAATACTTGTCTAAAACGTCTGACTAGCAAGTGCAATCCTTTATATGATAATCGCAGTCTGCTTTAGCTAGGAATTTATCTAGTGGTATTACAGTAATTTTGCAGTAACATTTGATTCATATTGAGGGTAATTTTGGTTATTTAATATTATGTTTTTGTGTATTTTAAGTTTTTGCGGGTTTAATATTAATTTATTGTTAACAGAGTGGTAGGATTTATAAGTACATGTACTTATAAATTAACATTAACAAAACATTGCAGTTATTACCAGGTAATATTTGAAGTTTAGTTTTGTAGAATAAAACCTCCATTGAAACATTTCTGCTCTAATTAAACTACATGCGTTGCTATTACGTATTTGTTAAGCTTCTTCTCCTGCAAGGATTTATATTAAGTTTTCATAATATATCTAGCCAAGCACAATCTGCTCACTACAACATAAACCAGATGTTTTGGAGTGAAACCAATATTTCTGGGTCTATCAGCAGAAAAGTCCGTCTCCAGTTAGATTATCAATATCGGACACAAGGTATCTCTGATGATCTGGAGTCTCAAAGAGTAAGTAATCAGGTATCAGATACACGTAGAGGACTGTTTACCCACGCTTATCAGCAGGTATTTCGTCCATGGATAGCATATCAGGCTAGTAAATATTTTCGAGTTTCATTATCACCTGTGGGTTGGTGGGGTACATGGCGACCTACCGCTGATAACAAAACTACCTTTGAACCAGAACTACGTACTACCACTCAGGTACTATTTTCTTATCCTTTGGGGCGAGTGATATTTGAACAACGTTTTCGGTATGAGTTTCGCTTCTTTGGAAATAGACTTCTCACGGATGGGTCTCAGGGGAAAGATTATTATTCTAATTTATGGGATAATACAACACGTAAAGGAAGATTACGTTATATGACACGGATATTTGTGCCTCTTAACCAACCTCAAATGAAAGAAAAAACGCTGTACCTGGCTGCTAGTGATGAGATTATGATTGGTATGGGTTCTAATGTCATTCACGAGAAAATATTTGACCAGAACCGGCTGTACGTTGGCTTGGGCTATAAGTTTACTCCTCAGTTCCGATTGGAGGCAGGTTATGTAAATCAGTTTCAACCTCAGAAACGCCTCGCTGATGGATCAAAAAACTCAGATATAAATAATGTGCTACAGGTTTTTATTGTGATTGATGACATCAACAAGATTTTGAAGAACTTATAGTTTGTTATAAGCGAAGGCTATCCTGAAGAATATTGTCTGTGCCCATCCGAGCAATATGAATAAAATATAGGAAAGTCTTATGCCTATATTTTATTCATATAAGAGGTCTTATTTACAAATCGGCTTTAAAGAAGCTTTTTTACAATTAGAATGACCAATATATAAAAAGAAAGCCCACTATGATATTCACAGTGGGCTTTCTTTTTGATAGTCACTTTATTTCTTCTTGGTATCCTTTTCCTCTTTTTTGGTAGCAATCAGATCATTGGAATTGAGCTTTTTGGCAATCACGTTATAGGGTCCTGAGACTACTTCATCCCCCTCTTTTAACCCTTTTACAATTTCAATGTTATCATAATCACTAATACCTGTAGTTACCTCTTTCAACTCCGCCTTACCATTGTTATTTACAAAAACAACTTCTTTAAGTTCCTGAGTAGCTGCGGGTTTTGGAGCTGCTTCTGTGTTGTTATTATTATTGTTGTTATCATTATTGGAAGCCGTAGAAGGTGCTGCCTTACCATCAGGAGTACGTGTAGTTACGGCTGCCAGTGGTACAGACAAGACCCCTGATTTGCGTGCTGTCAATACTTCAACAGATGCCGTCATACCAGGGCGGAAAGGCGATAATTTGCTTTTTGTATTCATCAGTTCTTTATAAGAATCCTGTAAAATGCGCACCTTTACCTGAAACTCTGTTACAGCATCAGTTGATGTCGATTGTGTTGTAGAAGAGGCCATACCATTGGCAGTATTGGCAATTTCTGTTACAATACCTTTAAACTTCTTCTTCAAACTTGTATAGGAGTCTACTTCGATAATAGCGGTATCCCCTAAGTGTACACGCACAATATCGTTTTCATTTACATCTGCCTGTACTTCCATATTATTCAGGTTCGCAATACGCAGCATTTCCGTACCCGCCATTTGAGATGTACCAACCACACGTTCACCCAGTTCCACATCCAGCTTAGAGATAGTACCACTTACCGGAGCATAGATAGTTGTTTTACGAAGGTTTTCCTGAGCATCTCGTAATCCTGCTTCTGCACTTTGTACCAGGTATCTGGCAGCTGAAATTTGTTCTTCTGCTGCTTTTACATCTTCGACAGCTGCTTTGTAGTTGGTTTCGGCTGTTACCCAATCCGTATTGGAAATAACATTTTGTTCAAATAGTCCTTTGTTTCTTTTGTACTCAATTTCTGCTTTTGCTAGTTGAACCTTAGCACGCGATAGTTGCACATTTGACTGAGCCAGACTTGCTTTGTTGTTATTAACAGTAGCCCGTGCACGGTCAACAGCAGAGATATAGTTATCCGGGCGTATTCTAACCAATAGTTGTCCTTTTACTACAGAATCTCCTTCATTGACAGTGAGTTCTATGATCTCTCCTGAAACATCAGGACTAATCTTTACCTCTACTTCCGGTTGAACTTTTCCAGAGGCACTTACCTTCTCAATGATTTCAGTTTTCTTAACTTTGGCGAGTTCTACTTCCGTTGGTTTTTCTTTGCCAATCCATCCGGCTTTTTTGCCAACAAAAGCAAACACCAGAAGTAATACAACTACCGAAACAAGAATAATTAACAAGCGATTTGTTTTCTTCTTTGCCATTGAGGTACAGATAAAAGGTAAGTATGGTAAACGATTTAATATATTTTGTAAAGGATCAATTATTGACTCTTTTTATTCAAAGGTAAGCGGTTTGTTTTGATAGAAATCAAGTATTTTCACACGAAAATAATAGGTGTATTTAGAGTTGATCAAATTAGCCTGAGCTCTGGCCAGATTGTTTTTTGACGTATTATAGTCTAATGAATTGGCAAGGCCTGCACTAAAACGAGCTTCGTTTGATTTAAACGAAAGATCCTGAGCAGCTACCTGGTCTCTGTTTGCCTGATACTGTGATGCAGCAGCACGGAGGTCATTGTAGGCCTGTTCAATGTTCTGACGTAGGGTTACACGGGTACTTTGTGCATCAAGTTCATAAGACTTACGTTGTACTATTGTCTTGCTGATATTGTTCCGATATTGCCAGCCATTGATAATTGGAATAGATAAACTAAAACCTACATATTGACCTAAGTTATCACTTATTTGTGAGCCAAAACTATATTTCTCCTGATTATAGGTTGTTGATTTTTGAATAGAAGTTACAGTATAAGGTACTCCATCTACAGTAACATTACCTATTGTAGGATATACTTCTCCTGTTTTAACATATTTGGATTGACCACTTGAGTAGTATGTATTCAACCCTGCAGACAAATATAATCGAGGGAATAAATATCCGCGTGCAGACATAATCGAATACTTACTGCTTTCAACACGGATGTCTGCTGCTTTAACACTAGGTTGAGTTCTAAGCGCTTCATCATAAATGTTGGCAGCTGTTTGTGGATATGGATTGATAGTTGGATCTGGAAGCTCAATCTTTTCAACTTCAAAGTTATCCTGTGCTGGAAGATTCATCGCCTGCATCAGATTTAACTTTGCTAATCGAAGGTTATTTTCGGCAGTAGTTAAACTTAGTTGATCATTCGCTAATTGAGCTTGCAGATCAAAAAGGTTAGTTTGTGGAAGTGAGCCTGCCTTCACCAGTTTATCCGTACGCTCCACTTGTAAACGACTTACTTCAAGCTGGCTGGTTGCTGCTGCAACTAACTCCTGATTTTGCAACACTTGTAAATAATACAAGGCTACATTAAGACTTACATTGTATTTGGATTGTTCAATGTCTTCCTGGGTTGCCTGATACAATCGTTGATTTTGTTTGTATGCATGTATCTGTTGCCCACCCTGAAATAAGAGAACGTTACCAGAGATACCATAATTACCTGTTTGTGTAGTCTGATTAACGAATTGGTTGGTTGTTGGATCAACATATCGACCAAAGTTCCATTGAAGAGATCCATTACCGGTTATAGTCGGTAAGAATGCCATTTTAGATTGGAAGTATGTTACCTCACTGGTTCTTGCCTGAAGTTCACTTTTCTTAATTGTGATGCTATTTTGCATAGCATAATCCACAGCTTCACGCAATGACCAGATGTCATCGTTGTTGATCTGTTTTTGAGCTTGACTTTGGGCTTGTATGCTGTTTATACTTAAGGCTAGTAAGCCAGTTAAAGCAGCTTTTTTTAACGTTTTCATAGGTAAAGTTTTCAGAGATTTCATAAAGATGATAGTTTTGGTGTCCGGAAGCTATTTTCCTAAGTTTATGCCAAAATCGTATTTTATTGATTGTCAGTTGTTTATACCGAACTAGTTGTTCATAATTGAACACATGTGTTCGTTTCCGGACATTCTCTGCCAGTAAAAAAGTTTGATTTTTCTGTAGGGACTTGAGCAATATTACGTATATGCAGGTTTTGTCTGAAAAAAATAATGATAAATGGTGAAATGATTCCATGAAGGCAGTATTTAATTTTACGATGGTTGAGATGGATAATTTATCGGAGTATCTGGACAACAGAGCTTTCCGGTATGGAGATGGTTTGTTTGAAACAATAATTGTTCAGAATAAAAGAATTCCTTTTTTAAAAGATCATTATGAGAGGCTTCTGAATGGAATGCAGATACTTCAGATGAATGTACCTGCGGACTTTTCTCGGGATTATCTGCAAAGGGAGATTATGCAATTATGTAAACTTGTCGGATTGTCTGATGATGCCCGTTTGCGGCTTCAGGTGTGGCGAAAGCCCGGAGGTTTATATACTCCAGAATCAAATGACATTGATTTTTTGCTAACGGCCTTTCCTTTTACACGGCCTCGTGTTTCTATAAAGAACAGGCTTATCTTTTATGAAGATATCCGATTACATCATTCTATTCTGTCACCTTACAAAACAAGTTCTGCCTTACCCTATGTGATGGCTGGCATTGCCCGTAAAAGTGCAGGTGTAGATGATGTTATTCTGATGGATGTATATGGACATATAGCAGAATGTGTAGCTTCCAATATTTTCTGGATTAAGGAAAATGTTTTGTATACACCCAGTTTGGAGAGTGGATGTATTGCAGGGATTATAAGAAAAACTATTCTGAGAGAAGCTGTTTTGATGTTTTCAGAAGTAAAGGAAGACTTATTTCACAAAGAAGCCTTATTCACTGCTGATACTATTTTTACCTGTAATGTTGCAGGCATTCAATTAGTAAAAGAAATCAATGGAGTATCTTTTCGTACAGACACTCCATTAACAGATTGGTTTGTGGGATTATTATCGGGTAATCAGTAAAATTTCCGAGTCTAATGTAAGATTTCCCGTCCGATTACCATTTTCTGTATCTCACTGGTACCCTCACCAATAGTACAAAGTTTGGCGTCCCGGTAATACTTTTCAACAGGAAAATCTTTGGTATATCCGTACCCTCCAAAGATCTGGACTGCTTCATTCGCAACTTTTACAGCAACTTCTGACGTATAATACTTGGCCATGGCAGAAGCTTTGGATACAGGTAACTTTCGATCTTTCAGATCTGCAGCCTGATAAGTTAAGAGGCGGGCTGCCTCGATTTGAGTTGCCATATCTGCCAGCTTGAATTGAATAGCCTGAAATTCTGCAATAGGTTTTCCAAACTGATGACGTTCTTTGGCATATTGGAGTGCTGCTTCATAGGCTCCTATGGCTATACCAATACCTAAGGCAGCAATGGATATACGCCCTCCATCCAGAATAGCAAGTGCTTGTTTAAATCCTTCACCAACTTTGCCTAGGAGTTGACTCTTATGGATTCGGCAATCCTGAAATATCAATTCTGTAGTTTCAGACGCCCGCATACCTAATTTATCTTCCTTTTTACCGGCAGAAAATCCAGGTGTGTTCTTTTCCAGAATAAACGCAGATGCATTGGTATGTGTATTGGGTGCACCTGTACGAGCAATCACAACTGCTACATCACCTGACTTTCCATGCGTGATAAAGTTTTTGCTCCCGTTCAGAATCCAGTAATCTCCATCTTGTACGGCTACTGTACGCATATTACCTGCATCAGATCCTGTATTAGGTTCTGTAAGACCCCATGCTCCTATCCATTGACCTGTAGCTAATTTAGGAATATACTGTTGCTTTTGATCTTCATTGCCAAATTGTAAGATATGATTTGTACACAAAGAGTTATGGGCTGCCATCGAAAGCCCGATAGCTCCATCTACTTTGGATATTTCAATAATAGCAGTTACATAAGCTGCATAGTTGAGTCCTGCACCACCATATACATCTGGTACAAGTACTCCCATTAACCCTAGTTCACCCAAGTGGTTAAATAATCCTATTGGAAAATGTTGCTTCTCGTCCCACTCTCTTACAAAAGGACGAATATGCCTGAGGGCAAACTCACGTGTACTTTGAGCTATCAAGTCCAGGTTTTCGAATGTCTCTGTTACCATAGCTATCATTTAGATTTTTAGTTGTTGAGAAGATGATACATTGGTCTAATCAAATCAAATGGGTAATCAGGCAATGTGTGTCTCTAATATTCAAAAAAATATCGAATAAGTACAGTTTTAGTTTTATTAAATCTTACATCAATTGGAAGAAAGAAGAAATTCCGGAAAAATTAACCTTGTGATTACTCCAAAATATTTACTTTTGATTCCAGATTTGTATAAACACTCATATTTGGTGTCTAATTGAAAAAAATCACACTTTTTTAAAAGGAAAATTATATATCAATCAGTTAAAACCTCACAAACCTTTATTTTATGAAAATTGCTGTTGTCGGAACCGGATATGTTGGCCTTGTAACCGGAACTTGTTTTGCTGAAACGGGGAACCGCGTTACTTGTGTTGATATTGATGTTACTAAAATTGAGAAGCTGAAAAGTGGTGTCATTACTATCTATGAGCCAGGCCTTGATGTGTTATTTGACCGTAATATCAAAGAGGGGCGATTGCTTTTCACTACCAATCTGGCTGAAGGAATAAAGGATGCAGAGGTTATCTTTTTAGCTTTGCCAACACCTCCCGGAGAAGATGGTTCAGCAGATCTTAAATATATACTGAAAGTTGCTGATGACTTAGGTCCATTACTTGCAGATTATGCAGTAATTGTTGATAAAAGTACTGTACCTGTAGGAACAGCTGAAAAGGTACATGCACGCATTGCTAAAAATGCTAAAGTTGAGTTTGATGTTGTTTCCAATCCGGAGTTCTTACGTGAAGGAGTAGCTGTAGAAGACTTTATGAAGCCAGATCGTGTAGTTATTGGTACTAATTCAGAGAAGGCACGTAAAGTGATGAACAAATTATATGCTCCATTGGTACGTCAGGGTAATCCTGTTATCTTCATGGATGAACGTTCTGCTGAGATGACTAAATATGCTGCTAATGCATTTTTGGCTACCAAGATTACATTCATGAATGAAATTGCCAATCTGTGCGAAAAAGTTGGTGCAAACGTAGATGATATTCGTCGTGGTATTGGTACAGATTCACGTATTGGCAAACGATTCCTGTTTGCAGGTATTGGATATGGCGGAAGTTGTTTTCCAAAAGATGTGCAAGCTTTGCATAAAACATCTGAAGAATATGCGTATGATTTCAAGATCCTGGAAGCAGTTATGGGAGTAAATGAAAATCAGAAAACAAAACTTCTTCCTAAAATTAAACAGTATTTTAACCACGACTTATCTGGCAAGACTATTGCAGTTTGGGGCTTAGCATTCAAACCTTATACAGATGACATTCGGGAGGCTCCTGCATTGGAAAATATTAAAGAATTGGTAGCTGCTGGTGCTAATGTGCGTGCATATGATCCGGAAGCTATGGAAAATGTTAAACGTATCCTGGGAGATCAGATCGTATATACAAATAGTCCTTATGAGGCATTGGAAGGTGCAGACGCTCTATTTATTGTGACAGAATGGCCAGAATTCCGTTCTCCAGAGTTTGAGCGAATTAGTAGTTTATTAAAGAATAAAGTGATTTTTGATGGCCGGAATGTATTTGAACTTGATCAAATGCGTGAACTGGGCTATACCTACTATAGCATAGGCAGAGATGTTGTAGCCTAAGTTTATTTCCTGCTTCAGGAATCTCATATAAAATTATAAAATACTATTTTCTATCTTCATTGCGAGATCAGAAATGTCTAACGTAACTATATGAAAAGAGTACTCATCACCGGAGGAGCCGGTTTCTTAGGGTCACACTTATGTGATCGCTTTATAAAAGAAGGCTATCATGTAATAGCTATGGATAACCTGATCACAGGTGATCTGCGTAATATTGAACATCTGTTCAAGTTGCCAAACTTTGAATTCTATCATCATGATGTTTCAAAGTTTGTACATGTTCCAGGACAGTTGGATTATATCTTACATTTTGCCTCTCCTGCCAGCCCTATTGATTATCTGAAGATACCCATCCAAACATTGAAAGTTGGATCTTTAGGTACTCATAATCTGCTGGGGCTTGCTCGCGCAAAGGGAGCACGTATACTGGTTGCTTCTACCTCCGAAGTATATGGAGATCCTCTTGTACACCCACAAAAAGAAGATTACTGGGGAAATGTAAATCCGGTAGGTCCTCGGGGTGTATATGATGAAGCAAAACGTTTTCAGGAAGCTATCACTATGGCTTACCATACGTATCATGGGGTAGAAACCCGTATCATACGTATCTTTAACACCTATGGGCCTAGAATGCGTTTGGACGATGGTCGGGTATTGCCTGCATTTATTGGCCAGGCTTTACGTGGTGAAGATCTTACCTGCTTTGGTGATGGCTCACAGACTCGTTCATTCTGTTATGTAGATGATCTGGTTGAAGGTATCTACCGATTGTTGATGAGTGATTATGCCTCTCCGGTTAATATTGGAAATCCTTCTGAGATTACAATTAAACAATTTGGTGAAGAGATTATCAAATTGACAGGTACTCAGCAAAAGTTAATCTATAAACCACTTCCACAGGATGATCCCAAGCAGCGTCAACCAGATATTACTCTGGCAAAAAAGATTCTGGGATGGGAGCCAAAGGTATCGCGCGAAGAAGGCTTAAAAATTACATATGAGTACTTTAAAAAAGTAGTTTCCGAAAAGAAAAAATAAGGTCTATTTTGTTTTAGGTAGGCAGTTATCAGATATGATTAGTGGAAAATTCACTGAAAACATACTGATAGCTGCCTATTTTTTTTAAAAAAGACTCAGGTTGTCAAAAAGATACTATTTTTGAGGCATTAATTTATTCATACATATACTTATCTAGTTATTCTGTCAGTGTATAATCAGCTTGTTACCAAGGAAAAAACATTAGCCGTCATCGGATTAGGCTATGTAGGGCTCCCTATTGCATTGGCTTTCGCCAGAAAGATCAAAGTCATTGGATTTGACATTAATGCCAAGCGCATTCAGCTAATGCAGCAAGGTATTGATCCCAGCGGTGAACTTGATTCCTCAGAGTTTGAAGGTTGTGACATCACATTTACCGATTCTCTGGAGATTTTGAGGCAGGCTTCTTTTTTTATTGTGGCTGTGCCCACACCTATAGATGCCCATACAATGCCTGATTTAAAACCATTGATTGGTGCATCTGTTTCTGTTGGAAAAGCTCTCAAACATGGAGACTATGTTGTATATGAATCAACAGTTTATCCGGGTTGTACAGAAGAGGACTGCATTCCTATTTTAGAAAGAGAGTCTGGATTAAAGTTTCCAAATGATTTTAAAGTAGGATACTCTCCTGAACGTATCAATCCTGGTGATAAAGAACATACACTCTCAAAAATCACGAAGGTAGTTTCTGGATGTGATGCTGAGTCATTAGACATCATTGCAAAGGTATACGAATTGGTTGTGGATGCAGGAGTCTATAAAGCGTCCTCTATTAAAGTTGCAGAAGCTGCAAAGATTATTGAAAACACCCAGAGAGATCTTAATATCGCTTTGATGAATGAGCTCTCTATGATCTTTGATAAAATGAAGATCAATACCTATGAAGTTCTGGAGGCTGCTGGTACCAAGTGGAATTTCCTGAAATTTAGTCCAGGGTTGGTCGGTGGCCATTGTATAGGTGTAGATCCTTATTATCTAACCTATAAATCGAAGGAGCTAGGACATACTCCGGAAGTAATTCTGAGTGGACGTCAGATCAATGACTCTATGGGAGCCTATGTGGCGAAAAAAACTGTTCAGTTAATGGCGAAACAGGGCAAAGATATTATCAAGTCACGGGTACTGGTTATGGGTGCTACTTTTAAAGAGAACGTAGAAGATATCCGTAACTCTAAAGTTGCAGACGTTGTTAGTGAACTTATTAACTTTAGTGTGCAGGTTGATGTAGTAGATCCCTATGCAGATTCAGATGAACTAAAACATGAATATGGTTTTGGGTTGATAGAGAAGCCTGAAGGAAAATATGATGCAATCGTGATTGCAGTGAATCATAAACCTTATATTTCTTTAGAAGAGTCATATTTTCATTCACTTAGCAATGGAAACGGTATAGTAATAGATATAAAGGGTGTTTTCCGGAACAAGATTCAAAAACTAACCTATTGGTCCCTATAAAGAATATTGTAAGTATATTATTTGTTTTGTGCGTCAACTGGAAGTGATGCTTTTTGAGAAGGTAAGTTATTATAGGGCAGGTACTTATGTAAAAAGTTAATTAATCATATTACTTTAGAGCTTCCATTTGAATATATCAATTTGTTAACATACACATAGTCAGGTAAATGAAAAAGATATTAGTAACCGGAGGTGCCGGTTTTATAGGATCGCACACAGTTGTTGAGTTGTATCAATCTGGTTACGAACCAATCATTGTTGATAATTTTTCGAACTCCGAAAAAAGTGTATTAAAAGGTATTGAAGCAATTATTGGTAAAGCCCCCAAGATATATGCAGTAGATTGTAATGATAAGCTGCAGATGGAAGAAATATTTCAGCAGGAGAAATCTATACAGGGTATTATTCATTTTGCAGCCTATAAAGCTGTTGGAGAGTCTGTAGAGAAACCACTTGAATATTTCCATAATAACCTTGGTTCTACACAAGTGTTATTAGAGTTGATGTTGCAATACAATACTACACAATTGGTGTTTTCATCTTCCTGTACAGTCTATGGACAACCTGAGAAACTACCTGTTACAGAGCAAACACCATTTTTGCCTGCTCAGTCACCATATGGAGCCACAAAGCAGATGTGTGAAGAAATACTTCGTCAGACAGTATCTATTGGACATAAGTCCCTGAAAGCAATATCTTTACGTTATTTTAATCCAGTAGGTGCTCACCCCACTGGACAGATTGGAGAGTTACCAAGAGGTGTGCCTGGAAACCTGGTTCCATTTATTACACAATCTGCAGCTGGATTACGCCCTCCGATCACGGTTTTTGGTAATGATTACAATACTCCGGATGGTACCTGTGTACGGGATTTTATTCATGTTGTAGACTTGGCAAAAGCACATGTAAAAGCCTTACAACTACTGGAAAAAGAAACTTCAGATTCATATTATGAGGTTTTTAATATTGGTACCGGTAAGGGAAGCACTGTATTAGAAGCTATTCATGCCTTTGAAGACGCTACCGGAGTAAAATTACAATACAAAATAGGTCCACGCAGACCTGGTGATGTGGAGAAGATTTACGCAGAGGTAAATAAATCGTCAGAAGTGTTAAACTGGCATACAGAGCTAACCTTGAAAGAAGCTATGCGGGATGCCTGGAACTGGCAACAGAGATTACAATCTAAAGAAAAAGAATAAGAAGATAATTTTCTGATAGAGATCAAAGAAGTTTACACTGTCTGAAGCTTTGAATCAATATATTATGAAAAAAATACTTATCACTGGAGGTGCCGGTTTTATAGGATCGCATGTTGTAAGACGATTTGTGAACCGTTATTCAGATTATCATATTTTTAATCTGGACAAGCTTACCTATGCTGGTAATCTGGCTAACCTGAAAGATATCGAAAACGCACCAAACTATACCTTTATAAAGGGAGATATTACGGATGCGGAGGCCCTAAAGGTTTTATTTACACTGCATAACTTTGATGGGGTGATCCATCTGGCTGCTGAGAGCCATGTAGATCGTTCTATTAAAGATCCATTGGCATTTGTCCATACAAATGTAATAGGTACGGTTCAACTACTCAATGCGGCAAAGGAAGCCTGGAAGGATGATCTGGATAATCATTTATTTTATCATGTATCTACTGATGAGGTATATGGCTCCCTACATAATCCGGATGAGTTCTTTACAGAAGAAACATCGTATGACCCTCAATCTCCTTATTCTGCATCCAAAGCAGCTTCGGATCATTTTGTAAGAGCATACCATAATACATATAAACTGCCTGTTGTATTATCTAATTGCTCTAATAATTACGGACCTAACCACTTCCCTGAAAAGCTGATACCTTTATGTATTAACAATATCAAAAACTATAAGCCACTTCCAATCTATGGTAAGGGTGAAAATGTTAGAGATTGGTTGTATGTTCTGGATCATGCTGCTGCTATTGATGCGGTTTTCCATAAAGGGAAAATTGGCGAAACCTATAACATAGGTGGTTTTAATGAATGGACAAACATAGATCTGGTTCGTTTGTTATGTCGCATAATGGATAGAAAGCTGAACAGAAATGAAGGTGAGTCTGAGAAGCTTATCACTTTTGTAACTGATCGGGCCGGACATGATCTTCGTTATGCGATTGATGCTCAAAAAATAATGAATGATTTAGGTTGGAAGCCTTCACTTCAATTTGAAGAAGGACTGGAAAAAACAGTAGACTGGTATCTAACCAATACAGAATGGCTTGACAATGTTACTTCTGGTGCATATCAGGACTATTATACCAAACAATATCAACATTCATAATTAAATTTGCTGATTATAGAAGGCAACCTTGCATGATGTCCTATTTGTCAATAATAAGACATCATGCAAGATACATTTTCTGACCTTTTTATGTACGAAACACCTTTTCATACACACGATTTATCTTCTTATAATTTTCTCATAACGGGAGGTGCCGGATTTATTGGATCTAATCTGGTTGAATACCTGCTGAAATATAGTGCAGGCAAGGTTCGTGTATTGGACAATTTATCTACTGGCTATCGGGCAAATCTGGATGCATTTATGTCATATCCAAATTTTGAATTTATAGAGGGTGATATTCGTAATCTGGAGACATGCCAGATTGCTTGTCAGAATATGGATGTTGTACTGCATCAGGCTGCTCTGGGGTCTGTACCACGTAGTGTAAACGATCCCATCACAACTAATACTGTGAATATTGATGGGTTTTTGAATATGCTGGTGGCTGCCAGAGATACAAAAATAAAACGATTTGTATATGCTGCATCTTCATCTACATATGGTGATAGTAAAAAGCTTCCTAAGGTAGAGGATGAAATTGGAAGGCCACTTTCTCCTTATGCAGTAACAAAATATGTAAATGAATTGTATGCAGATGTATTTGGTAAAACATATGGCATGCAAATCATTGGATTACGTTACTTTAATGTATTTGGTCCAAGACAAAGCCCTCAGGGTGCATATGCTGCTGTAATTCCATTGATGATCGATGCATTACGAAATGGAATATCGCCTAAAATATTTGGTGATGGAGAACAAACGCGTGACTTCACCTTTGTTGCAAATGCAGTACAAGCAAATATTAAGGCTGCCTTCGCCTCCGAAGATGCAGTTAATCAGGTTTACAATATTGCTGTAGGTGAGAGAACTTCATTAAATCAATTGTTTTCTGTTCTGAAAGATCAAATTAACCCTGCTATTGTTGCTGGACATGCACCTAACCGAGCAGGAGATATTCGCGATAGTCTTGCAGATATTTCAAAAGCAACTCGCTTACTGGGTTATGATCCTCAAGTTCGGTTTGAGCAGGGATTAAAAATTACCGTCGAGTGGTTTAGAGATAATTACATAGCTTGATTAGCAACATCTATAAAAGAATTTAGAGGAATATAGCAGGATACCTGTATTTTAGTATTCAATACTCACTATTAATCAGCTTATATGAAAGGTATTATACTGGCAGGGGGCTCCGGAACCCGGCTGCATCCGCTTACATTGGCAGTAAGTAAACAATTAATGCCTGTGTATGATAAGCCCATGATTTATTATCCATTGTCTACTTTAATGCTTGCAGGTATTAAAGACATATTGTTTATATCTACGCCCCATGATATGCCTATGTTTCAAAAGCTTTTAGGTGATGGATCACGTTTGGGATGCAATTTTTCTTATGCTATTCAGCCTAGCCCAGATGGATTAGCCCAAGCTTTTATTATTGGGAAGGAATTTGTTGGAAATGATAAGGCAGCCCTTGTTTTAGGGGATAATATTTTTTATGGAAGTGGTTTGGGAAAATTGTTGAAGCAGCACAATGATCCAGTTGGGGGAAGAGTATTCGCCTATCATGTGACAGATCCGGAGCGATATGGTGTTGTTGAGTTTGATAAAAATATGAAAGCGGTTTCTATTGAAGAAAAACCTGCCAAACCTAAATCTAACTATGCAGTTCCTGGCTTATATTTTTATGATAATGATGTTGTGGAAATCGCTAAAAATCTAAAACCTAGTCCGAGAGGAGAACTGGAGATAACGGATGTGAATCGGAAATATCTTGAAGAGGATAAGTTGCATGTTGGTGTTTTGGATCGGGGGACTGCCTGGCTGGATACAGGAACATTTACTTCACTAATGCAGGCTGGTACTTTTGTACAAGTAATAGAGGAACGTCAGGGATTAAAAATTGGCTGTATTGAAGAGGTAGCTTATCGGGAAGGTTTTATTTCTTCTAGTCAACTTGAAGCAATTGCTCAACCTCTTGTAAAAAGTGGGTATGGAAGATATTTGATGAGTGTACTTGGGTGATTTTTGTTATATACAATCAAAGTTTAAAGTAAATAAAGAGGGAACAAAATTTAAGTAATCAGAACAACTTAAATTTTGCTACCTCTTTATTTACTAATGAGCATCTTATAAGTATAAAACGTATTTATCTGGAACGTTGAGTAATCTTTGAGTGAAATACCTCTTTCCGACTCTGCTTTTTCTGATCAAAAATTACAACTTCTGTGACACCATTTGGTACAATTAATGTGCGGGTTGTTTGGGAGAGATAGCCAGAACCATAATAAAATTCTTCCAGGCGTTTCTTTCCATTTGTCCATCGTAACTCGGCTTTGGCATCTTTAGGACTTAAACGTATATAGGAAAGCGTAGTCTCTTTATTTTGTGGATGCTCAAATACCTTCACACTATCCTGGTTTTGTGTAGCGATCACTAATCTTTTGTTTGTACTTACTACTATCTGGGTAAGCGCTTTGGCATCGCCATCTACCTGAAATCCGGTTTCTGTTATCTTTGCTGGCGTAAAGTTGCCCTTCCCATCCCCCTGTAAATACAGTCCTGTTCCTGCATCCATCCAACCTGAGAGTGTTTCTCTGCTATAGTCATTGCCTACTGCTAAAATATCCAGATTGCCATCATTGTTTACATCATTTGTAAGCAAGCCAAAAATGGGTGAAAATTGTGCCTGTACAGGAAGCGGGTGCATAGCGAATTGTCCCTTTCCCTGATTTTCAAGATAAGCAGAAGAAAAGGTTGTCGCTTTAAGAATAAGTGCATCTTTCAGTTTTTCTGAATCAAACAATTCCGTAAAAGTAGACTTCCCATATAACGCATAACTTGTTAGCGTTTTACGAAAACTTACAATCTGATCTGTTAACGTCTCACGTGGATGAGAGATATATTCTTTGCCATCAATATATCTGCAAAGTACAGGGTCCATAGTCCCATTCTGATCGAAGTCTTTGGCATACACACAGACAGGATATTTCTCTGATGCCTGAAATAATGAATTCTTGCCAAGGTTCCCTGCTACATAATCTATATCTCCATCGTTGTCAAAATCGCCTCCTGTAATACTGTTCCACCAGCCTCCGGAATTAGGTAGTTCAGATTTTTCAAATCGCTGTCCTTGTTTATTGTGGAAGAATGTAATAGGCATAAACTCACCTGTTACAATCAGATCCGTCCATCCATCATTATCGTAATCAGTCCAGAGAGCTGAAGTAACCATTCCTGGTTTTTTCAGTTCCGGACATAGTTTTTGGGTGTTGTTTACAAAATGACCTTTTCCATCATTTTGCAGCAAATAACTCAAAGGGGGGATTGGGTATTGGGTTGGCGTAACTCTTCCTCCTACAAACAGGTCCAAATCTCCATCCTTATCATAATCACAGGCTACCACACAGCTACCACTGCTTTCTGTTTTAGAGAGAGCAGTACTATCAAGTGTAAATATTCCTTTGCCATTATTGCGATAAAACCTGTCTTGATACGAATAGATTTCTTTGCCAAATTCACTACTCCCACTTACACAATAGAGGTCATTGTCTCCGTCATTGTCTGCATCAAAAAGCAAGATACCTGTATCTTCTGAAGTTTTGTTGGGCAAAGACTGCTGTTTGAACTGATGATCTGTTGTTTGTAAAAAGATAGTTGCATGATCATTGGCAGAGCCAC
Organism: Xanthocytophaga flava; assembly: GCF_030068545.1. Lineage (NCBI taxonomy): Bacteria > Pseudomonadati > Bacteroidota > Cytophagia > Cytophagales > Rhodocytophagaceae > Xanthocytophaga > Xanthocytophaga flava. The sequence goes on along the minus strand of NZ_JASJOR010000035.1, from coordinate 57,518 downwards.
CAATGATAAAATCATCTAAGTCGTCACCATTCACATCCCCAACAGCAATAGATGGACCTTGTTGAGAGTGTTTGTGAGATAATAAAGCTTGTCCATACTTAAAATCAGGAAAGTCAGTTTCCTGGTGTTTGTATGTAATTGAATGGGTTTCTTCGAAAAGAATAGATTGTGTTATAGATGATTTGACGGATTGTTTGTGCGCATTTTTTTCCTGAAGAGTGATTACCTGATCTGTTGAGAGAGGGCCCAAATGTTGCCTGTTACCACTTTGCCAGACCACCACCAAAGAGTCAACTTTTGTAGCTTTTCCCATGCCAAAATGCTCATAATCTTCGATGGTTGATTTATAACCTCTTTGGATCTCGTGTTCTGTATATTGTATTTTACCATCGTAGTAAACCCATACCTTGGCTCCTAGCCCCGACGTATTGGGTTTCTCTCCTTGAAGGCGTATTCTTAAAAAATGGTTTGTATTAGGGATAGAAGTTTCTTTTTGTAGTTGAACCACATTGTTGCGATAGACAAAGGCCTCCTCATCGATATTATTCATTACCAGATCCAGATCTCCATCATTGTCAAAATCCGCATAGGCGGCTCCATTGGAATAAGAAGGCTGGTCCAGTCCCCACTCACTAGCGAGATTGGTAAATGTCAGATCACCATTGTTGTGGAAGATGCAGTTAGGCTTTTTAACACCTTCCAAACCTTTAACAGCTTTAATCGCATTTTTTATACGGGCTTCATCTGTTCCAAATAAAGAGGCGTCCCTACTGTAACTTACAAAATCCAGATCTGTGATGTCTTTCCGATATCCATTTGTGATTAATAAGTCGCGATATCCATCATTATCGAAGTCGGCCAACAGGCTACTCCAACTCCAGTCGGTAGCATATATACCAGCCAGATAGCCAATATCACTAAAGGTACCATTACCATTGTTTAGTTGTAAGACGTTTCGTATATGTTGATTCTGGTAATTTTGTCTTCGGTTAAGAAAGAAACGATCATATCCGGTTGTAGAGAACATTGTTTTCTGACGTAGATTATCTTCTGGCATCATATCCATCACAACTATGTCATTGAGACCATCGTTGTTGATGTCGGCAATATCCATTCCCATACCATTGTGTTCTGTATGTTTGAAAGATTTCTTTGCCTGATTAGAGAAGGTGCCATTGCAGTTATTAATCCACAGATGATCATTGGAAAGAAAATCGTTTGCGCAATAGATATCCGGATAGCCATCCCGGTTAATATCGTTAACAACAATCCCCAATCCCCATCCTTCTGTCTGAATACCACTTTCTTTAGAAATATCTTTAAAATTGGGTAGTCCGTTGGTACCGATTCCTTCATTTCTAAACAACTTGTCTACACTTTTTCCGCTACCATCTGTATGTTGTCCTACAGCCTGGTTCCGATCGTAATTCTCATGTGAGGAATTAGTGAGCAGATACATATCCAGATCGCCATCCCGGTCATAATCCAGAAAGGCTGCCTGAGTAGAATAACTGCTATCTGCCAGACCTATCTGACTGGCAACTTCATCGAAGATGACATTGCCTTTTGCATCAATACCTTTATTGAGGAAAAATAAGTTTGGTACTTTTTTATCTTTATCAGGATGTATAGTGGAAACATAAATGTCTAATAAGCCATCCTGATTCAAATCAATCATAGCTACACCTGTACACCAATAGCTGGTATTTATATGGGCTTTTTCGGTAATATCTTCAAAATGAAAATCGCCTTTGTTAAGATATAGTTTGCTGGAAACCATATTACCTGCAAAGAATATATCCTGAAGTCCATCATTGTTTATATCTCCAACTCCTACTCCACCACCATTGTAAATATACTCAAACCGTAGTGCATTAAATGTATCACTTTCCATTATCTGATTAGTGAAGGTGATACCTGTATGATCAGAAGGTAGTAGTGTAAATAGAGTGTTTTTTTGGGGAGAATTACATCCCAGTAATCCCCCCAAGCACAGTATCCAAACACAGATTTGGGTTATATTCATAAGAGTAGTGGTTAGAATCAACAAAAAGGCCCCATCATTCATACAATGAAGGGGCCTGAACAGTAGAAAATGCTTTCTGTATTAATAGCCCGGATTCTGATCTGTTGGTTTCAGACTGGCATTGGTTGAAAACTCTTCCTGAGGAATAGGCAGCAACTCATATTTGTTAGCTTGGAAGTAGCTAATCGGTTCAGAAGTGAGTTTCCCTTGTTTTCTCCAACGTAGAATGTCTCTGTTCCGGATTTGCTCTCCAGCTAATTCTACTCGCTTCTCATGCTGAATAGCACGGAAGATTTCCGCTTTGCTATTTACAGGATAGTTGGTAGTAGGATAATCTGGCATGTTCACACTAGCTCTGCTACGTATCTCATTAAGATACCCAATTGCAGCAGTGGAAGTACCCACCTCATTTTCACATTCGGCCAACATCAGCAATACTTCTGCATAGCGGATAATCCGCATATTCATAGGTCCTGTATAGAAAGTAAGATTATTTTTATACATGCTGGTATACTTTTTCCAACTGATTTTCTCTTTTCCTCCCTCAAAGTTGGATAAGTTACCTTGTACCAAAACGTCTGTTAAGGTGGTTGCATCATTATTAAATTTGTCCCCTATCCGATAAAATGTGTCACTAAAGCGAGGATCATTTTTGGCGTCTCCTTTGCTGGTGCGTTCATAATCAGCTAGTAATGCATCTGAAGGAATAAGGTTTCGCCAACCAATTGCTGAATATTCTTGTGTACGGCTATTACCTTCATTTCCTGTTCCATTACCATCATAATCCCAGTTAAAGCCATCATTTTGAAAACCAATTTCAAAGATAGATTCTTTATTAAAACCTGTCTCTTCTTTAAAGTTATCTGAGTAGTTGGCTACCAGTGCATAGAGACCTGAATCTTTAACTTTTTCAAGTTCTGTTTTGGCACCTGCGTAATCTCCTGTAGTCATTAATACCCTTCCTAGTAAGGCTTGTGCTGCACCTTTGGTTACTCTTCCTACATCTGCGCCAGAATAGGAAGCTGGAAGTACAGCTTGTATCGCTTTTAACTCCTCGATAATAAACTGGTAAACCTCATCTACAGGAGTACGTGCTTCAGACTCTAAAAGTGACTGTACCGTATTTTTATACAAAGGAACCGCACCCCAGAAAGCCACCAATTCAGAATAAGCCCATGCTCTTAAAAACCTGGCTTCTCCTAATAGTCGATTTTTGCGTTCATCCGTGATATTTTGTGTGTTTACTGATCCATCAATCACAGAATTTGCTCTGTGTATGGTCCGGTAATACCCTTTCCAAACATCTGTCATTACACCATTACTGGTTTGAAGTGACCCTGTCAGAATCTGATTTCGGGCTCCTTCCAATTGACCCCCTCCTGTGGCAACATCATCCGAACGCAAATCATGCAGAAAAAACCATTCACGGCCTGTAAGACGCCCACTTTGTACCATGGCATATATTCCATTTACACCAGTAGTAAGTTCAATCTCATTGGTATAATATCTGTCTGGTGTGCTGCCATTAGGATTTTGTTTATTCAGTAGATCCTCACTGCAGGCACCTAACATCATAATTAAAACCAAACTAACTTTTCTTATTACGTTTTTCATATAACAAAGTCTTTGAAATATCATAAATAATAATCAGAATCCTACCTGTAAGCCAATAATCAAAGTACGTGCCTGTGGAAATTGGCCATAATCAATTCCTTGTACCAAACTTCCATTGTTCACATTAAGTCTTGAACCAACCTCTGGATCATATCCTTTGTATTTAGTGAATGTTAGCAGGTTTTGAGAGGATATATATATCCGGAAATTGTTCAGATTTCCCTTGGTAATAGATTTTAGTACATCAGCTGGCAGGGTATACCCAATATTTAAACTTTTAAGTCTCAGATAAGATCCATTTTCGATAAACCGATCAGACGTTCTGTTATTGGAATTAGGATCACCATTAACTGCCCGTGGTATATCGGTATTGGTATTCTCTGGAGTCCATGCATTCAAAACAGTGGTACTCGAGTTAAACAATCTTATCATGCCCTCAGTTAATACTCGGGTTCCATTATAAATTTTGTTGCCTTGTACTCCCTGAAAGAACATGCTTAGGTCAAATCCTTTGTAATTAGCAGAGAAATTAAGACCATATGTAAATTTTGGTAAAAAGCTTCCCAAATAGGTTCTATCTGCATCTGTAATCTGACCATCCTGATTTATATCTTTGAACCGGATATCTCCAGGCCGGGTATATTTACTCTTATTATCCGCTTTATTATATTCAGTAAGATTTACAGTTCCATCGTTATTGAGTGGAAGGCTCTGAACAGGTGCACTAGGTTTATTATCAGATCCTATGATTTCAGCTGTATTTTGAAAGATACCATCCGTTACCCAGCCATAGAATGACTGTACAGGGTGTCCAGCTTCAGTACGTGTGATAGATGTATTTCCATAATCCTGTAATGCTCCTCTATCCAAGACGCTTGTAGGAGTATCTAACGCTTTTACTTCGTTTTTAGCCACACCTATGTTTGCTGAAATATTCCATTTAAACTCACCTTGTGATTGATTATAACTGCCCTGAAATTCATATCCCCAGTTTTTCATCTTGCCTACATTGGCACTAGTAGGATTGGAATAGCCTGTTGATACCGCAGGAGTTACTTCCAGAATGAGATTATCTGTGTTACGAACATAATATTCAGCTGAGAAAGTTATTCTATTATTAAGCAAACCTGCATCAATGCCTATATTGGTCATTTTAGTAATTTCCCATTCCAGGTCCTTATTTGCTAACTTATCATAAAAAGACCCTTGTGTACTAACATTGCCTAAATCTGCACCTGTATTAGAAGATACTGTTGTCTGCCATAGATAATTACCTGGGATATAGCCAAGTGATCCATAACTACCCCGTACTTTCAGTTCGGAGATAAATGGAATATTTTTCATGAAGTTTTCCTCGCTGATTCTCCAGCCTAACCCTATGGATGGAAAACTTCCAAACTTATTACCTGGCGCAAATTGTGAGGCACCATCCCGACGAATAGAGGCACTCAAAATATATTTGTTAGCATACTCATAATTTAGTCGGCCAATGTATGAATAGATCGCTCGTTCATCACGTAAAGCTGTAAAACTTTGGTTGCTCAATCCATCAAATTCTTTAATCTCATTGGATGATGCTTTACCTGTTGCATTTAAAGATACGGATCTGCCTGTTTGGTATTCAATAACACCCAATGCATTGATAGAATGTTCTCCAATTGTTTTCTCAAACGTCAACTGATTAGTATATATTGGAGAAAAGCTATTATTACGATTATCATTTAAAACAGCTAGAGTTCTACTATTGAATCCCTCTGAGTAGATAGGCTGATAGATATATTCGCGAGAAGTCTGGTAGTTTACTCCTACATTAAAGCGGTATTTTAGCCAGGAAGTAAGAGAGACATCAAGAAATAACGAACCCAATACTCTCACTGAGGTAACTTGGTCCAGATCTTGTAATGCTGCACGGACAGGGTTTTGGGGGTCAGAACCATCTGCACCTGTATTACCTCCATAGCCACCAATATTTGTTGGATTATATAAAGGTATATAAGGTGTCATACGAATCATATTCTGGACTTGTGTACGGCCACCCGCATTTTGTTCTTTGCGTTGATAGCCATAAGAAACCAGTAATGTTTGACCAAAACTTATCCCCTTCAATACTTGATGATCAGAATTTATACGGAAATTATACCGGTCATATCCTGTCCCTTTCATGATACCCGCCTGACTAAAATAACCTGCGGAAGAATAGAAACGAGATTTTTCATTTCCTCCGGATACAGACAAGTTATTCTGTGTAATAGTTGCTGTCTGAAAGAGTGCATCCTGCCAATCTGTATCTGTTTGAGCAAAGGTTTGAGAGGCACCTGCATAAATTGGATCATTCATGGCCGAAAAACGAGGAGGAAGGGCTGCTCCTGCATTTGATAATAAAGCCGTTCCATACTGTAAATACTGATCCCGATTTAAAAGATCAAGCTTATTCCATGCTTTTTGTACACCAATATAGGAATCTAGTTTAACATGAATATTTCCATCTCTTGTTCCTTTTTTGGTTGTAATCAACACAACGCCTGCTGCTGCTCTGGAACCATAAATAGCAGCAGAGTTTGCGTCTTTTAGCACTTCTACAGACTCTATATCTTTTGAATCGAAATTATTAAAATTATCCACATTAATAATTCCATCTACTACATACAGAGGATTAGATGCAAAGTTAATAGAGCTGATACCTCGAATACGTACCAGAGGCGCCTCACCGGGTGCACCATTGTTTGTTACGATGGCACCTGCAACCCGTCCTTGGATGGCTTGTTCCACGCTAGGTACAGGTAATGCTGCAATCTCTTTAGAAGATACACTGGATATGGCACCTGTCACAGAGGTTTTCTTCTGAGTGCCATAGCCTACTACCACTACTTCACTAAGTGCTTGTAGATCTGGTTTTAGCTGTACATCTATAATTGTGCGATTACTGACCTGCATTTCTTCTGTTGTATACCCAATGGACGAGAATACCAATACTCCGTTTTCTGGTACACCACCTAATGTATAACGTCCCTCTCCATTAGTGGTAGTACCTTTGGTTGTTCCTTTGATAGATACACTCACTCCTGGCATTGCATCACCACTTTCGCCAGAAACTTTGCCACTTACTGTAATTTCCTGAGCATTCAGAAGGTTTTGCAACTTTTCTGCTTTAGGTAATGCGATAGTATTGATTTGATTAGAGACTATTGCATTGTCGTGCTCTGATTCTCTGGAAATATGCTTAATCAGCTTGAAGTTAACTTTTTCTTCCGGAGCATAAATCACATAGATGTTATCGATCCGTTTGTACTTCAGACCTTGAGGGGTCAGTAGTTGATCCAGAATCTTGCCTAGTTCATGTGAGGAAGAAGAAAAAGCTTTGACAGTCTTGTTTTCCAGTACAGTATTTTTGTACGTAAAATGGACGTCATACTTGTTTTCCAGTTCTCCCAGAACCTGTATCAGGGACTGGGCTGCAGGTTCAGATTTTTCTAAGGTTGGTCTCGGAATCTGGACAGCAGCCAAGCTCTGTGCAAATCCTGATAAGTACACAGATCCGGATAGGAGTACTGTGCCAAGGAAAAGATGGTAGCGGTTGTTTTTCATGGAACACATTTGTTTTTAAAAAGTAGGGGAACTATTTCGAGATGGTTATCCGGTTATTAGTAATCTGGATTTTAACATTGTATGTGGTGGATAATACATCAAGAAGATTTTTAATATTGTGTGTTGGTAATACGCCGGTTATACTTTCGGATAAGAGTTGTTCATTGGTAATGAAGACTTCGTATCCATAAGTTGTTTCAATACGTTTCGCTATTTCTGCTAATGAAGTGTTTGTTAACACCCAAAAGTTTTTTGTCCAGGAACTTTGATTCTCTGCCTGGATAGCAATCTTCTCTATTTTTTGATTGGTTTCAGAGAACTTCACCATCTCACCAGGAGACATTAGAATATCCTTTGAAGGTTTAGGTGTTTCAAGCTTGAGTTGGATCTTACCTTCATTAAGGCTGACGGCTGTCAGGTGTTCATGTTGATTGACATTAAACTTTGTTCCCAGTACTTCGACTGTAAGATCATCTGTATGCACCTGAAATCTGGCTGCCGGATCACGAGGTGTCTTTTTGGAGACTTCAAAGAATGCTTCTCCCTCCAGCCATACTTCACGGGGTTTATCAGATTGCCAGTTGCGTTCAAAGTGCAATGTTGAGTGAGCATTGAGTGTGACTTTTGTTTGATCTGGTAGTGTAATTGTCTTTATCTCGCCATATTGTGTATTGTAATAGATATGTTGATTTAAATACCAATAGGAAATCGCAGAAAATGCAAAAGTTCCTATAAGCAGACCTGCCGCAATACGTTTCCAGTTTGTATACCAGATTATTGTCTTCTCCTCTTTAACTAAAGGGAGTATCTGCTCCTTCTTTCGTATACTAATAAGTATGTTTTGAAACATACGATGTCGTTGCTCCTCTAACAACAGATCAGTTTTGAATTGAAGAGCATGGATTGTCTGGCGAGCTTCTTCTAATTCTATTTTTTTTTCAGGGTGTTGAAGTTGCCATCTATCCCAGAATAAATCAGTTTCCTCATCAGGGCATAGAATCCATTTCTGAAAATGTTCATCTAGCGCAAAGTCCAGAGCTGTATAGTGTAGATAATCCATATAGAGTGAAGAGGATTATTGATAAAAATAATTGTCTTATATACACATAATACATGGGACACTAAAACTTCATCATTTTTTTTGAAAATTTTTTCAAAAAATTATCCAATAGTTTTTTTCTAGTCCAAATGCCTATCAGCTAATCTGGTTTCTGAAAGAATGCATGCTTTTCATTTGAAAAGACAGGAATAGAGAAATAAGAGGGGGTTATTCAAATGATGGAGAAAAAATGAGAAATACAAGTATCAAAAATAACCGACTTATATAACGCTTAATAACATCAATAGCTTTTGAAACCAGATTATATACAGAACGTAATTCAATAGCCATAAGGGATGCAATCTCTTCATAAGAGAGATTCTCATAAAACTTAAGAAAAATGACCTCTCGCTGGCGTTTGGTTAGTTGTTGCAGAGCTTGTTGCAGGTGTTGTCGTTGCTCAATAGAAGCTTGTTCAGAAACCAGAGAGAACTCGTACGAAAGTTCTACTTCAAAATCGTAATCTTCCGAAAGGTTATTGAGTATGTATTTGTGTTCTCGCTCCAGTTTCCGCAGCATCTTATTTCTAAGTGATTTCATCAGGAAGTACTTAGGAGAGTCAGTGTCACTTAGGTGATCTTTCTTATTCCATAATTCAATAAACAGATCCTGAATAGAATCTTCTATTAATGCTTTGTCAGGAGTGAAACGCTTGCCATAATTGTACAATGTTTGTACATAGTTGTTATACAATTCCGTAAAAGCAGTTAGCTCACCTGCCCGGAATTGGTTCCAGAGTATTCCATCCTGTTGTTGAAGCACCTGCTTTGACATAATTGGTAGGAAAATATAGGACAAGTCATAGTTACATTAGTAAATGTAAATCTTTTATTTTAAAAATACTATTATGTTTTCTTAGTTGTATAAAACTTTTCCAAAGTAGATTGATCCTATTCGAATAAAATGGAGACTTGACTTTATAACGAAAAGCAAGATTTAAAGAGTAAGTATTTTAAATAAAAAAACCTTTTGGCATAGAAGCTAAAAGGTTTTGTCATGTTTTCAATAATTATCTTTTCAGATACTTGTATGAGTATAACGGGCACTATATGTGCAGATCCAGTCATATAGCTTGTGCACATCTTCTACTTTAAATAACTGGGTTCCGGAATTCATAGTAGCTGCAGATCCACAGGCAACTCCCATGCGAACCATCTCCTGAGGTGTCTTGCCATTCGCGAGGCTCCATGTCATACCTGCAACCATACTATCTCCTGCTCCAACCGTACTTTTCTTCAAAACAGTGGGAGCTGGTATGTGTTCATGTCCGTCTTTGGTGACTAGAAGCGCACCAGCAGGTCCCATAGATACAACTACAATTCCGCAATCTCCCCGATTTATTATTTCTTTTGCTGCATCATCTACATCATCTGTTTCCAGCGTCTCTACGCCTACCATTTTACTAAGTTCGCCCACATTAGGTTTAAGTAAGAATACACCTTCATTAGCTGCCAGTTTCAGCGGTTCTCCAGAGGTATCCAGAATCAGGCGTGCGTTTATTTCTTTTGCTACCTTTGCTACTCTGGCATAGAAGTCAACAGGCAATCCGGGAGGCAGGCTACCACTTGCCACCAGATACTCAGGTTTAGCTTCCTTAATGGCTTCCAGACATGACTGAGCTTCTATTTCTGAGAGTTGAGGACCTGGCATTCCGAAACGATATTGTGCATTTGTTGAGTGTTCTACCACAATAAAGTTTTCCCGCGTCCACTGTTCTGTTGGAACAGACTTGCAGGTAATTTTATCCTCCTGTAGGAGATCAATCAGAAGAGTACCCGCCGGACCACCAGCCGGAAAAATAGCCAGACTATCTCCTCCTAGTTTATGTATCGCTTTTGATACATTGATTCCTCCACCACCTGCTTCAAACTTAGGGTTTTCACAACGTAATTTATGTTCTGGTACCAGCCTGTCAATACTTGTACTTTTATCAATGGCTGGATTTAAGGTTAATGTTACAATACCCATCTGAAGAAGCTGTCGTAGTAAATGTTGATTTGTTGAAATGCTGTGATTTATAGCATCATAGATCACAACATAGGCAAAATATTACTTTATTCTACTCTTTTCCAATAAAAATCAACGTTCTTTCAACATACGTTTCAATTCAACCATTTCATCCCGAAAGCGGGCTGCCTCTACAAAGTCCAGGTCTTTGGCTGCACGTTCCATCTTTTTCTGAGTTTCTTGAAGTAATTTTTCCAGTTGGTCTCGTGACATATAAGAAACTATCGGATCAGCCGCAACACTTACCTCTTCACTCTCTACATAATATTGCTTGGCTTCCTTGCGGGCATCGGCTACAGAAGTTTGGGTAAGAATAGCTTCTCGCGATTTTTTCACTGTACGTGGTGTGATGCCATTGGCTGTATTATAATCTTGCTGTATAAGGCGCCGTCTATTGGTTTCATCAATGGCTTTCTGCATAGATTGTGTCATCTTATCTGCATACATGATTACTTTGCCTCTATCATTACGAGCTGCCCTTCCTATTGTCTGTATTAAAGATCGTACATCTCGCAAGAATCCTTCTTTATCAGCATCCATAATGGCGACCAATGTTACCTCTGGTAAGTCAAGACCTTCACGCAGCAGGTTTACACCTACCAGTACATCAAATACCCCAAGACGTAGTTCACGAAGAATCTCCACCCGATCCAGTGCTTTAACCTCTGAGTGAATATATCGGCATCGAATTCCTAACTTATCCATATATTTAGTCAACTCCTCTGCCATACGTTTGGTCAATGTAGTGACTAATACTCTTTCCTCTAGTTTCACTCTTTCTTCTACTTCATCCAACAGATCGTCTACCTGATTCAGACTTGGACGAACTTCTATTTCCGGATCCAATAAGCCTGTAGGACGAATGATTTGTTCAACCACAACACCTTCAGATCGTCTTAGTTCATAATCTCCAGGAGTTGCCGAAACATAAATAATCTGATTGGTTAACTCCTCAAATTCATTGAAGGTAAGAGGTCTGTTATCCAATGCAGAAGGAAGTCGAAATCCAAACTCTACCAGTGCTGTTTTACGGGAGCGGTCACCGCCCCACATAGCCCTGATCTGAGGTAAGGTGACGTGGCTTTCATCCACCACCAATAAAAAGTCATCTGGAAAATAATCCAGCAAACAGAAAGGTCTTGCACCTGGAATCCGGCCATCAAAATAGCGCGAATAGTTCTCGATACCTGAACAGTAACCGAGTTCACGCATCATTTCCATATCAAATTCAGTTCTTTCTTTAATACGCTGTGCTTCCTGGTACTTGTCTTCTTCTTCAAAATAACGTATCTGTGCTACCAGGTCACTTTGGATATGCTGGATGGCACTATTTAATGTATCACGTCCTGTTACGAACAGGTTCGCTGGAAAAATAGAAATAGCTGGTTGGTCAGAAAGCTTCCGGCCTGATTGAGGATCTATACGTTGCAGTGCTTCTATCTCGTCTCCAAAAAAGATAATCCGGTAACCATAGTCTGCATAAGCAGGGAACACATCCACCGTGTCTCCCTTGACCCGAAATGTACCACGTGTAAATTCTGCTTCTGTTCGGCTATATAAAATATCGACCAATGAAAATAAAAGTCGGTTACGAGCCAGTGTCTGTCCTCTTTGCAACTGTAAGATACTCTTCTCATATTCTTCCGGATTACCCATACCATAAATACAGGATACAGACGCCACTACAATCACATCTCTTCGCCCACTCATAAGAGCTGAGGTAGCCGAAAGCCGTAGTTTTTCTATTTCCTCATTAATCATCAGATCTTTTTCAATATAAGTATCCGTAGTGGCCATGTAGGCCTCAGGTTGGTAATAATCATAGTAGGAAATAAAGTACTCAACCGCATTGTTGGGGAAGAATTGTTTAAACTCTCCGTACAGCTGAGCTGCCAGAGTTTTGTTATGACTTAATACCAGAGTGGGTTTCTCTACATTCTGGATAACATTGGCAATAGTAAATGTCTTACCAGAACCTGTTACACCTAGTAATGTTTGAGAAGGTTCTCCTGTTAATACTCCTTCTGTCAATTGTTCTATAGCTTTAGGCTGATCGCCTGTTGGTTGGTATTCTGATGTTATCTGAAAAGACATAAATTAATCCGGTTTTCAATAGTGATTTTGAAAAACATGCTGCTAAAAACCTCTTCTCAAAGTGAAAAGTTTTAGGAAAAGGCCTTTTGAAGAACGATTTTTACTTATACATAAGTTCCTGTGTATGAAAGATAAATAATTTGGCCAAGACATAAAAATGCAGGTTTTATATATGCCTCTGTTTAGACTTTTCATGTATTCATCCAACTATTAAATACATTCTGTTTTCTAATCATTGGTAAATACTGTTTTTCGGAGACATTTCCGTAATTTTGCACTCGTATGCGAAAAAAGAATAAAAGTTATCCCATTCTGGAGAAAATTACTGTCAGCGATTTTGCTGCAGAAGGAAAATGTCTGGCCCGTTATGGAGAGATTGTGGTATTTATTGAAGGCATAGTGGCTCCAGGTGATGTTGTAGACTTGCGTGTATTCAAGCAAAAGAAAAATTTTTGGGAAGCACAGGTAATAAAAATCCATGAAGCCTCGTCTCAAAGAACTACTCCATTTTGCCAGCATTTTGGAGTTTGTGGAGGATGTAAATGGCAACATATTCCCTATACAACACAACTTGCGCAAAAGCAGGATCAGGTAACTGACAATCTTGAGCGGATTGGAAAGATTCACCTGCCTGAAATACAACCCATTCTTCCTTCCAAAGCAACTACCTATTACCGCAATAAACTTGAATATACCTTCTCATCTAACCGATGGCTGACAGATGAGGATATGCAGAAAGGAGAAATAACAGATCGAACAGCGTTGGGTTTTCACATTCCCAAACGATTCGATAAAATACTGGATATAGAAACTTGTTATCTACAGCCTGACCCTTCTAATAAGATCCGTTTGGCAGTAAGAGAATTTGCTCGTCAGAATAACTATCCTTTCTTTGATTTGGTAAAGCAGGAAGGTTTTTTGCGGAACTTAATTATCCGTACTACCACCACTGGTGAATTAATGGTAATTGTACAAGTGTTTTCCAAAGATGAACCAAAGCTTTATGCTTTACTTGATTTTCTGAGAGATACATTTCCTGCTATCACCTCACTACAATATGTGATCAATGCCAAAGGAAATGAGACATTTCATGATCTGGAAGTTGTGACCTACCATGGCAAACCCTACATCACAGAGAAGATGGAGGATCTGGAATTTAGAGTTGGTCCTAAATCCTTTTATCAAACGAATGCAGAACAGGCGCTAGAATTATATACAATAGCGCGTACGTATGCTGATCTGAAAGGAGATGAACTGGTATATGATTTGTACACAGGTACAGGTACGATTGCCAACTTTGTAGCTCGTCAGGCAAAGAAAGTGGTTGGATTGGAGTATGTACCTATGGCCATTGAAGATGCTAAAATCAATTCGGAAGTAAATGGTATCTCCAATACCGCATTTTTTGCTGGCGATATGAAGGATTTGCTGACGGAAGACTTTCTGCAAGCGAATGGATATCCGGATGTAGTCATTACTGATCCTCCGCGAGCTGGTATGGATGCCAAGGTAGTCGAAATGCTGCTGAAAGTAGCTCCACAACGTATTGTCTATGTAAGTTGCAATCCTGCTACGCAAGCTCGGGATCTGGCTCTACTGGATGAGAAATATGTTGTAATGGCTGTTCAACCTGTAGATATGTTTCCGCATACATACCATGTAGAAAATGTAGCATGGCTGGAGAAAAGACCTGTGAGTAACTAAATAAAAACTACACAACCAAGTATGATTGATAATAGTGCTAATGATCCTGAACTGAATGGTCGTTATTTGGGAACCATCAGTAAAGACTTTGTATTAGTAGCAGATGCCGTTAAAGAGGCTTCGTATGCTATTCGTAAACGAGGGTTTTCTGACTATCCGATTTTTCCCGTTTGTACAATTGAACTCCCTATTGGGCAACTGCTGATTCGTAAATATGAAGTAGGTACAGACTGGAATTACTATGCTTCCTTTTTGGATGAGTTTGTGCAGCGGAAGATTGTAGAGGATGAAGATGTTTTCAAAGCCGCCTATAAAGATCCGGATGAGTACTGCTGCTTATTTGTCGTAGATGAGGAATTTACCAATTTCGTTTTTATTCCTTATCCGGAAGACTAATAGTTTAGATAATTGCCTCATTTATAGTGGTTTTTGCGAGAGTTGATCCACTAAAGTGTATAATAGTAACACTATCTTCTTATATCGGACAGTTTAGACTTTATAAAAATTGCACTTATCTGACTTTTTTTTGTAAAATAAGTCGATATTTTCTTGACTTTTTGAAACGCGTGCTATACCTTTGGATATATAAAATAAAAAATAGGACTTCATGTAGTATGACAATATAACGGTTAAGGTTAAGAATTACATTTTATCATAGTTTTGTATGGTTTGATTGTAAAAGGGGACAGCTTCTGGTTGTCCTTTTTTATTTTTTAATCGATTTAAAATCAGTTATTTGCGAATCCATACAGCAAACTATCACAGTTTTTTACACAATGAGTAATAACCTTGACCCTGATTACGAGCCTAGACTTTTCCATTCTAACAGGGACGTAACAAAAAGATGGTACATTAATTTTCGCATCTGGAATACCGACGAACAAGCCTTTATTCGCAAGTAGTACACCGCAATGAATAAGTACAAAACACTTACTCAACAGAGTAAAGCTGCCTTAAAATAAATCAGAAAATTACTTGATGAAAGAGTAGCATTGAGATGTGCAATCCTCTTTTTAACCTGATCAGATTCTAGATTTTCTGGAGAAAGAAACCGCTTAAAGCTATTTACATTTCTTGTCAACAGAGTTGCATACTGATACAATTGTTGTAGACTCATACCTATGATGCCCTGTCACTGTTGGTATTCATTTTGTTTAATTCTTTTTGTTTGGTAATAAACTCTCACTGCCTTTTCATAGTCTTTAGTTCCTGTATTGCGTTTGCCATAGTTGTACCTTATAGCATTAGTTGTAGCTTAGAAACCGTCACGAATGCTGTCATCAATCACTTGACAGTAGCCTGATAGCGGGTTAGGATGTTGTCGCATTGAGGCTTGCGTAAAAAGTCTTGGCATACCACAAGACAAAAAGATAAATTCTGGGGCGAAATCAATTAAGTAATTGTAACAGATTTTATAAAAAATAATAACTTCATCTATCATCCATATAACTTATACCTTAAGACAATGAATCTTAATCAGGAAGTGACCCGATTTCTAGATGAATTAAACCATCCTTTTCGAAAAGAAATTGAACAACTCAGGTTATATATTATGGAGGCATCTGCTGAGTTAACTGAAACTATTAAATGGAATGGACCCAATTATAGTATAAGGGATGAAGATCGGATTACAATGAAGATTCAACCACCTAAATCGGTGCAACTGATTTTTCATAGAGGTGTTAAAAAACAAGTTCAGCCTGCCACTTATCTGATCGAGGATCCCTCTAAGTTATTGACTTGGAAGGAAAATGATCGGGCTGTTGCTACCTTTACCAGTATGAAGGATGTGGAAAACAACCAATCTATGCTAATCCAAATAGTTAAAGACTGGATTCAGGCTACTACTTGAAGTCAATAGTGTACCGGACTTTGATGCAAAATTCGCTCAAACGCTTTCCACACAGTAGGACAATATCAATCTGTTAAAAATTAGAATTTCTTTTGAATCATGTTTTCCACTATTGAAGTTGTTTAGTATTTATCAAGAGGTTGAATTTTACGTGAAAAACGAATAGAGAAGGCTATATATAATAGAGATGTCCATGTATGAGCCTTTGTCTCAAATCGAATTAATAACACTTTGAAACTATCCAGCCAAGCATTGGCCTGCTCAATGACGGTTCGATACGAATATAAGAGTTCATCAAAGTAATGATAGGGAGTCGTATTATAAGAAAGCATACCATACTGTCTATCAGTCGATTGTTGATTATCTTTTTGTTTTTTAGGCTTTTGTTTTTCACATAGAGCTTCACAGATCATATTTCAAGGACTTCCATTTGGAGTGATATTTTTTGGTTCGTATCTCAAAATTCACTCTTTTTTGGAAATCCTTTCTTTTTACTAAACAACTTCTATGTTTACCCTAAATTATCTCATTATACTTGAGGTTCTTATTATGCTAAGTGGTAGTAACGGTCTTTTTCCAGAGGAAAATCCTTTCTAATTCATTTGCAAAAGCCTAAGTGAAAACTGTTGGGACAATGTTATATATAGTTGAAATCATAAGCCTTTACTTGTATTCGGACAGGTAAAACTAAAAAAACCACCAGAGACTGATGGCTTTTTACAATGAATCATTACTTATTTGTTATACTGAAACCTATTACGAACCTTTCTTCTTAGAAGTTTCAGCTGTTTCTATAGTTGACTCTATTGTAACTACTGTCTCTTTTGTCGGATATAGCGATTTTTACGTTCCGGTAACTATGCATCTGTTCCTGAGTAATACTTGTCAGTGGAACAGTGTGCTTATCAACAATAAGAGCTCGTAAGCCTTAGTATTCAGAGTTGGCTTTTCAACTAGCTAGTTCAGAGAAAGCTAAAAACAACTCTTATAGAAGCATCTGAAAAGGCTAGTTACTTTAATTTATACAAGTGTATTTTAGCGGATTTGTGTGTTTTCTATGCGTGTGAGGAAATTTACATTTTTATAAGGAAGATCCTATTTGTAGTAAGAATAGTTATTGTGTATTCATCTATGGTTTATATACCCTGCCATCAATAGCCGTAATTTTGTCATCTGCATCTGATGCTACATGAGTGATTCGATAAGTATTATTTAACTTACTATTTATGTGTGTAGAATTTAGTGTCTATAGAATTTAGTTTGTTCTCTCTTTTCGCTTTAGATAATACGTTTGATAATGAATCCGCCATTACACGATAAATAGTTTTTTGTGGTTCTAGAGATTCATGTGCTACATAGTTAAACGTTTCTTCCTAATAGATCCTATTTGTTTTTGGGGTTGGTGTCATCCAATACCAGGTAGTGTTTGAATGTGGCTCCCCACTTATCGCCTCTATAGGGTTTCTTTTATCAAAATACATGTGATTGTCAGGGTGTTGGATTAGCGGATTTTCGGTTTTTTCGCGCTATGGTTTTCTAAAGGTTACAAGGTGTTATCAAACGTGTTAACCAGTCTTTACGACAAATGGGAATAACCAGAGTGTAACCTTTATTAAACAAGTTTACTAAGATGCATAGCAAGCCCTAACCGATAACCAGAAGTTCAGATAGACAAAAATAAAAACGATACATTTCCACTCCTGAAAAATTTTCGCTGTTTTGGAGATTTTTTGTGTATCTTACACTACCAGAAAGCGGAAATTATCAGGCTCACCAAAAGTTGCGCATTCTCTTGGTTAGGCGGATTTTATGTGATTATAAGATCTGTTTATCTGTTCTGTTTTCGGCTATTGTTAAGTAAATTAAAGATGAGTTCAGTTTTACGACTGGCTGTTTCAGCCCTTTGTAACTATCTAGCTTTAAAACAGTCCCGACACAAAGTGCCGGGATTGTTTATTTCCAATAGTTAGACTACTATACTTATGACCAGATTTGCTCTTCCTGCAGGAATTAACTATAGGCTTTGAGCTAACCGTAAAAGGTCATTGCTTGTTCTACCTTCTGCCAATACAGGGGATTGAGCTTGTTATTTGGGAAGGCGTTAATGACGGCAAACTGCCTTTGAACGGCATTCAATACTTGTTTTGCTTGTAATTCAAGTATACGAATTTTATTGTCAGGCGAATTCTGACTACTTTTACTTCGCATTTGGTTGCCACAAACAAAGTAATGATTACTCTGAGTAGCTATACAAGGCTTGGGATTGTTTATTCACATTAGGATGCCCGATGTATGTTCATGCTCTTAAATACAGAGATGGCTTTCGGATCTCTCCCTTTTCCCTTTTTGTGGATTTAGATTTTTTCTTCTGAATAGGTGGGGCTACAAATACCCATAAGATCTCATGCGTTTTGTCGTTTACCTGACGCATCTTCGGGCGAGCTACACAATTCTCTATTTCACTCAGAGCCAGAGATCTGAGAGGTATTATTTTTTATGTCTTGTAGTATTGTGCTGTGTGCCTGTCTGCTAAAAATGCTATACTGTGATGCGTCAAAATTTACTGGACATTATTTTATTAAATTCTGTTAAATTCATGTTAAAGGATCGGGAGGCCTATTCTCTCTTTTGTGACTATCTCCGTAAATCACTTGCTTGCCATAAAGTTGCTAGCTTACCTATTTCACTTTCACAGATCCGTAAACTACACCAAGCAAAAGAACAACTAGAGATAATCCGTGAGTTGTTAGACGTTACGCTTCAGTTTAATGCTGATCTTAGATCATATGCTCCTTTCATCATACAGTTAGAAACTCTACCAGCAAATGAGTTGGAAAGATTGCTGGAGATATATGACGAAACAGACAAGCCTGCTTCCGGATCAGTAACAGAATAGGAAAAGATTACTCTGTTACTGATTGTTGATTTTTCTGCATTTTACTATCCGGCATACCGTTCCTTTTTGCCCATCCTATTAGCCAGTCTTCTTCCTGTTTGGTCCAGTTGCCAAACTTTAATTTTCCATAGTAAGTTGACTTAGTCATTTTCATAGCTTATAAGAATTCATCCCTCATTTACAGTCGAATCTGCGTACTGAAATACTCGAATATCTTTCGTGGCTTGCTTACTTCTTGCATTTTTAGTGTATTTAAAGTTATATTTAGAGTGTCAAAATTTATATATACTTCGAAAATATCTAGCCAAATATTATTGTGAGGTATATGGTAAAGAAGGTCATCTATTTAAAGTGAAGATAGTAAGAAATGGCGCCAGAGATCTATTAGCTGAAACCTAATGTAGTCGATAATAAAGATGATTTGATTGAAGTCTTGCATGAAAGACAGCAAGAATTATAGTAAAAAGAAAACTCTTTTAATTGCTACCACCGTTATACTAATTCACTCATTTTAGAATTTAACAACTTCTAATTGAGTGCGAAATGAGAAACGAACAAACCTCGGGGATGCTCTATGAGCTGCTTATTAAATGGATATATGAAAATAACCAAAAAGCAAATCCATATATAGAAGGTCAGGATGTAAGTGCCCATCAGATGCTGGAACTGATTAATGCTGAACGCACATTAGAAAGTCCGGATCTGATAGACAAACGCATGCAGGTAGTTGCCAATCAAATGCTTTTGGCTTTCTCTGTATTGTATCAAACAAACCTATACGAATCCAAAAGGAGATGGATAGCAGACTTGATTACAAAAACGATCAAAGCCGAATCATCCGAAAAGCTAGTAAGTATCCTTGATCAGGTTGTAGCTGA
The DNA here is from genome assembly GCF_030068545.1 of Xanthocytophaga flava. NCBI lineage: Bacteria > Pseudomonadati > Bacteroidota > Cytophagia > Cytophagales > Rhodocytophagaceae > Xanthocytophaga > Xanthocytophaga flava. The sequence continues at coordinate 37,763 of NZ_JASJOR010000035.1, read as the reverse complement.
AGTCTATTTTGGAGATAATTGAGGAATAATCAATAAGTACTCACAAGCTTGCTCAATCAAGAATGAAGTAAGAAAAAAGAAATTTGAAAGTACCCTCCTACTTATATCCAGGATGGACAATCCGAATATTTTAAAATCAGAAATAGTATTAGAGGCAATGGAGAATTCAAAGGCCGAAAAAAGAAAGATCTAAACGAAGACGAAAGTCTCACCACTATTACCGATTAACCACTTTTTTAATTACGCATACCAGTAATCATCAACATTCAGAATCTAAGTAAGTTAAATTTTCAAAACGCTGAAATACTAGGCAACATCGAACAGGAACTAACAGAAGAGATACAATTGCCCGGAAATGATGTAGAGACAAAAAATGGTTAAAAATCAATAGTAAAATTAGTGTCAGTATACGGATTGCAAATGTTTCATTTTTTTAATTCTTAATACTTATCCGAAAGTGAGTAATTAAATAGGTTACCATTTGCCCACTTTTAGTGAGAAACCACCCCGAACAATAAGATGAAAGTCTATTACTTACCATTTTATGATAGTTCAATATGGATACAGAAGATAGAGAAATACTTACAAGTCTTAGAAATAGGATGGACGAAATGATGCAATATCCTACAGAAGAGTATACTTATAATGATCTGGATGGATTTATTGAAGTTGCCTTGAGAGTAATTGAAACTTATGAGGATAGTCAGAAAGACATCTCCTCGATTAAGTATGTAGCGAGAGAATTACTACAAAGGTCCAGGCAACTGGTGTATGAAGATGTTGGTACTAGAAGTAAAGAACATATGGAGGAAAGTCTGACATCTGCGGAAATGCTTACATGTATATATGGAGCAATAGACTATTTCCTTGAACGAACTAAAACTTAAGCATAAGAAATAACGTAGTGATGGTGATTTATTGATTAAAGGAGCTAAAGAGTGAACTCTCCTTATTTAAGTGTAGACTAAATGAACACAGACAAAAGAGAAAAATTGCAAGAACTGATAGATAATATTAATTATGTGATCAAACGCAGAGATGAAGAATATGCTCATATTGATCTACAAAAGCATCTCAAGACTGCACTGGCTGTAGTTGAGTCTTATGAAAGTAATCTGGTTGGCATAGATGAGATCAAAAAGAAGACAACTGAATTGCTGCTTAAATCAGAAGAATTAACTGAAAAGTATTACGATGAAGAAGAAAGAAAAAGTGATAGCTTAGTTTTTACAAAGATGACTACGTTAGCTTTTAGTGCAATAGACTATTTTCTTAATGCTACTGAGTCCTGAACAAAAGAACAATTGCTTGTTCACAAAGCTATCCGTTTGCTTATTAATTAAGTAGGGAATTATTAATTAAGTAGGGAAAATTTACAGTAAACCACCGTCTATAAAAGTATTTTACTAACCCACTCATTTTATTTAATAGGTTTTATTTATCTAAAATGAGGAATTCATGAACAAGGATGAGGTCTATGCACAATTTTATGAGATAGTTGTTAAGTGGGCATTCTCAAATGCCAAAATCATAAATAAAAACAATCAGTTAGAAAATGTCCCGGTTAGTTCCAGTCAGATGCTGGATTTAATATATGCAGAAGATGGAGTAGGTAATGGCGATTTTCATGAGCTATTATTACTAGTTAAGGAGAATATTATTCTGGCAGTGGATCAATTGTGTAAAGATGAAATGTATAGCTGGAGGAAAAGAATAATACGACTCTCACTTGTAAAAGCCTACAATGCAACTGGTTCTAAAGACTTAATCGAAGTGCTTAATGAAATATCCGCTCTTGTATATTCCATGAAGATATCTGACTGAGTAACTATACAAATAAAGTTAGTAGAAAGAAAAAATATATTCTAGAATTTCTGTCTGGTATGTATTTACACGGTTAAAATAGGATATGCTCCATAATTACTTATTCTGAGAGGTAGATTGGTTCAGGTATACTTTTGAAGGAATATATCTCGTAGATGAAGATATTCCGGATTGCTTTTAGCCTTTGTCCAGTATTCCTTGAATATAGCAGCAGCCTGAGCTTTTTCATTTGTATCAGCATCACTTTGGCGAGTGTTAACAGGATTGCCTTTATATTGGCTACCACTGGAGTAGGGATAGGGAAGTATTGTTGTGTCCTTGGACTGTATCTGAGCATATTTGCGCCCACCTTTATAGTTAGCATATCTGCGTGCTCTGGTAAAGCCCATCTGAAGGAATTTTCGGGCCATATCAGCTCCTACAAAGTCCAGTTGGGCCAGATACTGTTGAAATAACTCAAAAATCTTCTTGGCAGAGTCCTCTGCAATTGCTGGCGTTTTGAATCGCCAATGAGGTAATATCTCGGACTTATAAGGTTCTACCAGCAGAACTCCCTGCTCTCCTACTCCCGGACGATACAATTCCGGATGTTGCCGGAAGTCTGTCTTCTTAAAATCAAGGCTATAATCAAATGCTTGCGTTTTCTTTTTTTCCATTTTAATCATAGTAAGGTGAGAGCTGATATCTTACCCAGAGATTATAGAAAAAAATATACCTCTGTCTTTCAGCAGGACAGAGGTATATTTGATTAGCCTAACTAATAAGTAAGAGAAGAATACTCAAATAACTTCTTTAATTTGAATAACTCTGTTCTGAAAATGAAATTCGTTTCCAGCTTTCAAATTAAGTAGCTGGACTCCAATAGGCGAATTAAGGGAAACAGCAAAGTAGTCTATCTTGTTAAGCGTAATTTTGCCAGCACTAATAGAAAGAAAAAAACGGTTTTGATCAGTAATAACCAAACTACCAGCCTGTGCTTTGTCATATTGTTTGTCTACATTAAGAGAGTCCAGTTCTTTTTTGAGTTTAAGTGCCTCTGCCAGTTGAGCTGCATGGCGGTCTCGTTCAATCTGCATCATGGCACGGGTAGTTTCATATTTATCTCCCGCACTGCTTTTAGACTCTTCATTAGCTGCAGTTTGAGCTGCTTCCATTGCCTGTTTCGCTGTATCTATACGTTGGGTTACATACTCTAAGCAATGAGCATATAATTGTTTTTTTAATTCTATCGAAGTGTTCAAGAAATTGGTATTTAAAATTCTGGTGATACATTGGCCACTAGTATATATAAGTGGTGTTTCAGAAAGTTACTCCTGCTTTTTTGCCTCTTCCCAGAATACGTCCATTTCGGCGAGTGTCATATCCTGTAGGCCTTTGCCTATTTTTTTGGCCTCTGCTTCCAAATAGTTAAACCGTTTGATAAACTTTTTGTTAGTGCGTTCCAGCGCAGTTTCGGGGTTGATGTCTATAAAGCGGGCATAGTTTACTAGTGAAAATAGCAAGTCTCCAAATTCTTTCTCAGCAGCTTCCGAGGGAACCTCACCACTTTCGTTAAAGGCCTCTTTAAATTCCTGGATCTCTTCTTCTACCTTTTCCCAAACCTGATGTTTTTCTTCCCAGTCAAATCCGGCACTTCTGGCTTTTTCCTGAACACGCATGGCTTTCACCAGAGCTGGTAATGAACCGGGCACTCCTGCCAATACGGATTTATTACCTTCTTTTAGTTTCAACTGTTCCCAGTTTTGCTTTACCTGTTCTTCATTGTCTGCTTTTACATCTCCATAAATATGTGGGTGACGTGAAATCAGTTTTTCACAGACAGAGTTGAGTACATCTGCAATATCAAAAGCCTGGGTTTCAGAGGCAATTTTTGCATAAAAAACAATATGAAGAGCAATGTCACCCAACTCTTTCTTTATCTCTGTAAGATCATTCTCGAGTATAGAATCTGACAATTCATACGTTTCTTCGATGGTCAGATGTCTGAGACTTTCCATGGTTTGTTTGCGATCCCAGGGACAACCCTCTCGTAATTCATCCATAATAGTCAACAAGCGGTCAAAGGCTTGAAGTTGTTCCTGGCGGCGAGGTGAAAGATTTTCAAACATAAATAGTTATGGTAAGGATGTAAATTCTTCAATGAATGATAAAAGTACAGGATTGTATAGCCTGAAGAAAGCCTTTACTCTCCTTTTAAATAAAAGTAGTACAATCGTTTTTATATGAAAATGTAACAGGAAGAGATTTCTTTTTGTTCAGCTTTTAGAACCAGTAAACTATCTTTGCTAAATCTTTTCTTTGTAACTATGTTCTCCTCTTCCAAAACACAAAATACCCAACTTATCAAGCAAAAAGCCAGTGAACTGGGATTTGCTTTTTGTGGTGTGTCTAAAGCTGATTTTTTGGAAGAAGAGGCTCCTCGTCTGGAACAGTGGCTAAATCAGAACAGGCATGGGCAGATGGCATATATGGCTAACTACTTTGACAAACGACTAGATCCTCGTTTGCTGGTAGAGGATGCCAGGTCTGTAATCTCTCTCGCCTTTAATTACTTCCCTGAAAAGGAACTATTTACTGATACCAATGATCTGAAAGTATCCAAGTATGCATATGGTATAGATTATCATTATGTAGTGAAAGACAAATTGAAAGCGCTTATTCAGTTTATTAAGGAGGAAATCGGTGAAGTAAATGGACGGGCATTTGTCGATTCTGCTCCCATATTAGAAAAGGCATGGGCAAAAAAGTCAGGGTTGGGATGGGTTGGAAAGCACTCTAACCTACTCAATCGGGAGATGGGAAGTTTTTTCTTTCTAGGTGAATTGATTCTGGATCTGGAACTGGAAGAAGACGGGCCTGTTAAAGATTATTGTGGTACCTGTACCCGTTGTATAGATGCCTGCCCTACCGATGCCATTACAGAACCTTATGTAGTAGATGGAAGCAAATGTATTTCCTATTTTACTATTGAACTAAAAGAACAAATTCCGCCAGATGTACAGGGTAAATTTGAGAACTGGATATTTGGCTGTGATATTTGTCAGGATGTTTGTCCATGGAATCGATTTGCAAAGCCTAATAAGGAAGCACAGTTTCAGCCTTCAGAAGCCTTGCAACATATGAAAAGAGCAGATTGGGAGGAGATAACAGAAGAGATATTTAAAGTATTATTCAAAGACTCACCTGTAAAACGTACCAAGCTAGCTGGTCTTAAGCGAAATATTGATTTTGTGACAAAAGACCTCTAACCGATATAGGATAGACCTACTTGATTGAGAATACATGCTCTCAGGGTGTATACATCCAGATGGCAATAGCTGCTGCAAAAGCTACCAGCATCATCAAGCTAAAAAAGAAGCCTACCATAGCAGGTATCCTGGATTTTCTGTTTTTATGAGTGCCATTCAAACTTTTGACTCCCAGAATCATACCTGTAATAGCTAGTAGTATAGCTCCAAGCCCTATAATCAAACTGAATGTGCCTATTGCAATCTCTAAACTTACAAATGCCAATACATATGCACTAATTGTTGTCCTGAGAGATATTCTGCCAAGCTTTTGTGATGTTTGCTCATTGAGTTTTAGTTTTTTACGATGTACATATAACTTGATGGAGTCCTTTACTATTCCTGGCACTATTGTTACTGAACCTTGTTTTTGTGGTTCTGAATAGTGTTTGTTAGAAGGAGAATCTAACATTACTTCCATAGGCATTTGTGCCCCTTGAGCATTCATAGTAACCAATGTATCTGGGCAGGCAACTTCTGTTTGTGCTTTGGCTTGTTTAAGGAGAGATACTGTGATAAACAATACATAACTCAGACGGTATAGCCTATATCTAAGAGGATACATTAGTAGAAGCCATATATTGTTTATCGTTTGTATCATTCAAGGCTACTGATTCCAGGCAGCAAAAAGTAATAACAGAACCAGAAGAATTAATGTTATAAGTACTAAGAATGAACCTCCCAGTGAAATACCTGCAATTGCCAGACCTCTCCCTCTAAATAGATCTGGAGACCTGCGAATTTGATTAAGGCCAACAATACCACTAATGATAGCAAAAACAGCACAGAATAAAGCTAGTAAACCAAATATACCACTGCCGAGAGGAAGTAATACTAAGGCAAATGCCCCAATACCAGACCATAGAGAAGCACGTGCCATAGGGTTTACTGTCTGTATGGTGGCAGATCGGCGCCGTGTATAAAGTTTTGTACTATCATCCAAAGATTTATAAAGTTGTTTGGCTAGTTTCATTTGTTTTAGTAAGCCCGGCTTGCGAGTACTGGTACTATAGATAATCTTGTTTTCTACTAAACCAGTAGCAGGAAGATAGAAATCATTCGAAACCTGTGCTGCATTTACTGTGTGGCTACTATCCAGAGAGACTACTGCATCGGGTAAGTCAGGTGAAATAGTTTGTTGGGAGTTAGAGTATGTCTCTTTAGATAGTAGGTGCACAGGATGGCAGGCCAACAGACACAGACAGCCTATTAGCATGAGTAAAGTTGTTTTCATAGATGTTTTAGGTGTATCTGGAAATGAATTGGTCGTAATCAAACCTTTATGTTCGCTAATCGCACTAGTGAACACTTAGTTGTTTATTATTTCAGGGAAAGAAGTTTTGTGTGGAATTCTACATATACTAAGATTACAAATATTGTGCAAACATGCTACTTGACTTATACAATATTTTTTAATTGCATAAACTCCTGTTTGAATTGTTTTGCAGATAGGTGTAAGTCTCACACAATAGCAATCATAATGAACCATGCACAACTAAGACAATTAGTATTAATCTGATATTTCTCAGAAATAATCAGATTGTAGCTATTCTTCACCTGTGATCACTATTTTGATAATTAGTAATGGTGATCAAGATAATAATATTCTGGAAAATAGATCGGAGTTGGGATATTTTTGAGAAACGACTGGAGTTCCAGTCCCTTTCTGTCTTAATCAATAAGTTTGGGTTTCTATCCTGTACTGGAGCCTTGACCGGAGCTCGAATATTGTTTATAGTTGGCTTGTATTCGGATAATTTTGATGATAAATCTTCTACTTCCTGTCAGATTCGTGTTCTTAACGTTTGGCTAGTGTTTTAAAGTCTTTCATATAACCTATATACTGGATAATTGCAGTAATGTCAGCATCAGAAATGTTAGTAAGTGTGGGCATCTTACAGTCATTACGATACGATGATGGGTTTTTGACAAAGGCTTTCAGATGCTCAGGTTGCCAGTATTCCGTAACATTTTTGGGATAATTCAACTCTGGCCCCATCTTCCCTCCTATACCATTAATCGAGTGGCAGGTAAAACAATTGGTATGAAACAGGTTATATCCTTTAACCATTCGTTCATCTTTTGGGAATAATACTGTTAGTTCGGATGATACTGGAACCAACCGGATGCGCACAAGATTATAAGGCCATTTGTAACTATTATCTTTGGGGTCTGCTTCTGTATACACAATATAAAAAGGGGCAATTTTTGTCTCATGTCCCTTCTTTTTAATAGGTACCCACTCTTCTCCTTTTGGCGCTTCGGTATCCTGTGTTGCCAGATAGACTTTTGTTTGCATCAATTGTTGTAAAGGCATAGACGGGCTATAGCCATCTTCACACTCAAAGATTACCTGTGTTTGTGAGGCATCAAGACGTCTAACAGAGGAAAACGTATTCAGTATCATTTGTAAGGGTATTGCCTTAAATGTTTTGGATTTTAGAAAAACGGGGTCATGTGGTATTGTTATTGTCTCAGCAGGCTGTAATTGCCCCTTTTCTTTAAGAGCTACCAAATCAATCTGTAAGGTATCTGTAGACGTATTGGGGGTTGTCTGGATGATAGTATCTTTTGGGATAGCTTCTTTCTGATCCTCCTGTGTCTGTGAAGTGCAGGCCAGTAAACTACCTAATACGATAAATGAAAACCACTGTGGAAGTGAATGAAAAAGAGAGGCAAAGCTTACAGGCTGGTACTTTGTTTTGAATATCTTAATCATATGACAAATAATAAGGGACAATTCTGTCCACAAAGATAATTGATTACAGGTGTTTCTTCTGACATACCGCCATAAGCACTTGCAAGTTATAAGGAAAGTATTGTTTCCAGAATGATATATACTAAAATCCGTCAGGTTATTTATAGTATTTTTTTTCTCTTTCACATACCTTTGTCCCTTTGGGTCGTTGTTATCAGCTAGATAATACTATTGCTCTAAAGCATATCTGTTATTTCGAATAAAATTCTTTGTACGATCAACAATACATTTGATTATGAGTAAGGAAAAATTCACGTTATTAAAATCCTCTGCGGTTCCTTTGCCTATTGAAAATATAGACACAGACCAGATTATCCCAGCTCGTTTTTTGAAAGCAACTACCCGTGACGGATTTGGAAAAAATCTATTTCGTGACTGGCGCTTCAATAATGACGATGAAAGCCAACCTAAGCCTGATTTTGTACTTAACAATCCTACCTATTCGGGCAAGATTCTGGTAGGTGCAAAGAATTTTGGAATGGGTAGTAGCCGTGAACATGCTGCATGGGCTATCTATGACTACGGTTTTCGTGTAGTAGTATCCAGCTTCTTTGCTGATATCTTTAAAAACAATGCCTTGAATACTTTCCTGTTGCCGGTTCAGGTTTCAGATGAGTTTTTGAAAGAAATTTTTGCTGAAATTGAAAAAGATCCAGCTACACAACTGACTGTTGATCTGGAAAAACAAACTATATCTCTTGCAAACGGACATTCCTCGTCTTTTGATATCAATCCTTACAAGAAATCTTGTCTTTTGAACGGATATGACGATATCGATTATCTGCTTAGTTTGAAAGAAGAAATCAAAGCTTATGACTTAGCCCATTAAGTTATAAATAGTTATTTATAGCATTTCCAGACACGAACTCAAACAACTTATTATCTAACACCTTTGTGTTTACACTGTTTTCGCAGAAGTATACATGAAATTGTAATCCAATGAAAAAAACATACAAAATCACTATTCTTCCAGGTGATGGTATAGGACAGGAAGTAACCCGCGAAGGGAAAAAAGTATTGGAAAAAATTGCTGCCAAGTTTGGGCATACCTTCGAATTTGATGAAGCAACCATTGGCCATGCGGCTATTGAGACGACCGGGAACCCACTGCCAGATGAGAGCCTTGCCAAAATGAAAGCATCTGATGCAATCTTGTTTGGTGCAGTTGGTCATCCGAAATATGACAATGACCCTACTGCAAAAGTACGTCCAGAACAAGGCTTGTTACGTATGCGTAAAGAGTTGGGATTGTATGCCAATCTGCGCCCTATCAAATTATTTGATGAACTGCTTGAAGCATCCAGTATCAAACCAGAAGTATTGCGTGGATCAGATATATTGTTTTTTCGTGAGTTGACAGGAGATGTGTATTTTGGTGAGAGAGGCCGTAAAGACAATGGAGATACTGCCTATGACACCATGATTTATAGCCGATATGAAGTAGAGCGTATTGCTCATAAAGCATTTAAGGCAGCCATGACCCGCAAGAAAAAAGTGATGTCTGTAGACAAGTCCAATGTGCTGGAAAGTAGCCGATTGTGGAAAGAAGTGGTAAATGAAGTAGCCAAACAATATCCGGAAGTGACACTGGAGCATCAGTTTATCGATGCGGCAGCTATGCTTCTGATCAAAAACCCAAAGGCATTTGATGTAGTATTGACAGGAAACTTGTTTGGGGATATCCTTACAGATGAAGCATCACAGATTGCAGGCTCTATGGGTATGTTGGCTTCTGCCTCTGTAGGTGATACTGTAGGACTATACGAACCTATTCACGGTTCTGCTCACGATATTACAGGTAAGGGTGTGGCTAATCCGCTGGCATCTATTTTATCTGCTGCTTTATTGCTGGATATATCTTTTGGAATGAAAGAAGAAGCAGATGCTGTTATCAAAGCTGTTGAACAAACCCTAAAAGCTGGTTTCCGCACTCGTGACATTGCAGACGCAAATACGCCTGCTGCAAATATTCTGAACACAGAGACTATGGGTGCCAAAGTCCTGGAATTTATTTAGTTAGATCTTCGTTATACTATTGTTTTTCCTGTTCATGCAGATTCTTATTGTTTTCATGAACAGGAAAAATATATTGCCTACAACCCGAAATACTCTGCATGCATCCTGTTTTGTGTGTTTGTAAATATTTGACAATCAATGTTTTGCAAATCTGGAGTGCATATTTGTAGTTTTTTTCTTTTCCATTTTGGACAAAAACCACTATCTTGGAATTCGTTTGCAGAAAAAATTTCTTTTCTAATTATTAAAACATCTCTGGTTTATTAACCTCAACCCCGTGTACCATGGCTGAAAAAGTTCACATCTTCGACACTACTTTACGTGACGGCGAACAAGTCCCCGGCTGTCAATTAACCACCCCGGAAAAAATTGAAGTAGCCAAAGAACTAGAACTACTAGGCGTAGACATTATTGAAGCAGGCTTTCCAATTTCAAGCCCTGGTGACTTTAATTCAGTAATTGAAATATCAAAGGCTGTTTCCGAACCTGTAATTTGTGGATTGGCCCGTGCTGTAGACAAAGATATTGATGCTGCTGCCGATGCCCTTCGCTTTGCAAAACGCAGTCGGATTCATACAGGGATTGGTGCTTCTGACATGCACATTAAATATAAGTTTAACTCTACCCGTGAAGAGATTCTGGAGCGTGCTGTATGGGCTGTAAAATATGCTAAAAGCAAGAAAGTGGATGAAGTAGAGTTTTATGCAGAAGATGCAGGACGTGCGGATCTTGAGTTTCTTGCCAGATTGGTAGAAGCTGTGATTGCTGCCGGTGCCAATGTGGTTAATATTCCTGATACAACAGGGTATTGTTTGCCTCAGCATTATGGAGAGAAAATAAAGTATTTGTTTGATCACGTCCCTAATATTGATAAAGCTATTATCTCTGCACATTGCCACAATGACCTGGGATTAGCTACTGCCAATAGCATTACTGGCATCATGAATGGTGTACGTCAGATCGAATGTACTATCAATGGTGTTGGTGAAAGAGCTGGAAATACCTCTCTGGAAGAGGTTGTGATGGTTATGCAAACCCATAAAGATCTGGGTTTTGAAACAAACATCAACTCCAAAGGATTGTATGGTATCAGCCGTCTGGTATCTGACCTGATGCGTATGCCTGTACAGGCTAACAAAGCTATTGTTGGTAAAAACGCCTTTGCTCATTCATCTGGTATTCATCAGGATGGCTTCCTGAAACATGCTGAAACTTACGAAATTATCAATCCGGAAGATGTAGGTGTGCCTGCTTCCTCTATCGTATTGACTGCTCGTAGCGGTCGCCATGCATTACGTTATCGTCTTGAGTTACTGGGTTATCTGTTCGACAGAGAGGAATTAAACAGCATGTATGATAAATTCATTGCATTAGCTGACCGGAAAAAACTAGTAACAGATGATGATCTACAGGAATTGGTAACTACTGAGTATCCTGTTAAAGCAGAAGCGGCTAAAAAACACTAATCTATACATATACTAAAACCGCCTGTTTGCAAAAACAGGCGGTTTTTTATTATGGATATTGTCCATTATTCTTCTTGTGGGGCTGGGTCAGAGTTCTTCTTCTCTTCCAATCGCCCGTTTTCTCGTAGCGCTTTTACCAGAAGATATTCAATCTGTCCGTTTAGGCTTCGAAATTCATCTTCAGCCCAGCGTTCCAGTGCATTCATTACATCAGCCCGGATACGTAAGGCAAATGCTTTTTTGTCCGTTTTGTCTGCCATTGTAGTTGGTAGGATTAATCAGGACCATCAGGCACCCAATGAATTTATTTTTTAATGATATAAAGTTCCTGCATTCAATACGGGTTGAGTGCCTTTTTCTCCGCAAAGGACAACCAGCAGATTACTTACCATGGCAGCTTTGCGTTCTTCATCCAATACAACGATTTCTTTCTCAGAAAGTTTGGACAAGGCCATCTCTACCATACCAACAGCACCTTCTACAATCTGGCGGCGGGCTGCTACTACTGCTGTAGCTTGTTGACGTTGCAGCATTGCTCCTGCTATTTCCTGTGCATATGCTAGGTGGCTGATTCGGGCTTCCAGTACTTTAATACCGGCTCTGTCAAGGCGTTCGTTCAATTCTTTTTCCAGCAGGTTATTTACCTGATCTGCACTGGCTCTTAACGTAATACCATCTGTATGCTCGTCAATATCATCATAAGGAAATGTATTGGCCAGATGGCGCACCGCAGCTTCACTTTGAATAACTACATATTGCTGGTAGTTTTCTACTTCTAAAGTTGCTTTTGCGGTATCCTGTACCTGCCAGACCAGTACTGCACCTATCTCGATTGGGTTGCCCAGTTTATCGTTTACTTTCAACACATTTCCATTCTGGTTACGAGCTCTTAGTGAAATATGTCTTTTGGTAAAGAAAGGATTAATCCAGCAAAAACCTTCTCTTCTTGCCGTTCCTTTATATTCTCCAAACAACAACAATACTTTGGCTTCATTAGGATTGTTTATAAAAAAACCGGGAAGAATAAATACAAAGGCTAGCAGACAGAACGCTCCCATCAGACTTGCCAAAGAAATTGGTGGTGTAGAAAAATCTGCTACAATCAGTACAATGCCTGTAATAAGAGTAATCAGTTCAACAAATACCATAAGGTATCCGGAAAGAGGTAAATAGAGTTTTTCGCGTGTCATAGTAGTTTAGATTATTGTGATATTGTAATGATATCAGATAGATATAATATTTGCAACTATTTACCTTCATTAATTTTAATCTGTTTCATTTGAAATCATAAAGAAGAAAGAAAGACTTGCCAGGCAGACATAGGGATATTATTTTTGAGTTTCGTTTTTTTAACTCAGACGCCCTTGTTTACACTTAAATATAGTTCCCTGAAAGAATTACCTTTCATTGCTGGTTTTCTGATAAAGCTGGCAGATGAATACAAAGTGTGGTTGCTGGAAGGTGAGATGGGTGCAGGTAAAACCACTTTGGTAAAAGCTGTTTGTGAAAGACTAGGTGTGAAAGACACCGTTCAGAGCCCTACTTTTGCCTTGGTCAACGAGTATCTTACTGCGAAAGGTGAGTCCTGTTATCACTTTGATTTTTATCGTATTAAGGATGAAACCGAGGCAATGGACATGGGTATAGAAGAGTATTTTGACTCGGATAGTTATTGTTTTGTAGAGTGGTCGGCAAAAATTCCTCATCTTTTACCTGCAAAATATCTGAAAATTAGTATTAATTTAGATGCGCAAAACGGCCGAATCTTAGAATTATCCAAACATGGGTAGCCAAATTTCCTCTTCCGGGATAGAAGAACTTGCCTCACAAACGGCATTATATCCGCAAGAATCATTGCTGGCAGTGAAAACTACGCAAAAACAGTTGTTTATAGGTTTACCTAAAGAACGGGATCTGGACGAGAGCCGCTTGGTACTCACGCCAGAGGCTACGTCTATTCTCACACGTAATGGACATCGTATTTGTGTAGAAACAACAGCTGGCCAAGCAGCTAAATTTAGTGACCAGGCCTATAGTGATGCAGGCGCCACTATTGTTTATTCTGCGAAAGAAGCTTTCGAGGCGGACATTGTCTTAAAGGTTGAACCCCCTACTGATGAAGAAATAGGATATCTGAAACCTGGTAAAACACTGATTTCAGCACTGCAATCGGCTAAACTGACTCATACCTATATTGAGGCGCTGAATAAACGGAAGATTACAGCATTAGCATTTGAGTTGCTTCAGGATAAGGTCGGAGGCATGCCGGTTATTCGTGCGATGAGTGAAATTGCAGGTAATACAGTGATGTTGATTGCGGCAGAATATCTCAATAGTGCCAATAACGGCCGTGGAATTATTCTTGGTGGCATTACCGGGGTTCCACCTACCAAAGTAGTAGTGTTAGGTTCTGGTACGGTTGCTGAATATGCTGCCCGAACTGCTATGGGTATGGGAGCAGAGATTAAAGTATTTGATAGACATATCTACCGTCTCCGACGACTTAAGTATGCTGTAGGGCATCAGATTCATACCTCTACCTTAGAAACAGACTTACTGGCAGAAGCTCTCAATAGGGCTGATGTAGTGGTGGGTGCTATGCGTATGGAAGAAGGACGCAGTCCTATTGTCGTAACCAATGAAATGGTGTCGACTATGAAGCCTGACTCGGTTATCGTGGATGTGAGTATTGATCAGGGTGGATGTTTTGAAACCTCAGAAATAACAACACATCACAATCCAATCTTCCGTAAATATGGTGTGATTCACTATTGTGTGCCTAATATCGCCTCACGGGTTGCTCATACTGCTACAATGGCCCTGAGTCATATATTTACACCTTATTTGTTGGAAATGGGTACTTTGGGAGGAATTGATGAAATGATCTTCCGCAATAAATGGTTTATGAAAGGTGTATATACCTATAAAGGAAGTGTAACTAATCAGCATATTGCCCGAAAATTCAATATGCCACATAAAGATCTGAATCTGCTTATGGCTGCTCGCCTGTAATAAACAGATTCAGATCTTTTTATTTTTAACGATAGTTATATTCCTCAGAAATTGACTGATTAGGTTGAGAATACTGATCAAATAACCGTTTCAGATACCACAAAATCACACTGCTTATTGCTGCTGCAATCAGGGCCTGGCTCCAGGTGATCCATTCGGTGTGTTCCAGATCTATTTTTGTTTTTTCAGATTTGTTAAAGAAAACGCCAAGAACTGTTACTCCATTATTGATAAAGTGTGCCCATATCGCATACCATATATTACCAGACCAAACATATAAATAGCCAAATACAACCCCAAGCAACAAGCGGGGAATAAAGCCATCTAACTGAAAGTGGATAAAACTAAAAATAGCCCCTGTAACCCATACTGCTGCATGAGGATTTCTAAACCAGCGTAGAAAAATGGACTGCATTGCTGCTCTGAACATAAGCTCTTCACCAATGGCAGGCAAAACAGCAATTACAATAAGGGCAATAATCAGTCTGGAAAATGAATCAAAGTTTGTTAAAAATTGAGTCAATTCGCCTAACTTTTCCTGTTGGCTACGAGACCAATCTTCAAAACCAGACAGCCAGTCAGGTAAATCCCAATTGCGATTCCATTGATAAATCCACTCATTCAGAATGATAAATGCCAATCCCAGAAAGACAATAAGCAATAAAGGAATAAAATCTATCTTCGCATTTGTATTAATTGACCGAAGAGTTTTCCCTTCAATAAAGAACAAATAGATCCAGGCTGCAAGAATAAATCCACCAAATGAAGAGAATGCCTGTACTATCATCACTATTTCCCAGGCATGGGGATGTGAGAAATCATTATTACTCGTCATTTGATTAATCTGTAGAAGTGCAGCTACTGGATCTCCATCAAAATAAGGAAGAACAGATAGTATCCCTAGTACAAAAGTTCCTAGAGAGAGACCAAGTAAACCAAAGCCAACTAGCAGTATAAGACCAATAATAGGATTAACCAATGGACGAGGCGGATACGGTTGTTGCATAATAAAATGAACCAATAAATGGTTAGAGAGGTTTTCTTTTGCAAAGATACATGTAAATTCTTGAGAGACCAGAATCTGGCTGGACAGTTGCTGTTTACTAATGGTAAACGGTTGCAATTGTTGACGGATTGCTCAAAAATTGAGTATCTTTGCAAATTTAGTAGTAATGTAACTATTTATTTTAAGAGTAAAACCAAGCTTTTGTCTATGGCTAAGATTCGGGAGATAGAATTAGGCGAGTTTCCGTTGCTGCTGGCTCCTATGGAGGATGTCAGTGATCCTCCTTTTCGTGCAGTATGTAAGGAAAATGGAGCAGACCTGATGTATACGGAGTTTATTTCTTCCGAAGGGTTAATTCGGGATGCAGCCAAAAGTCGGCAGAAGCTGGATATATTTGAATACGAACGACCTATTGGCATACAGCTGTTTGGTAGTGATGTGGAAACAATGGGTAAATGCGCTGAAATATCTACAGCTGCACAACCAGATCTGATTGATATCAACTATGGCTGTCCGGTAAAAAATGTAGCTTGCAGAGGAGCTGGGGCTGCCTTGCTACAGGATATTCCTAAGATGATAAAGATGACAGAGGCAGTTGTGAAATCTACTCATTTGCCAGTTACTGTAAAAACGCGCCTGGGATGGGATGATAATACAAAGAACATTCTGGAGGTAGCAGAACGCTTACAGGATATAGGTATTGAGGCACTTACCATTCATGGACGTACTCGTGTACAAATGTACAAGGGAGAGGCTGACTGGACCTTAATAGGCAAAGTAAAAGAAAACCCACGTATACGCATTCCTATATTTGGGAATGGTGATATTGATACGCCTGAGAAGGCGCTGGAATATAAAAACCGTTATGGTGTGGATGGTATTATGATTGGTCGGGCTTCGATTGGGTATCCATGGGTCTTTCGGGAAATTAAACATTATCTTCAGACAGGTCAGCATTTGACTCCACCTACTATTCAGGAGCGGGTGGATGTATGCAAAAAACACCTGGATTTTTCTATTCGCTGGAAAGGTGATAAACTGGGAATCTTTGAAATGCGCCGCCATTATACCAACTATTTCAAAGGATTGGATCACTTTAAATCCTATCGGATGCGTCTGGTAGAATCACCTGATTATGCAGATATACTCAGCATATTGGATGAGGTTGCCGATCATTTTAACACAGTGGCTATATAGACTTTGTAACTCTAAATAAACAAGAAAAGCGACAATGGTTTGTCGCTTTTCTTGTTTATAAGTAATTGATAATAAGTCCTCCAAACTATATAACTCCTTGAAGTCTGATTTCTGAACTCACGATAATTTTGCTTTCGAGCATAACTCTGGTCACTTTTCATGTGTGCGTAGATTTCACGGCAAAAATTTTTTTCACAAAGGTAAGATGGCTTGTCGGCCTAATGAACAAATTGCGCCCAACTCTAATCACTTTTGCTTTTAAGCGGAACTCTGATCACTTTCTCTACTGCGCATAACTCACCGCAACAAGAGAAAGTGATCGGAATTCACCGCAAAATTACTGATTGCATAGAACTATGCACATTGAACCTTTTTGCCGTAAATTAAACGCAAGAGTTTTGCTTATTACTCGCCTACTACCAACTGATTCTTCAATTCAACTTTTGGAGGTAATAGCTTATACATGATAGGTGTCACAATTCTTGACAATAAAGTCGAACTAATTAAGCCTCCAATCAGTACAAGAGCCAGTGGCGAATAGAGTGGATTGCCTTCTATTGCCAGAGGAATCAAACCCCCTATTGCTGTCAGTGAAGTTAATACAATCGGGACAAATCGGATTTCACCTGCATGTTCAATCGCTTCCTGTAGCTCCATACCTTCTTCGCGAAGCTGGTTGGTAAAATCCACCAATAAAATAGAGTTTTTGACTTCTATCCCTACCAGAGCAATCAATCCAATGACTGCCACAAATGACATCGGATAGCCAGTAAGTAAAAGCATGACGATGGCTCCTACAATGCCCAGTGGAATAACTGATAACACAATAATGGAGCTTTTGAAAGTGCCAAATTCCAGAATCAATACACCCAGAAAGCCAAAAGCTGTAATCAGTATGATCGTCCCTAAACCTCCAAAGGATTTCTCTCTGCTTTCCAGTTCTCCAGCTGCTTTGTATGAAAATCCTTCTGGAAACTTCATAGCATCCAGCTTTTGTAACACTTGTTGGTATACATTGTCTGTCAGATAACCACTTTTAAGGAAGGCAGTCACAGATACATACCGATCCTTGTCATAGTGTCGGATCAGGTTAGTAGAAGTTTCTAACTGAATGTCTGCAATCTGCTTGAGAGGTACAGCTGTTCCGATGGCAGAGTTAACGTACAGATTTTTGAATACTTCCAGATCTGCGTATTTTCCTTTGGGTACTGTGGTTACAATATTGTAGTCATCACCATCCTCATCTTTGAATACACCAATGTTTAGGCCTGCTACGGCTAAGCGTATAGTACGGTTGATGTCCACAATCGGAATACCCAATAAGCCGGCCTTTTCTTTATTGATACGTATTTTCAGACTGGTTTTGCGATTGGCCAGAGGATTGTTTACATAAATTGTTCCTTCTGTTTGTTTCAGGATAGATTCTACTTTGGCTGCTACTGTTCGCATGGTATCCAGATCTTCACCAAATACACGTATGGCAATAGGTGCCTCCTGATTAGGACCTTGTTCAAAGTCCTTTACCTCAATTTTGGCATTGGGGTATTTCTGAAATTTTATCCGCAACTGGTCTATTAAAGCCACTTTCTGAGCTACCGGCATTTCTTCTGTTTGTACAAAGATCTGCGCAAAGTTAGGAGACTCCCCTTTTTGAATAACATTGTAATAGATGCGAGGATTTCCTTTTCCAACATTGGAAGTAAAGTAGGCAACTTCTGGTGTCTGATGCAGATTAGCTTCTACATATCTTGTCACTCTGTCCGTTTCGTAAATGTTAGATCCTTCCGGTGTTTCGATGTTGATCAGAAACATAGGCTTTTCTGATTTCGGAAACAAACTGAAACCTACTGTCGGTAGTAACATCAGTGTTCCTCCAAAAATTAGTCCGGCTACAACCAAAGTAATAACAGGGTGAGCCAATGCTCTGTGTAACAATTTACTATAGGTACCACTGATACCTTTCTTCAGGATACGAAGAAAAAAGTTTCCTTCCGGATTGTGGTGGTGTGCCAGAATACGGCTAGATAAAAACGGAACAATGGTAAGCGAAACCAGCAGTGAAGCAATAATAGTGTATGTTACCGCCATTGGAAGACTTCTGATAAAATCACCTGAAGCCTCAGGCAAAAAGTTCAATGGCATAAAGGCAAGTACCAGTGTCGTGGTACAGCCAATTACCGCAAATGTAATTTGTTTGGTCGCTTTAATGGCAGCTTCCTTTTTACCATATCCTTCCCGAAGATAACGCTCAATATTTTCAACCACCACAATAGAGTCATCTACCAGAATACCCAATGCAACAATCAACCCTACAATACTGAGCTGATTAATCGTAAATCCGGTATAATCCAACGCTGCCAGCCCCATGGCTATAGATAGTGGAATAGAGATCATAACTACTGTAGAGGCACGCCATCCTAATGGAAGTAATGTGATCAATACCAATACAATCGCAATCAGGAAGTCCTTAGCGAATCTTGTAAGACGGTGCTTGACACTAACCGACTGATCAAAATTTTTCACCAGCTTAATGTCTACAGGTAATTCTTTTTTAAACGACTCCAGTACTGGGTTAATCTTATCTCCTACACTGAAAATATTTTCGTTAGACTTTTGGCTGGCAGTTACCAGTACACAACGTTTTCCATTGATACGGGTAAGGTGTTTCTCTTCATCGTAGTTAAACTCAATGTTGGCAACATCTTTCAGGTAGATGATTTTAGTACCAGAAGTATACACAATCGTATTGCGCATTTCATCCAGATTTGAATAATCACCACTTGTCTTAACATTGAATTTCCGGGTATTGAGATTTACACTACCTGCCGGGATATTCAGGTTCTCACTTTGCAGTGCCTGTACTACTCTATTCAGAGGAATACCTTCCTGAGCCATCTTCTCAATGTTTAGTGAGATACGTACAGTTTGTTCCGGATAGCCCCAGTCATCTACGTTTTTCAGACTTTTAACTTTCTCCAGGCGTTCTTTAAGCTTGTCAGCATAGTCGCCCAGCGTTTTGTAGGAGGCAGACTCTGACACCAGAGCTGTTTGTAAGATACTTACATCTGTAGGTGAGAATTTCAGGATATTCATTGAGAAAATATCCTGCGGTAAAATGGTTTTAAGTGCATTTACTTCCCGAACAATCTCCTGGTATTTTTCATCCGGATCGGATTCGTATTTGTATTCAATAGTAACTACCGCAAGTCCGTCATCAATGCTGGAGTAGATGTTGTTCACATTTTCCAGTTCGTTTAATCGCTTCTCAACCGGATCTACCACCAGTTCTTCCATGTCGGCAGGGTCTGTGCCAGGATAGACAATGACCAGACTAAATGAGGGCGCCTGAAATTCGGGATCTTCTCCCCGGGGCATATTGAAAAGGGAGTTTAGCCCAAGTCCTACAACGGCTATAAACAGAACAAGCATAAACTGCCAGTTTTTGACAGAAAATTCAGCTATGTGCATCTTCAGGTAAAATTAAAAATGAGGGGATGGCTATATTATCAGTGTATGCAGCAAACACTATTTGATTGTGCCGGAATCATTCATGACTGCTACATCAGCTCCTTCAGTAAGGAAGGAGGCGCCTGCAGTTACTACCTCTTTTATTCCTTCGAGTCCACTGGCAATCATAGCTCTTTGGTTATCAAAAAATGCAACCCGAACAGGTAGTTTCTTTACAGTGTGTTTGTCGGCGCTGACCACATATACAAAGGCCTGCTGACCGTTACCCTCTACTAAGGCTTCAATCGGAATAATAGAATAGGTATGACTTTCATTCGGGATGATTTCTGCACGAGCAAATAAGCCAGGTGCAAAACGCTTATTGCCTGGTTTTACCTGTACCTCTATCTCATACAGTTTATTCTGTGGATCTGCTGCCTGAGCTAATTCTGTTACAGTACCTTCAAATGCATCATTGGGATAGGCATCTAGTGTTACTTTGGCTTTGTCCCCAATTGAAAGTTTTGCCCAGTCTTTATCTGAGACACCTACACGTACTACCCAATTCTGTTGTCCGGTGGCAGCTACATATAATACCTGAGCACCAGGGCTAGCCAGTTCTCCTTCATTCATTAGCTTTTTCAGGACAGTACCACTCGTTGTAGCACGAAGCTGAGAGTAATTCTGGTTAAACTGTGCAATCGTGAGGTTTTGGCGTGCCACTTCCTGTGCTGTAGTTACATTCTGAAGCTGTTCCAGGGTCGCTGCCGTATCTGCATAGAGTCCTTTCACACGTTGCAGATCGCGTTCTGCTTTCTCATATGACTGTCGGGCTTGTTGTACCTGGGCATTGATTTCAGTAAGGTTTAAAGTTGCCAGTAGTTGTCCCTGACTTACTTTTTGTCCTTCTTTTACATAAATTTTATCAATAATTCCCCCTGTTTTGAACGACAAGCGAGCTTCTACATCAGATGAGATTAATCCTGATGTAAACACAGATTCGGTGCGGGTTTCTTCTTTTACAGAAGCAGTTTGTATCGCAACGGACGTATCGTCTTTCTGTGCAGCTGTAGTGGATTTGGCTTTCTGGCAAGCTACAAAACTCATGGGTGCTAGTTCGAGTGCCAGTAGTACTAAGTATGAAGGTAGGCGAAGGTTTTTCATAGTATTTTCTATACTAACAGAGTAAGAGAAGATGGTCTAAATTCTTGTAAAGTGTGTCTATTACTGTAATGCAATGACTTTATTTAGCTGAGCCTGTTTGGCCTGTAAATCATATCGTGCGATAGAGACAGATAGTCGGGCGGTTGTGACATCGTTTTCTGCCCGTAGAAATTCAACCAGTAAGGCTTGGTTGTTGCGATAACGGCTGTCTATGATCCGGAAAGATTGTAATGCTTTATTTAACCCTTCTTCCGCTGCTGTCAGACTTTTTCGGGATGCCTGCAAATCATAATAAGCCTGAGTAACTTGTAAGCGTATCTGCTGTTGTAGTTCTGTGAATTTACTGGAAAGCAGGTTGGCCTGGATACGCGATTGCTGTTCTTTGGATCGTTTTTCTCCTCCTTTGAATATATTCCACTGAAGACCAAATTGTGCAATCGCATACTGTTGTGAAGAATCAAATGTATATCCATACCCTTGATATCCTACGCTTCCTCCTGCGAATACATTGGGTAGCAGACGGTTATTGCGATTAAGCCGTATGTTGTTTTCGTTTGCTTTGATACTATGGTTAATCTGCTGGATCTCCTGACGGTTGGAAAGAGCTGTTTGTTCGAGATCTGTTAAAGATGTTTGAGCAGCAGAAGTATATGCAGCAGAATCTACCAGAATAGAACTAGCCAAATCCCGATTCAGCAAAAAGTTGAAATAAGAGCGGGCCGTCTGTTCATTTTTTTCTGCAAAAGCTAACTGTTGCTCTATTTTTGAGATCTCATATTCAGAAGAGAATACAACATCCTTGGTAGCTGTATTATTAGCAACTAGCTTCTGATTTAGTTTTAATAACTCCTGTAATATCGTTTTTGACTGAGTCAGTACTTTACTGGCTTCCAGAGTCTGAAGATATTGATAATAGGCACCTACAATCGTGTAACGCAATTCATTTTCATAGACATTGCGTCTGGCAAGTTGAGCTGAGACAAGATCTTTCTGAATTTTGTAGCTAAAGTATATATCAGAGTTAAAGATGGATTGCTGGAAAGCAATGGTTGTCTCCTGAAAATTATTGGGAGCGAGTTGTATATCCACATTCTGAACAGACGGAAACTTATCTGTGCCTGTCATCTGATTCAAGGTTGCATATACAGGATTAAGTAGATCCCCTACCGGAAATTGCAGACGCCGCCCTCCATAAGCAAGAGTATAAGTAGCATTAAGATAAACCCGTGGCATATACAATGCCCGTACCTGTGTTAGTGTCTCCATACTTTTTTCAAGTTCGAGATTTTCCTGCCTCAGAGTCAGATTGCTTTTTATCCCTTCTTTTACATAGTCTTCTAAGACAGCCGATTGGGCATATAACATAGAGGGAAACAACAGGACAGTAAACATCCGGAAACAACGCGTTGTAATCCTGGTGATCATGTTTTAAAAAGTTAACACTGTTTAGTAATGGGTTAAAAAAATTTACGCTTTCATTAGGTTTAGAATATTGTCAATAGACTGACGGAATAATTCCGGAAGAGTTTCTTCCGGATACATTTTAAATCGTTGCCTTATAGCTAGTGAAACCAAGCCATGTACAAAAGAGAATACAGAGACTGTAGTAACTTCCAGATCAGCTTTCTTGATCAAGCCTTTCTCCATACACTCTGCAATGGTTTGACGCAACATTTCGTAATTAGCAAAGCCACAATCCCAGTTGTCATCATGCAGGGCTTCCATAGGAGCAGTCATGATAAACATCAGGTCATAGTATTCTGGATTATGAAAAGCGAAGTCTAAGTATATTTCGCCCATTTTATAGAGCCGCTCCAATGGATTTTCGATCTGCATTAATGGCGTCATCTTTTCAGATAATAGCTCAAATCCTTTTTCATGGACATCATAAAAAAGCTGATTTTTATCTTTGTAATATAGATAGATCGTTGCCGGACTGTACTCAATTTTTTCAGCAATATTGCGCAGTGAGGTTTTTTCAAATCCATGCTCCAGAAACATCTGGGTAGCTGTTTCCAATATCAGACTTTTCATTTCCTGCTTTTCCCGTTCTTTTCTCTCAGAGATTCCCATAGGTTATCGTATTGATGTAATCGATGCAAATTTACTGAACAGTGTTTAGTAAGCAAGAGTTGTTTACTGTTTTTATAAAATAAACATACATATGGCTGATAAACAGAATAAAAGATCCTCCATCTCTTCTCTTTAAGGTCCGGTTTTGATGATCCAAAATAGCAAACGGGTGGGATGATTTAAAAGATGTCCGGTGTTGAAGCGACAAATAGTCCTGTTGAAGAGTAAAAAAAGTGGAGTGAGGGAAATTTTCAGGTTTGCCGTTTTTAACTCATTTTTCTCTAAGAGGTTGTCTAAATTATTATTAAATAGGCGAAAAGAGCAGACTTTAGAGCGAACCGAGACTATTTTGAGGGGCATAGCCAGCGGCTATGGGCCGAAAAATAAGCGAAGGTGCAGCCTAAAAGATGCCTTTGCAGCATTTAATAAATAATTTTAGACAACCTCTAAAGTCTGGTTAGTTGGTAAGTTTTACTACCCCTCATCAAAATAAAAAGGTTCTCCATTCGTCATTTGTTATATTTGCACCTTTCAACCACTTGCATTTTTACACTAATAGTAGAAATGAGTATGAGTCTATACTTCCTGATTAATGAAAACTTATTTACGTCTGATTAGTTATGCACGGCCATTTAGCCGTTTTGTAACCCCCTTTTTTATTTTCTCCCTGCTGAGCATCATATTTGGTATTTTTCAATTTGGGCTTCTTATTCCTTTGCTGGATATTTTGTTTGGGCAGATTGAGCCTGAGAAAGCACAGCAGCTGGTAAATAAACCAACCTTTGCTTTGGAGTTTGGCTACTTGAAAGATCTCTTCTATTATTACTTTTATAAATACAGTGCATCCGGTAACAGAATGTCGGTTCTATATTTTGTTACTGGAGTGATTGTTGGTGCAGTAGTACTGACCAATTTATTCCGGTATATGGCCCAGCGAGTAGTACAGGATGCCCGTACGTATTCAGTAAAACGTCTTCGGGAGGCTATCTTTACAAAAGTAACACGATTGCATGTCGGATATTTTAATAATGAACGCAAGGGAGATTTGCTAGCCCGTCTGACTACGGATGTACAGGAAGTGGAAGGGTCAGTGGTTAACACTCTAGACGCCATCTTTAAAGAACCTTTTCTGTTGGTTGGGTATTTTATTCTCTTATTTGCCATTTCCTGGGAGCTAACCATATTTACATTGATAGTTATTCCTATATCAGGGGTAATAATTGCCTGGGTGACTAAGTCGCTAAAGCAGCAAGCTAAAGAAGGACAGGAATCAGCAGGACGGTTAATGTCTATCATTGAAGAAACTTTATCAGGGGTTCGTATTATTAGTTCGTTCAATGCGCAGTCATATGTTTTGAAAAAGTTTGAGCAAGAGAATAACCATTACCGTGAAACAACCCGTCGGATGGGGAATAAACGGGAGTTAGCTCCTGCATTTTCAGAGGCTTCCGGTGTAATGGTAGTAGCAGGTATTCTGGTATATGGTGGGAGTCTGATTCTGAACAATGATGGAACTGCCACATTGAAGGCAAGTGAGTTTATTACTTACATTGCAACCTTCTCTCAGGTACTAAGACCTGCCAAAGCCATTGTATCTTCTCTCTCAGGCATTCAGCGTGCACAGGCTGCTGGAGAGCGTATATTATCAGTGATAGACGCTCCAGAAGTAGTACAGAGTGCCCCAGATGCTCTGGAATTAACTAGCTTTTCAAAGGGTATTGAGTTTAAAAATGTGACTTTCTCCTATGAGGAAAAACAGGTTTTAAAAGATATTAACTTCTATATTCCTAAAGGCAAAACAATTGCATTGGTGGGTGGATCTGGTGGTGGTAAATCAACTATAGCAGATTTGATTCCACGGTTTTATGATGTAGAAGGAGGAAGTATTCTATTAGATGGTAAAGATGTTCGAAGTTATACATTAGAGTCTTTACGCAATGAGATGGGGATTGTAACCCAGCAATCCATCTTATTTAATGACACCATATTTAATAACATTGCGTTTGGGCAACCAGATGCGAAAGAGGAGGATGTCATTCGTGCAGCTAAAATTGCCAATGCACACGATTTCATTATTGCAAAGGAAGATGGTTATCAGACAGTCATTGGTGATCGGGGAAGTAAGTTATCAGGTGGTCAGCAACAGCGGTTGAGTATTGCACGTGCCGTATTTAAAAATCCTCCTATCCTTATTCTTGATGAGGCAACTTCTGCCTTGGATACAGAATCAGAAAAGCTAGTACAGGATGCATTAAGCAATCTTATGAAGGGTCGTACTGCACTGGTGATTGCTCACAGGCTGAGTACCATTCAGGAGGCAGATGAAATTCTGGTGATTCAGGATGGACAGATTGTAGAAAGAGGACACCATCAGGAATTACTGGAGAAAGAAGCTGGAGTGTATCGCCGACTTACTATGTTGCAGCAAGCTGTATAAACGCTGATTACTTTTTAGTTAAAAATATTTAAATAGTTGCTTTTGCAACCCTATTTTACTTTTTTACATTCTATATACCAGAAAGCACACATGAGATCGCTTTCTGGTATATTTTTTTCATAGCCTATGAGACGGGCATACGGCAAACTTCATACTAGAGCAGCCGTTTTATCCGTTTTAGCACAAACACTTATCCTATTCAAATACTTTTATGAGACTGTGGACATTTACACTTCTTATTTCTATTTACTTTTTCTACAGTCAGACAAGTATTGCTGGAGGGATACGTGGGACCATCAAAAATACCAAAGGGGAAGTTATGCCTTATACTTCTATTCTGGTAAAGAATACAAGTATTGGGACTATGGCAAATGAAGATGGAAAATACGAAGTTACCCTGAAGCCAGGAACTTACGAACTTCAGTTTCAATACCTCGGCTATCAAGTGTTGAATAAGTCAGTTGAGGTGGGTGATGAGTATGTGACCGTGGATGTAACGATGCAGGAAGCTGTAGTACAACTGAATGAAGTACAGGTGGGTTCGTCAGATGAAGATGCTGCCTATACTATTATGCGTAAAACCATAAGTATGGCACGTTTTCATATGCTGGAAGTAGACAGCTGGTCTGCGAGAACTTATGTAAAAGGTACGTTCCGCGTTATTGATGTTCCATTTCTGCTGAAAGGTGCATTGAAGAAAAGCAACATTCAGGTAGGAACCACCTATGTGCTGGAATCTATCAATGAGATTAGCTTTCAACAGCCTGACAAAGTAAAGGAAAAGGCTGTTTCTATTCGTTCTAATCTCCCTCCTGGTACACAGCCTGCTATTAACTTTGCTCAGCTAAATATCTATCAACCTGCTTTCTTCGGTATCATTCTGCCACTTTCACCTAAGGCTTTTAACTATTACCGCTTTACGTATGAGGGTGGTTTTGAAGAAAATGGAAAATGGGTGAATCGAATTAAGGTAACTCCAAAGATCAAAGGACAAAATGTAATAGAAGGGTCTATTTATATTGTAGATCAGTTATGGAGTATTCATAGTTATCGGTTCAAGTTTACTGACGAGAATGGGATAAACTATAATCTGCAACAGATCTATAACCTTACACAGGATGTTTGGATGCCTATACAATCAGAAATTACTGTAAAGGCCAATATGTTTGGAGCGGAAGGAGAAGCTCGCTATGTGACCTCTGTACGAAACTATCAGCTTAAAATTAATCCAAAATACCATCAGCAGCCGGTAGTAGTGGACGAGAAGATTGATAAAGAAAAGGCTGCAGAAGTACGTAAACAGAAGATCAATACAGAAACGGCACTGAAACAGAAAGAGTTGACCCGAAAGCAATTGCGTCAGCTAAGCAGAGAGATGGAAAGGGAAGATAGAAAAGAACGTAAAGAACGTGGAGAAGATGTGACTGTGATGCGGGATTATTCTTTTAATGTAGACACACTTGCCAGAAAAAGACCATCCTCCTTCTGGGAAGATGAAAGACAGGTTCCATTAACAGATACAGAGATTAAGGGCTATAAACAGGCGGACAGTCTTTACAAAGCTAATGAAGATAAGATAAAGAAAGATTCCATTAAAAGTCTGCCTCGTTTTCGGTTTACCCATTTGATTTTTGGACATACCTATAATTATGGAAAACAACCGGAAAACGAATGGTATCCTCGTACTTTTTCTTTTGATTCTCCTTTATTGAACCTGAATAATCCGGATTATTTTATCTGGAATAATATGGGTTTTTTCAATACAGTAGAAGGAACGGTTTTACGGACACGGATGAGATATACAGAACGAGTGAATAAAGATTCACGATGGAGTCTGGAAGGTAATCTCAGGTATTCTTTTGAAAGAAACCATTTGAATGGAGGACTGACATTTTCAAGAGGAAACCAACAGCAGTCTTTTTCAGTATCAGCTGGACATAACATATTTCAGTTCAATGGTAATAATCCTATTCCCGAAGGCGTCAATACTGTGAATACCTTGTTGTGGGAGAGGAACTATATGAAGATCTATGAGAAAACATTTGCCAGTGTACAGTGGAACAAACGCTTTACTGAAAAAGTCTCCTTTTCTACGTCAATTGCATTCGAACATCGTGATCGATTGGTGAACAGAACTGAATACAGCTGGTTTGATTTTAAAAAACGGGAGTTAACCAGCAATGATCCAAGTAATATTGAATTGCAGGATCAGACGGCTTTCCCAGATCATAATGCCTGGATATGGGCTAGTTCGTTAACAATTCGACCTTTTGCAAAGGCTGGCATTTATAATGGACGCCGTTATCTGATTAATAATAACTCTCCTGTGTTTACAATCAACAACCGATCAGGCTTTGGAGATGTGCATTTTAACCAGCTGGAACTTAGTGTGGGAGATGAATTTCGTTTATTAAGAGGGGGATTTCGTTATTTGGTACGGGGTGGACTGTTCTATGGGCCACAGAAGCCCAATTACTTAATAGATTTTAAACACTTTAATGGTAACCGAACACGATTCCAACCTGAAGGATTTGACTTCTTCCGTCTTCTGGACTACTACAACTATTCTACTACACATAATTATCTACAGGCACATGCTAGTCAGCAGATCAATCGCCTGTTGTTTACTCAGTTTACTTCTTTGCGATTGTATGGCATTCGTGAAAATCTTTTTGTGAACGCCTTACTGACTACTGAAACCAATGTATACGAGGTTGGATATGGATTCAGGGGCCTGTTAAAAATACTGGGAGCTGAAATTGTAACTACTTTCCAAAATGGGAGATATGTCCAAACTGGATTCCGTTTGAGGTTGGGCTTTAACTAACAACTGGCTTAATTAACTTTAGACCAGTTGTTTACAGTTCTATTTTTAGGGTAAGTATGTTCTCTACAAAGTCGTCTCATCAAGTCTGGGCTATCCCACTGTCGCTGACAATTGATACAACACATTGTCTACTAAATACTTCCTTTAGTTATGGACTTTCCAGACTTGGGGTGATCTCTAATTTCTTATAATTAAGATAAATGGTTCATTCTTAATTTTTTAGGATGTATATGTGTGGCCTCAATCTCCAAAATACTAGCTTTACATAAGTTGTAATCTGGTTATTTTTATCCATCTGTAACCTAAACATTAGTATGAAAAGCATTTCTTATCTTCTGGGGCTTGCCTGTTTTCTTTTTGTGTTCTCTTCTGTTTATGGACAGAAATTTAATGGACTTGATACACATATGGGAAACTTGTACCGTACATCTGATGCCAAGACCCGATCTATCAGCCCAGAGAATTTTACAGGAGAAAAAGGTAAGGGAGGAATGGCTACAGAAGGTACAGGAAAGCATGCGTCGCAAGATCTGGGACAAGGTTGGAAGGTAAGTCCTAGTGTGGAGATAAAAAGCAAAACTACCTTTACATTAGCTGAAATAACAGGACAAGGAGCTATACAACATATCTGGATGACGCCAACAGGCAAGTGGCGCTATTCTATTTTGCGTATCTACTGGGATGATGAAAAAGAGCCTTCTGTAGAGGTTCCTGTTGGAGATTTCTTCTGCATGGGATGGCAACAGTATGCACCCATTACATCACTGGCTGTAGCGGTAAATCCGGGAAGTGCATTTAACTGTTATTGGACTATGCCTTTTCGTAAAAAATGTCGGATTACGATGGAAAACATTGCCAATGAATCCATGATGTTATATTATCAGATTGATTATACTCTTA
Organism: Xanthocytophaga flava; assembly: GCF_030068545.1. Classification (NCBI taxonomy): domain Bacteria; kingdom Pseudomonadati; phylum Bacteroidota; class Cytophagia; order Cytophagales; family Rhodocytophagaceae; genus Xanthocytophaga; species Xanthocytophaga flava. The sequence continues at coordinate 8,349 of NZ_JASJOR010000035.1, read as the reverse complement.
CAGATATTCCAGATGATGCAGCTTACTTTCATGCACAGTTTCGTAGGGTAAATCCTCTACCCTATAAGCAAGTGTATACTCTGTTGGATGGTATAAAAGGAAAAGGGCAATATGTCGGGACTTATATCGCTTGGGGGGTAAATAGCAATGGCTGGTGGGGCGAAGGAGAAATGAAGTTTTATATGGATGGGGATAAAGATTTTCCTACTATCAATGGAACCGGACTGGAAGATTATTTCTGTGGTTCCTATAACTTTGATAACAAAGGAAAATATCAGGAGTTCTCATCTCCCTATACAGGTTTGCATCAGGTGATTCGACCTGATGGATTGTATCAGTCTCAGCAACGGTTTGGCATGTATCGCTGGCATATTACAGATCCGATCCGGTTTGATAAAGATCTTCGGGTAACTGTACAAGCACTGGGATGGAGAGACGGTGGACGTTATCTGCCTTTAAAAGATGATATTTCCTCAACCGTTTTCTGGTATCAGACAGAGCCGCATGCAGGCTTTCCGAAACTACCTACTAAGGATGAACTGGAAGTGAATTGATAACAAAGATGAGTAGACTAACCCTATAAAAAAAGCCTCTTTGTTGAAAAGAGGCTTCGGAGTCATATATAACCAGGGAGATTAGTTTATTCGTACATTGCCACCAGATGTAGAGATTCTGACAGGGATGCCACCACCATTTAACTTACCCTTCACACGGTCATCTTTGATTGTTCCATCAAAGTTTTGCATGGCTACAGATACCCGGTCGCCGGAAAGATCCAGATCCATTCCTTTATCCATTGGCATCTTTACAGTGATATTACCACCGCTGGTTGACAGAGTCAGGTATTTTTCCAGACTAGCGATATCGGCTGTTACATTACCACCACTGGTATGTGCATCCAGACTTCCTGATACCTGTACAATACGGATGTTACCACCAGAAGTACCAATTTTCAGAGAGCCTTTTGAATCAGCTACTTTTACATTACCACCACTGGTCTGAGCATCTATTGTGCCATTAAATCTATCTATGTCAATATTGCCACCAGAAGTTTCCGCATCTACTATTCCTTTTATGGCGCTAAGAGAGATATTGCCTCCGCTGGTTTTTGCGTCCTGATTACCAGAAAGGTTTGACAAGTAGATGTTTCCACCACTGGTTCTGAGGTTAGAAGTCATATTGTTGGGAACATAAATCTTAAAGGAGATGCTCAAGCCATCTTTCCATCCCCATTTCCATCCGGATTCAAGAGGTTTGGCAATAGCAGTTAACGTGTTGGCATCTTTGTCGATCTGAATCGTATATTTTTCAAGACGTTCTTTGATTTCGCTATCAGATAGTTTTTGATTCCAGTTGTTGGCACGAATATAGACTTCTATACGGGCATCTCCGGAATTTTGTCCGTATACAGATACGTTGCCACCACTAGTTTCAGTTTTGATGCTGGTTAGTCCGGCAGGAGAAAAGGTTTTGGTCAGATAGGGTTTATCTGTATCGTTTTGTGCCTGAATGGTGGTAAGACTAACGAATGCCATCAAAAAAGCTGTGAGTATGTGTCTCGTTTTCATAGCAAAGAAAAGTATTAGGTTGATATTTTAGAAAAGAAGTTGTGTATAAGATGTAAAATAAACTATTGAGGTTGCATGAAGCTGAAAGAAATTTTGCAAACAGAGATTCAACTCAACTAATCAGATTATCTCTGTTTGCAACTCTTTTTGATCACTCACTTCGCAAACTTTTGACTGGATTCGCAAAAGCAGCTTTGAGAGACTGAAAACTAATGGTAAGAAGGGTAATGAGTAATGCTCCTAATCCTGTTACCACAAATACCCACCAGGAAATTTCAGTACGGTATTCATACTTCTGGAGCCATTGATTCATAAAATACCAGGCTGTAGGAATGGCAAACAGAAAAGAGACAAACACTAGTCGTACAAAATCTTTTGATAGCAGGCTCCATAGATTCAGGACGCTAGCTCCGAGTACTTTCCGGATTCCGATTTCCTTGGTGCGTTGCTCGGCTACAAATGAAGAGAGTCCGAATATGCCCAAGCAGGAAATCAGGATGGCTAGTCCTGCAAAGACTGCTGCCAGTGTACCGATTCGTTCTTCATCGCCAAATTTCTGAGCATATTCTTCATCTACAAACTTGTATTCAAAAGGCGTTGCCGGACTGTATTTTTTAAATACGGCTTCTACTTTACTCAGTGCGTCTCTGGCACTTAGTTTGGGATTCAGCTTAATAATAACCACACTTTCCTGCTCTTTCGAAATATGGAAGAATGCTGCCCGTATGGGTTGATAAGGTGACTGCACCACCATATTTTTGATAACTCCCACTATCGTGTAGGGCTTGTTATTCCACTTAACAGTCTCCCCTATTGGGTGTTCAAATCCCAGGAATTTTACTGCCGCTTCATTGATCACAAATGCCATCGAATCGGTAGCGTATTCCCGTGAAAAATCTCGTCCTTCTTTAAATTGCCAGCCTACTGTTTTGCCATAGTCATGCGTAACACCATTGTTAGGGAAGTCAACTGCCAGTTCCGGATCTTTACCTTTCCAGTCAAAACCTCCATTGGTATTCCAGACCGAAGTGGTAGGGCTGGTCGACTCCGTCATATCTACAATGGCACCTGAGCTCTTGAGTTCATTGCGTACTGCTTCCAGGTGGTTATGAATATCAGGAGTAGTTAGCTGCATATTGATTAGACCATTGCGGTCATAGCCGATAGGTCTGTCTTTGGCATGTTGTATTTGACGAAACACTACAATGGTTCCGATAATCAGGGTAACGGAAACGGCAAACTGCATCACTACCAGAATACGGCGGGGTAATGCCGCATAACGTCCTACCCTGAAAGTGCCTTTGAGTACTTTGACGGGTTGAAACGAGGACAAATAGAGTGCAGGATAGCTGCCGGCAATGAGACCCGTAACAACGGAGAAAGAAAGTCCCAGCAGCCAGAATACAGGACTTAGATAAGGAACACTCATCTTTTTGTCTGCTACTTCATTAAAGAAAGGCAAACTCAGTTGTACTAAGAAAATGGCTGTCAAAAAGCCAAACATAACTACCAGCAATGACTCACTGAAAAACTGCGCTATCAGCTGACCACGTATAGAACCTACTGTTTTGCGAATGCCTACTTCTTTGGCTCTTTTTTCACTGCGAGCAGTAGCCAGATTCATAAAGTTGATACAGGCCAGCAGCAATACAAAGATGCCAATGATGCTGAAAAGCCATACATTTTCGATTCGCCCTCCTGCATTTACGCCATCTTTCCAGTCTGAATACAGACGCCATTTGGTCATTGGATGAAGAAATACTTCAGGCTTGTATTTTCTGTCAAAGGAACTTACGCGATTGAATTTTACATTTTTGATCTGGGCAGACACTTTCTCTATATCTGTGTTCTCTGCCATCTGGGCAAACGTTTGGGTAAAGTTGCTATCCCAGGGATCTTCCATTTTCTTGATCCACGGATTCATGATCAGATAAAGTTCCCAAGGTAAAATATAGGTCATTTCGCGGAAGTCAGAATTATACGGCAGATCTTCATATACTCCTGTCACCTTCACATCCGTATTGTTGTCAATCCGCATGATTTTGCCTATTGGGTCTTCATTGCCGAAGTAGATTTGAGCTATAGACTCTGATAGTAGTATGGAATGAGGTTCCTTCAGACCTGTACGTGTACCTTTAAGCATGTGCAGTGAAAGCATTTCGGTCACCTGAGGCTCAAAGTAGTTACCTGTTTTTGTAGCTTTCTTCTCTCCATAGGTAAGCACATGCCCTGATGTCCAGGATGATTGTAATACATAGGTAAAGCTACTTCCATATTTGCTCCGAATCTCCTCTGCCATTACATAGGGATTGGATGTCTGGGTTTCTCTTTTCCCATTGTACAGGTTGTGTTGCATCACCTGTACAATACGTTCATAATTCTGATGGTAGGTGTTATAGGTGATTTCATCCCATATCCAAAGACCTATCAGTATGGCTACTGCCATTCCAACTGCCAGCCCTCCAATATTGATAAAGGAATATACCTTGTTCTTAAGCAGATTTCGTAGAGCGACTTTTAAATAGTTTCGTAGCATAAGACGACGTGTTAAGTGTCAGGAAAGAATACTTGCGTATATGCCAATATAAAGCCAGAATACTAAAATGTCCTTTTTGGGCTAACAGAGGCAGATTTATCAGCTATAAGAGATAATAAGTGTCCGTTTATGGACACTCTCTGTTCACTGACGAACAATGTTAATTACAGAATAGGGTCTGAGTCTAATTCGTTATAATTTTATATTGAATAGATAGGTTATTCATTCAGCTTGTTACTTTTGCCTTCCGTTTCATTTTTTATGCTTATATGAGTAACAAGAAAGAAGGCAATCAATATGATAAAATCTTCAAAGAAAATCTTGAGTCTGTTACTCTGGTATTAATTGAAAAAGTACTTCAGATTCAGGTCGTTTCTTATGAGAAAATAAAGGACGACTTGCAACGAACCATAGAGCGAAAGCCCGATCAGCTCTTAAAAATCACCGATCAGAATGGAAGTACATTTTTGCTGCATCTGGAATTTCAGCTGATAAACGAACCCCGTATGGTATACCGGATGCTGGAATACAGAGGCATGCTGGAACGTAAATACGAACTGGATGTGCTACAATATGTGATCTTCCTTTCAGATCAGAAACCAGATATGGTTACACATCTTGTCAAGCGGGATTTGTCCTTTAAGTTCAACATTGCACCTTTATCTTCCATTAAGTACGAATTATTTCTCTCTTCAGGTAAAGGAGATGAAATAGTATTCGCTATTTTAGGTGACTTTGGTAATACAAGTCCGCAACAGGCTGCCAGACAGATTTATGAACGATTACGAGACACATCCACTAGTCAACTGGAGCTTGACAGGCACTTGCAACAATTACGCGTATTGGCTAACTTGCGTAAACTAACACCTTTTGTAGAAATCATGATAGAATCTATTTCTCAATACATCAAAGAAGAAGATGACTTTCTCTTCAAAAGAGGAGAACGAAAAGGCAAACTGGAAGGTGAGCAGAAAGGTAAAACAGAGGCTATTCTCAAATTCCTTAAAGATGGTATTCTGACTACTCAGCAATTAGCTACCTATTTTGATGTCACTGAGGAGTTTGTTGAAGATCTTCGTAAAAGTTTGAATACATAACTTTTCTGAATCACAGATGTAAAGAGCATGTACCTAGTGCGATCTCTTTACATCTGTGATTCAAGATAATTTAAATGATAGGAAGTAACTCGCTGGGGAATAATACCAGCGATAGAAGTACATACTATCAATCTCCACCTCCACAGCCACCACAGCTACTACAGGATCCACCATCTGATCCACAGGAAGATCCTCCTCCATCGGATGAACTTCCACTTCCATCGGCATGGCTTGCGATAGGAGTAAATGTAGTGGTATAAACCGCTGATCCAAGTAAGAAATATTGCCATTCCCAGCCATCAGAAGGCATGTGAACGTGTAATTCCTGCTTGCGATAGAGATCTGGAATGGTGTGCGAAAACAGATAGTTTCTGAGATAGATGAGAAAGAAGATGCTTACTAAAAGCAGTAGTATAAGAAAAGTTCCAATAAGCTCTACCGGTTTGTCGCGTGCAATACCTGTAGCCATGCGGATGGTGCCGAGCAGAAGGAGAAATGAAAGAATGCCAAAGTTTAGGAAGAATAACTTGCCAAACACGTGTGATTTGGCGAAATGCTTCTTAAAAGCCTCCATGCTGGTTTCTATATTGGTAAATATGGGTTTTGTCTGAAGCTGTTTCAGTAAAGCCGGGTAAAAGGCTTTTTCCATACCACTTAATGTTTCTATGATAGTATATTCCTCTACCGTATCAGGTTTGGCATGAGTGGCGACCTCTAACGAATTATCCTCATTAACGATAATCTTATTTTCCTTGACCAACTGGTTCATAAAACCATGGATCACCTCTGATACCTTTTGTGTTTTCAGATAAACTAGTTCTATTGGATGGAGTCGAAATACAAAGGCAGACTTGTCAAACCCGTTTACCGTTTCCCGTAACTGAGTTCTATTATACCTGGTAAGTGTCAAAAATGTATATACTGTCAGAAGTAGATACCCAAATAAAAAATAAGGATTGTCAATATGGATATAGAGGCCCTTTAAGGCAAAGTAGAAAGGAAAAAGTAATACTATCCATAGGCATATACCCACTATAATTCCACTCCAGAGTTCGTATTGTCCATTGGGTAGTTGCAGAGGTGCATAGATATCTGAAGCGTCCCATATCTCTGAAGGTTGTGGTCCAAAAGCTTCTGTATATAACTTTTGTGTTCGTTCCTTTGCCTGTCTGAATTTTGCCTCGTCACTTCTGTTGTGTGTGGACGGAATATGGTGAACATTCTTACCTATTACCTCACAAAAATCAGTATAGGATTGAGTAAAGAGCAAATGCAGATGCCATACCTCATCTACAATTGGCGAAGGTGAAACCATCATATCAGAGGTGGCCGCCAGATACATAAACTTTTTGTATTCCAGAATAGCGGCTTCTGTAAAATGCCTGGTCCAGTTGTTTTCCTTTGCCAGCCGGGTTGAAAATCCATATTCTGAAACAGGGAGATCAAAATCGAAAGCTAATATTTTTGACCAGAGTTCTTGATTCATGTAGAGTTCTGATTTTATATCCTTTTCATGTAATTACGTAATAAAGGGAATTTTCTGCAAGTGTTTTTACAGAGGGATCTTACACATAGAAGTAACACAGAAGATCCCTGAATCCTAGACGATTTGGCTATTTACAGCACGAGAGATGGAAGAGAAGTACTTATTTTCGTATCCACTCAATGAATCGGTATATAGCCAGAAAGAGCCATGCCAGGATTAATTTTGCGGCGCATGGTATAAAGATAACCCAGGAGCCTAATGCGTAAGATAACCGATTTTGGGGTGTATCTTCCTCTCCTGTCAGATTATCTGAAAGCTTCATGATGTAATAGGCAGGAGCAATGCCTGCCAAATAGATTGCGAGGCTTAAAAGAAATACCATACGGATAGATTTTAGCCTGAATCTACTAGTTAACCAGTTGATTTACAATGGCTATATACTATCTGTAGCAAGATCTGGGTTGGGGTAAACACATGGTAAGATAATTCTGATATATGACCTCTTAGGGTATTGCTGCTTTTAGTCTGGCTAGTAATTCCTGCATGTGTTCTTTCCAGCCTTCGACCTCTCTGTATAGTTCGGCATATTCCCGTATTCCATCTTCATCAGGCTTTTCATTAAGGATATCTTCCAGAAAACGGATCAGATACAGAATCGCCTCCTGCGTACCTGTAAAGGACGTAATGTTTAGTTTCTCTTCACCAAACTCTAATTCCGGATATTGCTGGTAATCAGTAAAAAGCTCTGCCAGAGCAATGGCCGTTTTGTCATACAGATAGTCTATGTCAGTAGTATCGGCAGGCAGGAATCCTTCGGCTATATAGAAGTCGATGAGTTCTCCTAAGTGTATGTCAGAATGACTCTCGGTATATTCTGTAAAAAAATCCAGAATGTCGAGTCCTTCGTCACTTTCTAATGCTTTGATTCCCCAGCTTCCCATAGTGTGTTATGTATTGGTTTAGTGCAATGAACATAATTATATAAAATCTTTTCGAAAACCAGTAAAAGTTAAAAGAGTAAATGGAGTATCAGGTAGTGTGGAAAATATCAGAACTCTGTTCATTTACCTAGTTATGACATATAGGTAACGACTGATGGTCATTTTTGTTTTTGACCAGAATACCGATCATTTCTCTCTTTGACCTGAGTTCCGTTCATTTTGGAAAATTATTCGAATAATGGTCAGATTGGTGTTTGACCTAAACTCTGTTCATTTTTGAGTTTGACCGGAGTTTAGGTCAATGGTGAGAAATATCGGATTTCCGATACTATTCCAGTGTTATCAGAATTCTGATTTTGTATTGTCATCATCAGAATTCTGATAAAATAAGAAGATTGACAGAATTTTCCTGCCCTCTCTTTGTCCTCCTTAGTGGATGAATCCCTATACTCTAGAAGAACGTGCTCTATTTTTTTCTCCTTCCTCTTTACCCTCTTAGAAGTCTCTCCTCTCACTGTCCTCCTGAAAGGATCTTTCCGCTCTTTCGTCCCCAGGTTGTGTGTTATCACCAACCTGAACGGTGGGAAAGTGGTCGTTGGTGATAACACCATAGCCGTCAGGCTAAGGGAAAAGAATTTGTTTAGGAGACAACCGAAAACCATTACAGTCAACACGTCTACGTTCTTTTTTGGCTAAATGAAATAACTGCTCAAAGACATGA
>NZ_JASJOR010000034.1:0-97465 GCF_030068545.1 Xanthocytophaga flava | reverse complement strand
TCGGCTCTGATTGACAGCCCGTTTTCAGCCGATACAGAATCGCTTCTACTATCTGGGTTAACAATTCTATACTGCATTCTTTCCCTCTGGTGCCTACACTTAAATTTGCAACTATATAGGTGCGTATGGTATCTTTCGAAAGGATTTCCATTTAGAGTGATATTTTTTGGTTCGCATCTCAAAATTCACTCTTTTTCGGGAATCCTTTCCTTTTACTAAACAACTTCAATGACATAAAATAAGGCCCACATCTAGTTCATTGAAATATTCCAGGAAGCTGTTACTTAGTTGTTTGATGCTGGCAAAGCATATCTATTGTTCTGTTATACTTAAGGACATTTGTATTTCATATTTCCACGTAAAAAAATCCTATCTGTTTTGAAAAAATGTAACTTACAATCCATTTACCTTGCAACTTCGTTTATCCATGACAAATCTGTTCACAACCAGTTTTTCTACTCTCTGTATAGCTTTAGGCTTGCCATTTGTTCAAAGCTCTCTATCAGAAAGTGTAGCTAACCATAACTTCAGACAAACCGTGCAAACTATCGCAGACTCAACATCAGGCAGTGGCATTATAGCACCACAGGCAAAACTGCAGCTGGTATCTAACCAGTTTAGTTTTACAGAAGGACCCGCAGTAGATAAAAAAGGAAATGTATACTTTACTGATCAGCCCAATAACAAAATCTGGAAGTATGATACTGAAGGAAAGCTTTCTGTGTTCATGGAAAATTCAGGTCGTTCCAATGGAATGTACTTTGATCAGAAAGGAAATCTTATTAGTTGTGCAGACGAAAACAACCAGCTCTGGTCTATCAGTCCACAAGGTAAGGTTACCGTTCTGCTCAAAGATTTTCAGGGACATACACTCAATGGTCCCAATGATGTATGGGTAGACAAATCGGGTGGTATATACTTCACCGATCCATACTATCAGCGCCCATATTGGAAACGGCAGAGCCCTGATCCAAATCTGGGAGGAGAGAAATTATATTACTTACCGAAAGGTGCATCAGCAGCTATCCTGTTGGATGATACCTTCAAACAACCCAATGGCTTGATCGGTACTCCGGATGGTAAAATATTATATGTTGCTGATATTGGTGACAACAAGACTTATAAATATGAGATTGCTGGCAATGGCGTACTCAAAAACCGCCAGTTGTTTGTAAATCAGGGATCAGATGGGATGACTATTGATAATCAGGGTAATGTCTATCTAACAGGCAATGGAGTAACTGTATATAACAAAGAAGGGCAAAAGATAGAACATATACCTATTCAGGCCAAATGGACTGCTAATGTATGCTTTGGGGGGAAAGAAAAGAACTTGTTATTTATTACTGCTTCGGAATCTGTTTATACATTGAAAATGCAGGTAAAGGGAGTACAATAAGGTTTTCACCGCTTCAGAAGAGAAAGTCATCTTATTCTTTGATCTGGTTAAAAATAGAGTCGATCATAGTTTTTCTCTATAAATCCCCATAAAAAGCGAAACGCATCCAACCCAATGTAAGGTGTCGGATGCGTTTCAAAATCCTCGGTTAAATCATATCAAACACCGCCGGCACGCAACCAGCACGATCCAATCATTTCCGCCCGAGTCACTTTACAAAAGCAAAGCGATCAAAATCTCACACCTAAAAGATGATTGGTAGTGTTTGATAAAATTTGCTTGGGACTAGACATGTGTACCTCCTTTCTTTTGAGTGAAACATGAGCAATAGATATTTAAAAGATCATTGCATTACAAATGCGGTCTGATAAAGGGATGCTACTGCCGATGGTGACCACCATACAGTATAATAACATTTATAAGGGCAGAAGGTTCAACATTTTTTCATTCAATACTTACTATTTTTATATCTTTTAAAAATTACCAGACAAATCCTATCGTTATTTGTATTCAGCTTAGTAACTTGTCTGCTTTCCGGTTTATAGTGAAATGTATTATCAGTAGTTTTTGTCAAAAATAAAGATGATTTTGTAACAAAATAGCCAGTAATCTGGTTAAACGACTGACATATTCTGCTATACATAGTAAGAATACAGCAGACATAAGTAGACGAGGATCAAAAAGAAAAGCAAAAAAATGTATCATTGGTGTCTTTTATTTCACACATTCGTAAATTAATTTTCGTGTGATTTGGAAAATAGAGTTCGGATTTGTGCGAGGGTTTGAGATAAAAAACAGCAGGCATTATTTTTTTGCCCTTAGAAAGTGTGTATCTATTTCCATACAAACGCATCAACTGAGGAGTATTAGGGCAAAATGGCTTAGCTCCCCGGAAACAAACTTACATACCTTATGTCTAAAAAAAATTATGATTCAGAATTTTGTGGAAGCCTCCCTCTTAACTTTATTAACCATGTCCAGGCGTATGGTGTCCTGGTAGTATTGGATAAGACTAATCTGACAATCATTCAGGTGAGTCAGAATATTGAAGAAAAACTTGGTATTGCTGTTGAAGAAGTTATAAATAGTTCCTGGAAAAAATACATTTCAGATAAGGAGTTAACTCTGCTCGAGGAGCATATACAATCTGATGTAATCAAAAAAACATCCGTATCATTTTCCTTTACAGTACCTGATCGACAAACCAATTGCCTTGCCATTGTTCATATAAAAGATGACTATCTGATTCTGGAAATAGAAATTCTGCCAGAAGATGAATCCGCTACTACCTCATTTTTATCTGTCTATCAGGATGTCAAACATGTGATTACACGGCTGGAATCTGCACAGACTATTACATCTGCCTGTGAGATTGCTATCACCGAGTTAAAGAAGATCTCTGGTTTTGATCGGATTATGGTGTATCAGTTTGATGAAAACTGGAATGGTACTGTCATTGCCGAAACGCTGGAAGAAGGCATGGAGCCTTATCTGGGTCTGGTATTTCCGGCTTCGGATGTACCTCGCCAGGCCAGAGCCTTGTATCTGCAAAATCCCTATCGGCAGATACCTGACCGTGAATACACTCCCGTAAAGTTATATCCTCTGCTAAATCCTGCCACAGACACATTTATTGATCTGTCTGATTGCAATTTGCGGAGTGTAGCATCCGTTCATATAGAGTACCTGCGTAATATGAATGTGATGTCGTCTATGTCTATCCGTATTATAAAAGACAACAGATTATGGGGACTGATTGCCTGTCATCATCGTCAGGCTAAGTTTATTCCGTATCAGCTTTGTTCTGTTTTTGAGCTTTTGTCTGGTTTCATATCCTCTACGTTTTCACGGCTTCAGGTACTAGAGGAGTTTCAGCGTAACTCACACCTACAGACCATTCATGCCCGTCTGGCAGAGCAGATCTATGCAGAAGATAGCCTGGTCAAAGGATTGCTACAAAAAGAGACAACCGTACTGGATCTTTTACAAGCTGAAGGGGCTGCTTTAACCTATAGTCGGGGTATGGAAACCATTGGAGTTACACCCGATGAGGACGAAGTAAAGAATTTGATCATGTGGTTACAGGGTAATAAACCAGACAAGGTCTTTTCTACCGACTCTATAGCTTCTGTATATGATAATGAAAAGCTATCTCAGGACATCGCAGGGATGATTGCTATTCCCATTCATCCGGCAAAAGACGAATACCTGTTTGTGTTCCGGTCAGAAGCGATTCAAAAAATTAACTGGGGAGGAAATCCGGATGAGGCGATACAATTTGAGCAGGATAAGAAAAACTATCACCCGCGCAATTCGTTTAAAATATGGCAACAGACCGTAAAAGATACTTCCTTGCCCTGGCATACACAGGAAATTCAGGTCGCTGATTCACTTCAGCATATTTTACTCGAATATACGTTACGTAAAAGCGTTGTTTAACGCTCTAACAGACAGAGAAGCACGTGAAAAAGAATCATTCTGTAGATACAAAATTAACGGAAGTACCTATTGACAGACAGCATTTTATTGTAGCAATAGGTGCTTCAGCAGGAGGGCTGGAGGCCATTCATGACTTTTTTGATAATGTAACAGAGAGTTCAAATCTCTCCTTTGTCATTATTCAACACCTGTCGCCAGACTACAAAAGTCTTCTTGTAGAGCTGGTAGCTAAGCATACCTATATGAAAGTACAGGAAGCTGAGGATGGTGTGTTGTTAGAGAGAGGGTGCATTTATGTAATTCCACCCAAAAAGATGATGACTATCTCAGACTGCCGACTACAGCTGACTGACAAAAAAAACATAGACAAAGGCCCAAATACTGCTATAGACATCTTTCTTCATAGCCTTGCCAAAGACAAGGGTGATAAGTCTATTGCTGTTATTTTATCAGGTACAGGTACAGATGGCACAAAAGGGATTGAAGTAATCAGTAAGGCAGGCGGAATGGTGGTAGTACAGGAACCTGAATCTGCCAAGTTTGATGGAATGCCAAAAAGTGCTATTGCCACAGGTTGTGCCGATATGATACTGGCCCCCTGGCAAATGCCGGAAGAAATTGCCAATTACATCGACGATACATCCAATGGTGTCTTTACAGAAAAGACTATGGATGAAAAGGTGCTGGAAGATATTCTGAAGCTGATCTATAAGAATACAGGGTGTGATTTCCATAACTATAAATACCCGACTATTCTTCGGCGTATTGCTCGCAGGATAAAGAAACTGGAATTACGTCATGTAAAGGCATATCTCTCTTACCTGAAGAAACAACCAGGTGAATCGCAGGTTCTGTGCAAGGACTTTTTGATTGGTGTAACCAAATTCTTTCGAGACAAAGAAGCCTTTGATTCACTACAGGAACAGGTAATTTCTAAACTTATTCACGACAAATCGGCTGGTGAAACCATAAAGGTCTGGGTTACTGCATGTAGTAGTGGGGAAGAAGCCTACAGCATTGCGATCCTGCTATATGACATGATCGCACAGTCAAAGAAAAATCTTTCTATTAAGATTTTTGCTACAGACACAGATGCTAATGCCATAGATTATGCTTCTCGTGGTATTTATGAAACTACTATAGAAAAAGACATTCCTGCTTCTTATCTGGATTCCTATTTTATAAAACGGGATGCTACCTATCAGATTATTCCAGAGATACGCAAGCTTATTGTCTTTGCCAAGCATAATATTATCACCGATCCTCCTTTTATTAAAAATGATCTGGTGACATGTAGAAACATGCTTATTTATATGAACTCTGCTCTGCAGAAGAAGGTGCTTTCTACATTGCATTTTGCTATGAACCCAGGAGGATATTTGTTTCTGGGTAGTACAGAGTCTGTGAGTATGATCAGGGAAACCCTGGAAGATGTAGACCGTAAATGGAAGATTTTCAGGCGTATCGAAACAGTTAACAGGCCGTATCATGAATTGTTCAGTAAACCATTAACTTCAACCAGAAGCTATACTCCGAGAACAGTTCCCGACTTCTCACAAGCCAAAACTCAGTCAGGCGACTTCTCTGAAGACATCAAGCAGATTTTGTGTGATGACCTGGGGTATGTGGCTATTTATATCGACAGCAATCTGGAAGTACGACATACAGCAGGCGATTATAAAAAATTTCTTTCGTTGCCAGATAAGCAGATCAATCTGAACTTATTAAAACTGCTTTCCAAAAGTCTGGTAATTCCTGTTCATAAGATGATCCGGCAGGCATGGAATAATAACGAAAAGGTTAATGAGGAGAAGGTAACCTATCGATCCAGTGAGGGAATCAAGCAGGTAAGTGTTCTCGTCAGACCTATGCCTGCTTCTTCGTTAAAGACAGGCTATACACTGATTTTACTGAAAGAACTTCCCGTAACAGCTCAACCTGTAGAAGAAACACCTGTAAAGGTAGGTGAACTCAATGATCCGGATTTTCTGAATGGCTTGCATGAAGAGCTCAACGAAACCAAGCTAAGTCTGCAAACTACTATTGAAGAGCTCGAAACTACCAATGAAGAGCTGCAGAGTGCCAATGAAGAGATGATCTCTTCCAATGAAGAATTACAAAGTTCCAACGAGGAGTTGCAGTCGCTTAATGAAGAGCTACATACACTAAATACAGAACACCAACTTAAAATCAATGAGCTCATCCAGCTTAATGATGACCTGAATAACTATTTCCGAAGCACAGATATTGGCCAGATATTTCTCGACAAGGATTTACGGATACGTAAATTCAATCCATCCGTGGGTAAGCTGGTGAACCTGATCGAAAGCGACATTGGCCGACCTATTACTGATATCTCTACCAATTTGCTCAATATCAATATTGATAATGCATTACAGGAGGTTATCAGTACCAAAATGGTGGTGGAGAAGGAGATTTTTACCAGGTCCGGACAGTCGTATCTGATGAAGTTATACCCTTACATCAACAATAATAACAAATCTGATGGGATCATACTTACCTTTGTAGACATCAGTCTGATAAAGAATCTGAATGAGATCATTAACGGGGTATTTGAATCTTCTCAAAGCTCTATTTTTGCTTTTGAAACGGTGACGGATGGGGATCATAAGGTTCGGGATTTTACCTGTGTAGCTGCCAATCGTGCATCCGAGTCTTTCTGGAAAAAGCCTATTAATGCCATTATCAACCATTCACTGGAGTCAATTTTCCCGATAGATGTAAAGACAACGCTCTTCAAAGAGTTTCGGAAGGTATATACCCAAGGCATTCCATCACACTTTGAGATTTCCTTTGAACAAAAATCTTTTGAAGGAGTAGCGGTGAGAACTAAAAACGGAATCGCTGCTACCTTCACCAATGTTACGGATAAAAAAACAGATGAGGCTAAGTTGAGAAAGAACTTTAACGAACTCATTCGCACGAAGGAAGATCTGAAGGTTCTCAACTCTAACCTGGAGGAAAAGATACAGGAACGTACACAGGAACTCAGTAAAAGTGAGGAACGCTTCCGGTTATTGTCCCAAGCTACCAACGATGCTATTATTGACTGGAGACTGATAGATAATGATATCTGGTATAGTGATAGCTTTTTCTCAATGTTCGGATATAAAAATGCAGAACCTCAGCAGTCCCGCAAACTGTGGTCTGCCAATATCCATCCGGATGATAAAGAGAGGGTACAATCTACAATTCATAGGCTGCTAAACACCAATACTAGCCATTTCTCATTGGAATATCGCTTTCAGAAGTCTGATGGGGGATATGCAGAAGTACTTGACCGTTCGTATATTTTGCATGATGAATATGGCACACCTTACCGGATGCTAAAATCCATGCTTGATATCACTGAACTTCGTAAGGCGAGGCAGGAAGTAAAGTGGAACATAGAACAACGGCAGTTTTTGGCAGAATCTGTCCCGCTGATCGTATGGACTGCCAATCCGGATGGCAAGATCACATTCATTAATAAGAACTTCGAGCTGTTTACAGGTGAGTCCACTACAGAAGCAACTGACTACAGCTGGAAACGTTTTGTTGATCCGACCGATTTGCTCAAATTAAAAAAGATCTGGCTATCAGCTTTGCGGTCTACACATGATTTTGAGGTAGAGATTAAAATTCGTAATGCCAGCCATGAATATAAGTGGCATTTGTTACGGGCACGTGCTCAACTCACCAACCGTGTGATTTATTCCTGGGTAGGTAGTGCTACTGATATCGATCAGCAGAAAAGGATTTCAGAAGTTATGGAGCAGAAGGTGCTGGAACGTACAATAGAACTTAAAAAGCTGAATGTAGCTCTCAGAAGCAGCAACAATGACCTGCAACAGTTTGCGTCAGTAGCATCACATGATTTGAAAGAGCCTATCCGCAAAATACATCTGTATGGTAACCTGTTGAAGAATAAGTATCTTCAGGAAATGGATGGGGCCACTATCTTTGCAGATAAGATTATACAGTCTGCTTCCCGTATGACCAAGCTGGTAAATGATCTGCTTAGTTATTCGAAAGTGTCAGATGGGTCTTTCTTTGAAATGCTTAACCTGAATACCATCATCACGGAGATTCTGGATGATCTCGAGATTGTGATTCGTGAGAAAGATGCTACCTTCTCGATTAGCCATTTCCCTATGATTGAGGCAATTCCCGGTCTGATCCGGCAATTGTTTCAGAATCTGATCAGTAATGCACTCAAGTTTTCAAAACCAGATGTAGTGCCATCAATTACCATTCATTCAACCGTGATCAGCGAGAAGAAATTCAGCAGTTCACCTCAGAAAGATGGTGGTTTTGTACGCATTGTTGTCAAAGATAATGGTATTGGCTTTGATGAAGTCTACAAAGATAAAATCTTTACACTGTTTCAGAGGCTACATGGTACAGATGAATATGAAGGTACAGGCATAGGCCTGGCTCTTTGCAAAAAAATTATCGAAAAACACAACGGACTTATTGATGCACATAGTAAGTTAGGTGAGGGAGCTGAGTTTGTCATTATTCTGCCTGTTAAACAAAATTAATCCTACTATCAGTATTCCGATCATTTTTCAAAACTATCGGAATACTGAGTATGTAACTGACATATCAGAATTTTGATATTTTTTTAGTTTAGTCAGAGTTCTGATGTTTTGCAGTAGTGTATGCATTGAGAAAGATGATACTCAGTGAGTGGTAAAGCAAATCGTATTATCTTATAGATTACTGGATGTCTTTATTATAAGAGTGGAAAGGGGAAAGTTGTAAGAAAATGTGTTTACTCCCTTTACTTTTACGTATTAACATACAGTTTTCTTTTTCTTCATGGCAGGCTTTTTCGATATTAAAAAAATCATTGCATATTCGCAAAAAGGGATCAAAAACAATCTTCTCGGATGTGAAAGACACATCTGAAAGGATTATTTTAAGGCTGAGAAAATGTACATTATATACTGAGACTATTTATTAACCTTTATTTATTTAAAATGGAAACAGCTATCCGCCAGAAAATCGACACATGGCTTAGTGGTAATTATGATGCTGATACCAAAGCATACCTGAATAAACTTCTGACCGATAATAATGATGCGGAGTTGAATGATGCATTTTATAAGGATCTGGAGTTTGGTACAGGTGGATTGCGAGGTACTATTGGTATCGGAACCAACCGGATGAATCAGTATACAGTCGGAATGGCTACACAGGGATTGGCAAATTACCTGAAGCAGACCTATCCTAATGAAGAAATCCGTGTGGCTATTGCCCATGACAGTCGTATCAAGAGTGATACCTTTGCTCAGATTACTGCGGATGTATTTTCTGCCAATGGCATCAAAGTATTTCTGTTTCCGGAATTGCGTCCTACTCCTGAGTTATCATTTGCTGTTCGCGAACTGAAATGCCATTCAGGCGTAGTGATTACAGCTTCGCACAATCCAAAAGAATACAATGGCTATAAAGCTTACTGGAATGATGGGGGACAGGTAATTGCCCCACATGATAAGAATATCATCGGTGAAGTACAGAAGATCAAGTCTGTGGACGAAGTCAAGTTTGCCGGAAATCCGGACCTTATTGTGAAAATCGGACCTGAACTGGATGAGAAATACCGGAAAATGATTCTGGGTAATGTAGTGTTCCCTGATGTGATTCAACGGCAGAAAGCCATGAAGATTGTCTTCACACCTATTCATGGAACAGGTATTACGCAGGTGCCACAGGTGCTGGAATTAATGGGTTTTACCAATGTACATGTAATAGAAGAGCAGGCAAAACCAGATGGTACTTTTCCTACGGTAGTATACCCCAACCCGGAAGAAAAAGAAGCGATGAGCCTGGCATTAAAGAAGGCCGCAGAACTGGATGCGGATCTTATATTGGCTACTGATCCGGATAGTGACCGTGTTGGAATTGGTGTAAAGAATCACCATGGCAAATGGCAGTTGCTGAATGGCAACCAGACAGGTAGCCTAATCATCTACTATCTGTTACAGGCATGGAAACAGGCTGGCAAGATTACCGGAAAAGAGTTTGTTGCCAAAACCATCGTAACTACTGATCTGATTGATAAGATGGCTGCTGACTATGGGGTAGAATGTCCAAACGTGCTGACTGGATTTAAATACATTGCTGCAAAGATTAAAGCATACGAAGGAGAGAAGAAATTTATCGCAGGTGGAGAAGAAAGCTACGGATACTTGGTGGGAGATGCTGTTCGTGATAAAGATGCCATTGCATCTTGTGCTATCATTGCTGAGCTGGTTGCTTATGCCAAAGATAAGGGCATTAGCTTGTTTGACATGATGCGTGAGATGTATGCCAAATATGGCTTCTACTACGAAACATTGATTTCTCTGACTAAGAAAGGTCAATCCGGAGCTGAGGAAATTAAGCAGATGATGAACAATATGCGTAATAATCCTCCGAAAACAGTAGCAGGTTCTCCATTGGTACGCCTGCTGGACTATGAACTCGGACAGGATCGCGATCTGATAAACGGAACTACCAAACCAACCGAGTTGGAAAAATCAGATGTGCTGCAATTTATCACTGCTGATGGCACAAAAGTATCTGCACGTCCTTCTGGTACAGAGCCTAAAATCAAGTTTTATGTGTCTGTAAATGAGCCGCTGGAAAATAAGGAAGACTTTGATGCCGTTTTTGAAAAGCTGAAAGGCAAAGTAGCCAGCATTGTCGAAGAACTGAAGTTAAGCTAGGCTCAATATAATTACCAATACCATTTCTCCCTTATGTCTGACTTGTTCAGTATAAGGGAGATTTTTTTTATGGCTGATGTTATTCGGGTGCATATAATGGTAAATGGCTAATTATCAATATAATGGATAGGTTGAATATGATATGATATGATATGAAGAAATTATTTGTGCGTGTTTATTTTTTATGTATTTCAAATACTAACAAACATTGTTTTTTGTAGAACCTTTGCAAAAGATATAACACCACAAACACTCAGTCTCTGGTATTTCTAAAAATGACACGTATACAAATTCTTCAAACTAGCTTTCTGTTTTTCTCTGTATTTTCCCTGTATGCACAGGATTCTTTATTGATCAATTTACACAGAAAAAAGCTGGATTTAGGTTCCAGTACATTTCAGAATAAAACCTTTTACATTGCCAGAGTCGTAGATGCTCGTTCCGATAAAGAAACTATCGGGATTGTGCAACGTGGAGTGTTTAACAGAAATGCGCCTGCCTCCTTTGTCGGGAGCCTTGAACCACAATTACAGGACTTCTTTGATCGGGGACTTGCTGCTAAACAGGGATATACACCTGTTATTGTGAAAGTAAATCAGTTGGTCATTGCGGAAAAAAGGACACCTACAATGGAAACAGCTACCGCATTTGCTGAATTGGATTTTATTGTTTTCCGAAATGACTCTTTGTTCCTGCTGTTTCAAATTTCTTCTTCTGTCAAACGGGATGGGATGGATGTTACAGGCTTCCATGATGAGAATATTGCAGAAGCACTAAGTAAGTGTATGATAAAATTTGCCAAGAGCCCCTGGAAAGAAGCTCTTTACAAAGGCCCCATTGTAACAAATGAACAACTGATATCCAATAGCCCTATAAAATTTGAGTTGCCAGATCTACCTGTTTTTCATACAAATACTCCTCAAAGAGGAATCTACATGTCTCTAAGTGAATTTTTGAACAATAAGCCTGGAAATTTTGAAAAATTCATGTTGGATGTTAAACCACGTAAGGGAAAAAACTGGGAAGGTGTAGATCGTGTAGCTCCTTATCTGATTCAATTCGATGGAAGCCAAACCAAGCTTAAAAATGCCTGGGGTTTTTCAGATGGAAGCCAAGCTTATATTTATTACAATGAAGACTATTTTCCACTGGTACAAAAAGGCAATACATTTGTGTTTGATGGGTTTGTGCCACTTCCGAACAATATGTATATAGTCACTCCACCTACTTCCGGTGTTGCTGAAGCTGTTGTTACAGGTGTTGTTGCAGGCGCTGTAGCTGCATCAACTGCAGCAATTCTGGCAGGTTCATTTTCCAAGGGCTCAAGACAGACCTATCAACTTGATATAAAGACAGGGGAGATAAAAGTCTGGGATGTGGCAAGCCATCATGCCATGACGAGCACCCAATCTTCTGTAAATACCATCACCAAAGTTCTCCTTTATTGTAAGAAAGAAAAAGGGAGTACAACACCTGTAACCATTCAGTTGAATAGTACCACAGATACTGTTTCGGTGAAACTGTCTGGTGGTCAGTATCAGGAAGTGCTCTGGGGAGATCTTTCTTCAGAGTTACAGGTGTGTGTAAATGGTCGATCTAATCCTTGTTACACCTTCTTCCCTGATGCTACAAAGACCAACTACCTGGAGTACCTGCCTTCTGCTACCCATGATGATGATATCATTATCCGGCCTGTAAAAGATTCAGAAGCAGAATTTTTTCTAAAAAAGATAAAAACAACTCAGGAACGCAATCAGAAATAAAAGTATCCGTCAGTCAAAAAACTATGACTGGTGACCTGAGTAAACAATAGTGTATAAAGTAATACTAACTTCCGTCAATTAGCAAAATGTTTAGAATACGAATTTTACAAACTCTTTGTTTCCTGTTTATCTGTACATCTCTTTATGCACAGGGATCTTTACAAATTAATTTAAAAAAGCAAAAGCTTGATTTGGGAGAAACTACTCTGCGGGGGATACCTTTTTATATCTCTCGTGTTGTTGATGCTCGTCCATTGAAAACACACATCGGTACCGTACATCGTGGATTTGATGATAACAAAACTTCAGCCTTTCTTGAAGGTGGTATGGAATCTCAATTGCAGGATTTTTTTAATCGAAGTCTTCCCGTTACTCAGGGTTATACTGCTGTGATTCTTAAAGTGAATCAGTTGTCTATTGCTGAAATGGGCAATACAAAAGATATGAGTCT
The DNA here is from genome assembly GCF_030068545.1 of Xanthocytophaga flava. Classification (NCBI taxonomy): domain Bacteria; kingdom Pseudomonadati; phylum Bacteroidota; class Cytophagia; order Cytophagales; family Rhodocytophagaceae; genus Xanthocytophaga; species Xanthocytophaga flava. The sequence goes on along the minus strand of NZ_JASJOR010000034.1, from coordinate 84,697 downwards.
GGCTTCACAGATAGGAACAGCAGCCATTGTCATGGATTTTATTGTTAAACATGAAGATTCGCTTTATGTAGTGTTTCAGGGGTCTGCTTTAGTAAAAAGATATGGAATTGATGTTACAACTGCACATGATAATACAATTGCCAAAGCATTAAGTGAGTGTATTGTAAAGTTTGCCAAAAGTTCATGGAAGGAAATAGCTGATCCAGTACATGCTATTACAGAAGAACAGCTTTTAGCTCCTGTAGCTATGGATAAGAATTTACTGGATCTTCCTGTTTTACAGGGAGGAACTATCTGGCAGGGAATTTATTATTCATTGGATGATTTTCGCAATAATTCCCCTGATAACAAACAGGCCTTTGGTGTAGATCGTAAACCTAGAAAAGGAGATGAGTGGGTTGGTGTGGATCAGGTAACCCCTTATCTGGTAACAGCAGAAGATAAACATAAAACCCTTAAAAAAGCATGGGGATTCTCAGACGGCAGTCAGGCCTATATTTACTATGATAAAGATTATTTCCCTATTCGGCAGGAAGGAAGCGGCTTTTTCTTTGATGCATATGCTTCGGAACGTCGTAGATATACATACTATGGTGTACCGGTTGGTACACCTATGCCTGTTGGAGGTGCTGTGGTTGTTAGTGCAGTGGTTGGCATTGGAATTCCTGCACCTCGTAAGAAGCAAACATATCAATTTGATATTATGACAGGTCAAATCAGTGAGTGGGACGCTAATTCATATGAGGCAAGGTCTGCCACCCAATCAACTTCAGGTGGTGTGGCCAAAGTATTGATTTACTACAAAAAGGGAAAGGGTTCTGATGACAAACCTGTTACTGTTCAGTTACGCAATGCTTTAGATGCAGTTCCTTTAACCTTATCTGCTGATTCATACGAGGAAATCAGCTGGGAGGACTTATTGTCGGAACTAAATGTATGTGTAGAGGGGCAACAAAATCCATGTTATTCTTTTCTTCCTGATGTGACTAAAATCAATTACCTGGAATATATGCCTTCTGCTATCGGCACTTCGGAGAGCTTGATTCGGCCTGTAAAGGAACAGGAGGCAGTTTTTTATCTGAAGAAGATCAAAGCGGCTCAGGAAAAAGCCCAAAAGCGTCAAGCTGCAGATAAATAATACAATCAGGTTACGAAATAGCTGAATGTCTATGTTGAAATGTACAAGTTTTAGTTAAAAAAATACAAGGTTGTAGGTTTTCTGAAACAAGATTCTTATCATTGTGTTAGATAGACGCATTCGAGAATCTGTCTTCTTGTACAGGTATACGTTCACCCTTTTCCAACGCCTTTGTTTAGTTTGTATGTCACATCGTAGAGATTTTCTGAAGCAGTCAGCCTCATTGGTTATGGGAGGCCTGGCCTTTTCCTATTCTGATCAGCTTTTTGCAAAGCCAATGCATTCTGTTGGCATTCAGTTATATACCCTAATGTCTGTCATTGACAAAGATGTAGAAGGTACCTTAAAACAGGTAGCTGCTTTGGGATACAAAGACCTCGAGTCTGCTTTTAGTATGAAAGGAGGCTTTTATGGGTTGAGTGCCAAAGAATTTGCAGCTCTTGCCAAGAAACTGGGATTGGCTTGGCGATCGCACCATGCGATGGGAGCCCCTCTGAAGCCTAATCCTAATTTTGATATTACCAAACTTCCCAAGTTTGATACCTTAAAAAATGATACACAAAAGATTGTTGATTCGGTAGCAGAAGGAGGGATTCCCTATCTGGTATGTGCCAATATTCCTATTGATACAGAAGATGAGGTAAAAGAAGCAGTAGACATTTTGAGTAAAGCAGGAGAGGCTGCCAAAAAAGCAGGATTGACGTTTGTCTATCACAATCACGATAAAGAATTTGCACAGGTAAATGGCAAGCGCCCCTACGATATTTTCCTCTCACAGATAAGCCCTGATCTGATGAAAATGGAACTGGATCTGGCCTGGGTGACCAAAGCAGGAGTTGATCCGGTTGAATTATTTAAAAAACATCCAGGTCGTTTTCCATTATGGCATGCCAAAGATTTTGATAAGGGATTTAAAACATTACTTCCTGTAGGACAAGGTGTAGTAGATTTTAAGAAGATATTTGCCGCTGCCCAAACTGCCGGTATGAAATATTTCTTTGTGGAGCATGATATGGCACCTCAGCCCTTTGAAAGCATCAAAGCCAGTATGGATAATCTGAAAAAGCTACTGGCATAAAAGCATTGTAAGGTGAAAGTACCTATAATACCAGATTAGTAATGTATTGATGAAATACTAAATTGTCGGAATCAACTAAAAACCTACATTTCATAGAGATGTGGGTTTTTTATTTTTGTTACAGATTTATAATACGTTACTTGGTGGAAAAAAAGTATGGTACCAATTCTTGATAATACTGATAGAGCACGCCATGTGGTTCTTTTCTTTTGGGTGTATTTGGTAGTCGTTCTGGCTGTTATTGGAGTAGATAGTATGTATTTGTGGCTTTTATATAAAGTAAAAGCAGGAGAGGAAATAAGTAACAGATTAGGGAATTTACATTATTGGTTATACTCTTTGGCTAATTTAAGTATGTTCATTGCTTTTGTTGCTGTTGTTATTGTTTTTATTCAGTGGTTTAGAAGAGCATATCATAATATTCAAAGAGGCGGTAATTATATCATGAATTCTGAAAGTGCAGCAGCCTGGCACTGGTTTATTCCTATTGCCAATCTTTTCTGGCCATACAAGATTATGAAAGAGATTTGGTATGAGACTCAAGGTACTTATACATCAGATCTGAAGAGTCATGGTATTTTACGTATCTGGTGGATTCTGTTTATACTAAGTAATTTCAGACTAAAAGCAGGAATATATGAAGCCAATCCAGAAATGATACGAGCGACCATGATAAATATTGGGAGAGAAATCATCACTATTCCAGCAATTCTGGTAACTATCTATGTTGTAAAGCAGGCTGCTTCTTTTGAGGAACAGTATATGCAGCAGCAAAAGATCGAATCATTGGGCACAACTGTTCCTGTAATAGAGGATAATCGGGAAGAAGAATTCTATTGATAATCATAGACTTCTTTTCATCAGTAAGTCTGTCTGAGGATCGTCACCTAACAAAAAAACATGTGAGCCAAATACTTCAAAGCCCCATTTCGTATAAAAAGCAATAGCTTTCGTATTATGTTCCCAGACACCCAGCCAGATTGTTTGGAATCCTTGCTGATGGGCTATTTTCAGGCAATATTCCATCAGGTGTTTACCAACTCCTGTACCTATCTGATTGTGGTCTACATAAATACGTTGTAGTTCTATAGGCAGAGGGTCCGTTAATTCTTCCGGATTGTTGTTTTGGCGGAGTTTTGCATACCCTACTGGTGAATCATTAATATAGGCTACATAATACAACGAGTTCACATCTTGAATATCTTCTGTGAATGCTTCTGTGGTAAAGGCTTCAGAAACATAAGCTTCCATGTTCTCTGGAGTATTTTGTGAAGCAAAGGCGCTTTCAAAAGTTTGTTTTCCCAGAGTTGCAAGCATAGTTGCATCTGCTGGAGTTGCCTGACGAATAGTAACGGACATACGAGGGTTTGGTTTGATATCAGACAATATACTGAATTTTGTGTTATCTGTATGTCTCTCTGCTAATCTGAAAAAGAAAGAGCTACTCTGGTTAGTATTATTCAAGACAAACCAGAGGAACTTTGTACATTTTACAAGAGCTAGTCTACACTGTTTTAAGTTCGTTAAGTGCTAACCAAGTCATTAATCCGGCCCCAAGCGGAAGAGCGGCTTCATCCACATCAAAAGTAGGAGTATGTACAGATGAAATAATACCACGAGCCTCATTGCGTGTTCCCAGGCGATAGAAACAAGCATCTGTGTGTTGAGTATAGAAAGCAAAATCTTCTCCCGCCATCCAGATATCAAGATCCAGTACATTTTCAGCGCCCAGATAATCAATTGCATAGTTTTTGGCGCGGCGAGTCAGTTCCGGATGGTTTTTCAGAAATGGATAGCCTTTACGAATTTCAAACTCACAACTTCCGCCCATAGCTTCAACAATCCCTTCTGCCATTTTCACCATAGTCTTATGAGCTTTCTCTCTCCATACTTCATCCATAGTTCGGAAAGTACCTTCTATATATACTTCATTGGGAATAACATTGGTTGCACCATTGGCAATTACTTTTCCAAAGGAAAGTACGCATGGGATTTTTGGTGGTGCATTGCGACTTACAATCTGTTGCAGAGATACAATAAGGTGTGCAGCTATTAAAACAGGGTCAATGTTATACTCAGGCATAGCTCCATGACCACCCTTGCCTTTTACCTTTATATAAATCTCGTCGGTACTGGCCATATACAAACCTTCCCGAAATCCAACCTTGCCAACAGGAATATTAGGGGCTACATGCTGTCCAAACATACCATTAGGAGCCGGATTCTGCAGCACTCCATCCCGTATCATCAGAGATGCTCCTCCCGGAATTTTTTCTTCACCTGGTTGAAAAACCAGTTTCACAGAACCTTCAAACTGATCCCGTAAGGCATGCAATATTTTGGCTGTACCTAATAGAGAAGAAGTGTGTACATCATGTCCGCAGGCATGCATAACACCTTCATTCAACGATTTATAGGGAACATCATTGGCTTCTGTAATTGGCAAAGCATCCATATCTGCCCGTAGAGCTACTGTTTTGGATTCCGGATTTTTTCCTTCTATTAAAACAACCACCCCTGTATCGGCTATGCCTTCCTGTGGAGTTAGTCCTATCTGACGGATATAGTCGGCAACAAAGCGGGCGGTTTTCTTTTCGTGAAAAGATAATTCCGGATGCATATGCAGGTGTCTCCGGTTGGAGATAATTTCTTCTGAATATTGATTGGCTAGAGATTTGATCTGGTCAAGCATTGTGTATGTTAGGAGTATTTGAGTACTACGATTTGTTTGTGTTAATTAGTGTATAGTTATTTATCTTGTTTCTGAGGAGGGTTTTCCATACCTGACAGTTTCCAGGTCTCCTCATAAACAGATGCATACGTTATTTCAAGTTTTGCGGTTTGATTTCCGAAAATATTTCTCATCTTCTCTGCGTCCTTTTGAGAGTCTTCAATACTAATAAGCTCTATAGTTTGGCCAGCGGGTATCACTCTTCCAGGCCGAACATTAGATGTCAGAGAGTAAATAGTGTCTTTAGGAAAGATGGCAGCTTGGTAAAAATCTGTATGATCTCCTATATAGGCTTTGCCTTTGTAATAAACACGAATATCTTTGATAAACGCGGGCCCTACACCATTATTAACCAGGATTAGTTTGTAGGTACTCTCTCTGGGACTTGAGTTCCACATCTCCAGATAGGGTAATACAGAGGCATATTGCTGTTTCTGAATCAGTCGGGCTTCATAAATATAGATAACGAAAGTGCCTACACTGATAAGGAAGGCGGTAATTCCAAAGATCCGGTCACTATTGAATGACTTTGCTATTCCCATGAGATTGAATGTTGGTGCAAATTTCTATATTTCCGCAATATTAACAAGCAATAAAGTGAACGTAAAATAGTACCTTGCTCTGAATTATCGGAAAATTATATCCTCATACATAAAGCAAGGAATCATACATCTCTCTCTATTCTAATGGACACGTTGCATTTGTCTGCTATTTATATCTATCCTATTAAGTCATTGGGTGGTTTTTCTGTTACCGAATCCTCTGTTGAGGAGCGAGGACTGAAATATGATCGTCGCTGGATGCTTGTCGATGAAAACAACAAGTTTCTGACACAGCGAAGTAATGCCAGACTTGCTTTGTTGCAGGTGTCTATATCTAATGACAGCTTGCTGGTAACACATAAGCACACTCATGAAAAAATTGCTATCCCTTTACAACCTCAGACTTCCGAACATCTTCAAGTACAGGTATGGGATGATATTTGTGAAGCTGTTGTGGTCGATTCGGTTGCTGACACATTTTTTAGTGACTATATGGGGAGCCGTTGTCGGCTGGTCTATATGCCCGATTCTTCCATTCGTCCTGTAGATCCACGTTATGCTGTTACCGATAACTATACCAGCTTTTCAGATGCCTATCCATTTCTGATGATTGGACAAGCGTCACTGGATGATCTGAATGGTAAATTGGAAGAGAAACTACCCATGAACAGGTTCCGGCCTAATCTGGTTATAAGTGGAGGGACTCCCTATGCAGAAGAAAGCTGGCGAGAGATACAGATAGGAGAGGCTCATTTTTATGGAGTAAAGCCCTGTGCCCGTTGTGTTGTGACCACTACCGATCAGCAAACTGCCAAGGTTGGCAAAGAGCCGTTACGCACTTTAGCGACATACCGGAAAGTGGGAAATAAGATTTTATTTGGCCAGAACCTGGTCTTTGGACGCAAAGGATCCGCTATACGCGTTGGTGATTTGGTGTCTATTTCTTCTGTTAATGGCTGATAATCTGACGATAAGGTTCGTAGAAATAAGTGTATATCCTGTTTAAAGGTCTCAGAATTATCCTTATACAAGGAAATTTTAACACGATTTTAAAAAGCAGGTATTTCTGATTTTTGTAGATTGGGCTCCTGTTTTATTTCTTTTCTGTCTTTCACTTTTAACCTTTTATTGAATCAATGAACGCTAAAGTGCGCATACAACTCTCGGTAATGATGTTTCTCCAGTTCTTTGTCTGGGGTTCCTGGTATGGACAAATGAGCAAATATTTATTTACACAACTCAATGCAACTGGTGATCAGGTAGGGAGTGCATATGCTGCATTTTCTGTAGCAATGATTTTTGCACCGTTTTTTGTAGGTATGATTGCTGACCGTTATTTCGCAGCTCAAAAAGTTTTAGGAACCTTAAATTTACTAGGCGCCGGCCTTCTGTTTTATCTTACTCAGATTACAGATGCAGATTTGTTTTTCTGGGTTATGTTGGCTTATTGTTTGTCTTTTGCTCCAACAATTGCTTTGACAACATCCATTTCAATGCGTCAGATGGCAAATCCGGAAAAAGATTTTCCATCCATTCGTGTACTTGGAACTCTGGCTTGGATAATCGTAACCAATATAATTGGTTTTATGGATATTGGAGATAAAGTTACCATATTCCAAATCTCCATGATTTCATCTGTTGTTCTAGGATTGTTTTCATTTGCTCTGCCAAATACTCCGCCTACATCTACCGGGCCAACTAGCTTTACACAGATTATAGGTGCTGATGCTTTCGTTCTCTTCCGGAATCGTTCATTTGTCATTTTCTTTATTGCTTCTATTCTTATTTGTATTCCATTATCATTCTATTATGCAATGGCTAATCCTGCTTTGACAGATGCAGGAATGACCAACGTGGAAAATAAAATGTCGCTTGGACAGGCTTCTGAAGTTATTTTTATGTTACTACTTCCACTTGCATTTAGCCGTTTAGGTGTAAAATGGATATTGGTAACCGGGTTGTTGGCATGGATTGCCCGATTTGTATTCTTTGCTTATGGTGATGCGGGTTCTGGTGAATGGATGTTTTATCTGGCAATTGTTTTACATGGTGTTTGTTATGATTTCTTCTTTGTTACTGGCCAGATTTATACAGAAACAAAAGCAGGTGAAAAGATAAAGTCTCAAGCACAAGGGTTAATTTCTTTGGCTACTTATGGTGTGGGTATGTTTATTGGGTCTAAACTGGCTGGTAAGGTTACAGATATGTATACAGTGAATAATGTGAAAGACTGGACGCATATTTGGTTAATTCCTGCCGGTATTGCTGTTGTTGTATTAATCATGTTTCTGGTTGCCTTCCGTGAAGATAAGCCCTCAACAAAAGAAAAAGCAACTGTCTTATCGTAATAAAGAGAGATAAGATTTGTTATAACTTATTGAATTTCATATGTTATCTGCCAGATCGGATTGTCGGTCTGGCAGATTTTTTTATCTATTATACCCTCATTTTTTAATAGAAAATTAATTTGAAAAATATTTGTATATACATTAAATGTTTATACATTTGTGTCATCAAGTAGTTATCACTTATTCATTTTATACACTTTATAATATTTAAAACTATGGCAACATGGGCAATTGATCCACTGCATTCAGAAATTCAGTTTCGGGTTAAACACTTAGTGATTTCAAACGTAACAGGAAGCTTTCAGAAATTTGAAGGTAAGGTTGAAGCTGACAAAGAAGATTTCTCAGATGCTTCTATAGCATTTTCAGCCGATATCGACAGCATCTTTACAGGTAATGAGCAACGTGACGGACACTTAAAGTCTGGTGATTTCTTTGATGCTGCTCAACATCCGAAATTATCTTTCCAATCTACTTCCTTTAAAAAAGTAAGTGGAGATGAGTTTGCATTGGAAGGTGATCTTTCTATAAAAGGAGTTACCAAACCTGTAAAACTGGAAGTGGAATTTGGTGGAACAACGAAAGACCTGTATGGCAACACTAAAGCTGGTTTCGAAATAAAAGGTAAAATCAGTCGTAAAGCATTTGGTTTAACATGGGATGCTGTGACTGAGGCAGGTGGAGCTGTAGTATCTGATGAGATTCGTTTGATACTGAACGTACAAGTTGCAAAACAAGCTTAATAGGTTTTTTAGCAATCAATTCATACAAGTAAAAACCTCATTCGGCGAGAGCTATTCTCTTGTTCGAATGAGGTTTTGTTTTATAAGGTTGTTTTAACTGTTATTCGTCAGTTTTATCAGTAGTAAGTTGTTTGAATCGGAAAATAGGATGGAGGCTATCCTGATCATTTACCTTAACATTCAAATCTTTGATCTTTCCGGTGCGCATGTCAAATACCCAGCCATGAATATTAAGTTCTCTGCGTTCCCATGCTTTTTGTACAATAGATGTTTCTGCCAGATTATAAACCTGAGTAATTACGTTTAGTTCTACCAGACGATCGGCACGTTCCTGATCATCGTTCAGGCTATCAAGTAAAACTGAATGTTTGAAGTAAACTTCTTTAATATTCTGTAGCCATTTATTTACCAAACCGTAGTTTTCCTGTTTCATGGCTGCCAGTACACCTCCACAACCATAGTGTCCGCAAACAATAATATGTTGTACATGAAGTACTTCTACTGCATACTGCACAACACTCATTGCATTTAGATCTGTATGTACAATTACATTAGCAATATTCCGGTGAACAAAAATTTCGCCTGGCTCAGATTGGGTAATTACTTCTGCTCCTACACGACTATCTGCACAACCAATCCAAAGTACATGAGGACTCTGACCACTGGATAATTTATCAAAATAGTCTGGGTCCTGAGAAAGTCTTGATTCTACCCAAGACTCGTTGTTTTGCAACATTCTCTCATAAAGTTCATTCGATACAGGCATCCTAATTAGTTTAGTTAAAATAAAAGAAGAACGAAAAACAGGTTATAACGACAGCAGGTTTGAGAACAAAGAAACTAAAATTTTCGCGTGTACCCAACTTCATTTTTACAGGCATACTTTTTTAACCCATAGAGTAACTTACATACCTGTGATTTACACAGGAAAATAAATAAAGTGATCATTTTGTGTATTTAATTTTATGGAGGCTATCGATAAACAAACTATTCTGAGGTTAGCAAATCAGAATGCCAAACCTTGTATTTCTATTTATATGCCTACACATCGCAAAGGCGATGAGGTAAATGAAGGTTTGGACAGAATTCTGTTTAAAAATCAAGTACAGAAAGTAAAAAACGAGCTACTTCGTGCAGATATGCGTAGTAATGAGGTAGATGAATTAATAAAACCTTTGGAAGGATTATTAAATGACACAAACTTCTGGAAGAATCAAACCGAAGGTTTGGCTGTATTTCGGAATCCTGAGTTATTTGAATACTTTCAAAGCCCAATTCCATTCAATGATTTATGTGAGATAAATAGTCAGTTTAGACTGAGGCCTTTATTTGCGTTTACCCAGTCCTCATCGGAATATTATATTCTTAATATTACCCAAAAAGGAGCTTCGCTTTTTCAGGCAGATCAATATTTCATTCATCCTGTTGATACACAGGATCTGTTTCCTGCCAGTATGGACGAAATACTGGAACCTTATGAGCTGGAATCTGAAGGTCAAGGACAACCACAAAGCAAGTCTGGCCGAATGCAAGGAGAAGCAAGTGTACATCGGGGAGCAAAAGAAGAAAACAAATATAAAGATCATTTGCTTGCTGATTACTTCCGGGAAATTGATAAAGGTGTGAAACAATTGCTGGCCCAATCGAAAAAACCTTTGGTACTGGCATGTGTGGAATACTACCATCCCATCTATCATGAAGTAAACACCTATCCATTTCTTCGTGAAAAAGGTATTACAGGAAGCTTGGGTACTATTAGTCAGAACGAAATACATCATAAGGCAAACGAACTGCTGGGCGATTATTTTACTGAACGTCAAGACAAGCGTATTACGCAATATCAAAATAGCAGTGGCAGCGGATTAATTTCACACGACTTGCGCCAGATTCTGGAATCTGCTGTGACAGGTCGGGTTGATACCTTGTTTGTAAAGGATGATGTCGAGGTTTGGGGACTGTTTGATGAGAATAATCTGACTGCAACTATTCATGATGAACGTAAAGACAATGATGAATCTTTAATCGATAAGGCGATTATGCTAACATTGCGTAATGGAGGTGAAATCTATATCATGAATGATGTAAACGTGCTTCCACATACATCAGAAAGTAATATTGGCATTGCTGCTTTACATCGGTTTTAGATATATCTGATTTCCCGGATTCAGATAACAAGTAATACAAATAACCTGAGTCCATATTGTTACCTATTTTTCATTTTAACTATGTACGATTATGAGTCAGAATCGAGTAAAAGGGCCCAACAGGAATGATTCTCCACTTAAAAAAGGCTCACCATCTGGAGAGGGTAGAAGTAAAGCAGGAAGCAAGCCGGTATTAGATCTGGACAATCCGGAACAACATGAGGAGATGCGGGAAAAGTATACCGATGGCCCGGATGAACCAGGTGCAAACGTACGGGTGCTACATCCCAACCGAAATACAGATAAGCCATCTATAGACGATAATACATACTAATAGACATATCGTTTTTATACTAGTATTTTGCTTATAGAGGACCAAAGTAATAGGAACCTAGGTTTTGGTCGTATATAGGAAAGATCAAAATTCTGGTAATAACTGATTATTATCAGAATTTTGTTAGATAAGCAAGAGGGTTAATCAGAATGCTGATATTTTCTGAAGTTGATCGAAATATAGTTGATTTTTTATTTTTGGAGAGCTTACTGCTCTGTCAGAATGAACCAAAACTTTTATTGGAATTCTGATTAGATAGTTCAACCATAAACCCAATGCTGATTTCACTAAGATAGTGAAATCAGCATTGGGTTTATAGTTACTACTTGGCTCTGATATAACCGCAAGTTGCCTTTACCCACTATATACTCTACCAAAGAGAACTCTTTACAACTAATAGCGCTTTTCTAATATTATTTAGGAATATACTATAAAATATATAGTATATCGAACATTTTCGATATGATCTGAGTTGTATGATCAGAAACTATCTCTTCCATACAAATTATGAGTCTGATTGACGCACTAAACTGGCGCTATGCCACTAAACAAATGACTGGGGAAATCGTACCTCAGGAAAAAGTAGACATTATTCTGGAGGCTGCCCGTCTAGCCCCTACCTCTTCTGGTTTACAACCTTTCGAAATATTGGTTATCACAAATCCAGAGTTGAAAAAACAGATACAACCTATTGCTAATGGTCAGCCACAGATTGTAAGTGGTTCTCATTTACTGGTATTTGCTGCATGGGACAATTATACCGAAGATCGTATCAACGAATTTTTTGATCGTACCAATGCAGAACGTGGAACTGTAAACGAGAGATTTGAGGCATATCGTAATATGTTGTTACGTATATATCCTGCCCGTCCGGCGGAGGAAAACTTCCAACATGCTGCCAGACAGGCATATATTGGATTAGGTCTTGCTATTGCGGCAGCGGCATTAGAAAAAGTAGATGCTACACCTATGGAAGGCTTTGATGCAAAAGCGCTGGATGAATTTCTGAAGTTAAAAGAAAAAGGATTACGTAGTGTAGCTCTTCTTCCATTGGGCTATCGGGATGTGGAAAAAGATTTTCTGGTCAGTCAGAAAAAAATCAGAAAAAGCAAAGAGAACTTTATTACAGAACTGAAGTAATGATCTTCTTTGAAGAAATAAAAAGCGTCTAAAAGCAATGCCTCGCAAAACTTTTAGACGCTTTTTTTTAAGGCTGTTTTTAAGCTAATTTTTATACGATAGAGACAGATCTAGACTGCTTTACCATACTAGCTTATACACAACTCCATCCATCTCTTCAATTTCCTTTATTAACTCATTGCTTGGATTGATGCGATATAGTCGGGATTTTCCTTCTACCTGCATTTTCTCACGAGAATCTGAAAGAGAGATACGCAATTCACAGTCGCCCGGATAGTTTTTGGCCAGATCTGCCAGTTTGCTAATTACAGTTGCATTGATGGTAGTCAGATCCAGACTAAGTTGAACACCCTTACATAGCTTTTGCCGCATTTCACTTAACAATTGCATTTGTTGTGGCTTAAACTCAAATTGATCTGTTGAGTTAAAGAAACGAGGCTCGTATTTACCTTTAATAAATATGAAGCCACCTTCCTGCAGGTAGTTCGCAAATTTTACGTGATTCTCGCCAAATAATGCAATTTCCATTGAAGCATTATAGTCTTCCAATGTGAATATCGTAAAAGGATTACCACTTTTGGAAATACGGGTTCCGGTCTTGGTAATGATACCTGCAATGTTTATTTCTCTGTTTTTAAAGTTCTCGACCTGATCAATCGGAGTGATGGCAAACTGTGACATCTCAATACGGTATTGATCCAGCGGGTGTCCTGAAATATAGAAACCTACTACTTCTTTTTCGTGTTTCAACCGCTCAATTTCAGTCCACTGCTCACAAGGCATTACACGGGGAGGAGGTAATTCTCCGCCTCCATCTGCTCCTCCAAACAAGCTTTGCTGAATTTTTCCTTTTTCAGACTGAGCCTGGTTCCCAAATTTGATTGCCTTTTCGATCAGTGTACCTCCATTATCAGCAAAGTACTGGGCTCTATGCAGACCAAAGCTGTCAAATGCACCACCATAGGCTAGACTTTCAAATGTTTTTTTATTGACTGTTCGTAAGTTTACTCGTTTGGTCAGATCAAAAATATCTTTGTATGGCCCATTGGTTTCCCGTTCATTTATCAGATCGCCTACGGCCGCTTCTCCGGCTCCTTTGATAGCGCCCAGTCCAAAACGTATCTGTCCTGCTTTATTTACGTCAAATACAATACTACTTTCATTTACATCTGGTCCTAGTACAGGGATTCCTGCCCTTTTACATTCTTCCATGAAGAAGGTGATCTTTTCAATATTACCTAAACAGGAAGTCATAACAGCCGCCATATATTCTGCTGCATAGTGTGTCTTCAGATAGGCGGTTTGATAAGCAACAAATGCATAACATGTAGAGTGAGACTTATTAAAGGCATACGATGCAAACGCTTCCCAGTCAGTCCAGATCTTTTCCAGTTTTTTCTCTGAAAGTCCTTTCGCTTTAGCACTGTTAATAAACTGTGGCTTCAGTTTATCCAGTGTCTTACGGTCTTTCTTACCCATCGCTTTTCGAAGAACATCGGCATCTCCTTTGGTAAAGCCAGCCAGTTTCTGGGAAAGCAACATTACCTGTTCCTGATATACCGTAATCCCATAGGTATCTTTCAGAAACTCCTCCATTTCCGGTAAGTCATAGGTTACCTCTTCACGACCATGCTTCCTGTTTACATAGTTTGGAATGTAGGCAATCGGACCCGGACGATACAAGGCGTTCATGGCAATCAGATCATCAAACCGGTCAGGTTTCAGATCCTTCATGTATTTTTTCATACCATCCGATTCAAACTGGAACACAGCATTGGTTTCACCCCGCTGGAACAGTTCATAGGTAGGTACATCATCTAATGGGATATTATCTATTTCAATCTCCACTCCATGGTTTCGCTTGATCAGATTCAGGCAATCACGAATAATTGTCAGGTTTCGTAATCCCAGAAAATCCATCTTGATTACTCCTGCATCTTCAATTACTTTTCCATCAAACTGAGTAACTAACAGATCTGAATCTTTTGCTGTGGAAACTGGTAAAATGTTTGTTAAATCGTCTGGCGCGATAATAATACCTGCTGCATGTATACCTGTATTTCGTACCGTTCCTTCTAGTTTCTCAGCTTCTCTCAGTACTGTTGCAGCCAGATCTTTTCCATTATATAGCTGCCTCACCTTTTTTACATTTTCCAGTTCATCCGGAGTAACAATATCCGCCAGATCTTCCAACGGCATATGGATAAGCTTTTGAAAGTTAATACCATAGGTTGGTTTGTCTGGAATTAGTTTGGTAAGAATATTGGTGTCCATTAATGGATATTCCATTACCCGGGCAACATCTTTAATGGCTGATTTAGTCGCCATTGTACCATACGTAATAATCTGGGCAACCTGATTGCGTCCATATTTTTCAACTACATAATCAATAACTTTTTGCCTGCCTGCATCATCAAAATCCGTATCAATATCAGGCATTGACTTTCTGTCAGGATTCAGAAACCGTTCAAATAGTAACTGATATTTCACGGGGTCCAGATTCGTAATCCCAATACAATAGGCTACAGCTGAACCTGCGGCTGACCCCCGGCCAGGTCCAATCATTACACCTAGTTCCCGACCAGCCTTGATAAAATCGGATACAATCAGAAAGTATCCGGCAAATCCCATCGTTTTGATTGTATGTAGTTCAAAATCAAGTCGTTCTACTACTTCTTGTGGCAACGGAAGATTTTCGTCTGGTTTTACAACTGCATCCAATGGTAATCCATTGTAACGGCGTTTGGCTCCTTCATAGGTTAGATGGTGCAAATAATCATCCCCATCTGTAAACCCTGGAGGGATAGGGAAATTAGGAAGAAGAATGTCCTTCTTGAGCTTAAGTGTATCTATCTTGTCTACAATCTCATTTGTATTGTCAATTGCCTGTGGCAGATCTTTGAACAAATCGCTCATCTCTGCCGTATTTTTAAAGTAAAACTCATTGTTTGGAAAGCCAAATCGATAGTCTTTCCCTCCAAAACCATCTCCTTTCCAAACAGGTTTACTTTGTAATTCTCCTGTGTTCACACAGAGCAGAATATCGTGTGCATTGGCGTCATCCTGATTTACATAATGAGAGTCATTGGACGCAATTACTTTTACATTGTATTTAGCTGCAAATCGAAGTAATACGGCATTTACCTTTTCCTGGTCATCCAGTTTGTGACGTTGCAGTTCAACATAATAATCTTCACCAAACAGATCCAGCCACCATTTGAATTTTTGCTCTGCAATTTCTTCACTCTGATGCAAGATGGCCTGTGGCACTTCTGCGCCAATACAACAGGTTGTGGCTATTAATCCTGTATGGTACTTCAATAATATCTCTTTATCAATACGAGGCCACTTGCTATAAAGACCTTCCATATAGCCCAACGAACATAGCTTGGCAAGATTCTTATACCCTTCCTGGTTTTTCGCTAACAGCAATTGATGGTTCCGAACGTCTTTGTCTTCTTTGGAAAATTCTTTTTTGAGACGATTTTCAACCATATAGAATTCACAGCCCACAATGGGCTTAATATCATTCTTTGAGGCTTCTGCTACAAACTTGAAAGCCCCAAACATATTTCCATGATCTGTAAGTGCAACAGCAGGCATTCCATCTGCTTTGGCTTTCTTCATCAGTTTGGAGATATCTGCAGCCCCATCAAGCAGTGAAAACTGAGTATGGCAATGTAAGTGACTGAATACAGGCATAACAATTTAAAGAAAAATAAAAATACAGGCAATTGAACTATCCGATAGAACGGAAAGATACTCAAAAATAGTATCTTTTTTCTTAACAAAACATCTTGATTATGAAGTTGCATTTTCGTATTATTGAGTAGTTAAATTATATTTGATATTGGTTAAGTGATATAAAAGGAGGTGGGATCATGAATAGCGATTACAATATTCAAATAGGAGCCGTTGGAGGCTTTTTTAGAACTCTATGGGCTGTCATTTGCCGTAGAAAAGTATCGATGCCTTTTGTAAGGCGTGCACTTTCGTCGCGAGGTTATGCTATTCGGGAACCTTATGTTTTGTATAAAGATTGTCGCGTAGCCAAAATACAGGTAGATACGAAGGATAGAATCTGGTTGTTTACACATTCCCGACACAAGCCCTATGTAAACCGATATAGAGTATGGGATATGGTAGTAGCTCTTTATAGAGTTCGGCAAAGTTATCTGAACTTTTTATATGCTGCCAGCAGGCCTGGAGTCTCTATTCCACGAATAGAAATTAATCTACAGACTAATAGCCAGAGAGGAACTGTTTCCGGAAGATAAAATCCTTTTACTTGAAAAGATACCTTTGACTAGTTTACTTCACAGTAAAATAGCCATAAAAATAAAATTCCTCAAAATTGAGAATTTTGAGGAAAAAATATATTTAATAAACACTAGATATGGTATATATTTCTGAATGTAGCACTTTATGCTTAAAGAGTAGATTCATTCACTCCATTTACCATTTCAATGCGTTCAAGTTCTAATTCGTAATCAGCTTGCAGGCGAACCCACTCTTTAGCCCTATAACCAAACTCTTTCTCAAGGAGAAGGGCTATTTTAGGTGTAATACGGCGTTTGCCATTTAAAATGTCCCCGAATTGAGAATTGGAAACATGAATTTTTTCTGCTACAAACTTTGCTTTGATGTTGGCAGATTGTAGTTGCTTTTTCAGCAAGATACCTGGATGCATTGGGTGTTCTTTTTCCATGATTGCTTTAGAGTAGAGTAAAGAGTGTTCAAGACGCGAATATTATCACAATATTGTGAAAAATGCAATAAATTAAAACGTAAATCGTATTAAAATTTAGTTAGAATTGAAACCAAATTTACGGAAAAATGTTTGGCAATAAATATACTAAATATTATAATAGTCAATGTATATACAGAGAGGATTATTTTTGATCTGCTTCCTATTGACTAGTATTTGAGAATGAGCAGATTAATAGATGATCTTCTCTAAGAATAGAATGTGAATCATTACGATATAAATCAAATTTTGTTACCCGCTTTTTCTTTTTCTTTTGATGGACTCATCTGGCGCGTGATTCCAGATCTTCATAAGCCTTATCTGATACTGGAAATCCGTCATTTCTCTCACAAAGTACTATTTGCTGCTGTAGATATTCACCAGAAAACACTTATGTGGGCCAATTGGTCACCTTCTGAACGTTGGTGGAGTAGTGGTGTTGCTGCTGACAGAGGTATATTATTTTTGCAAATATTTCCGGATGGCCAGAATCCGGATCCACGCGGTATCGTGGCCCTGAATATAGAAACGCAGCAAATTTGCTGGGAGCAAATAGAGCTGCAATTTATGCAATTAGCTTCGGATGGTTCTGTGCTAACCCGTAGGATAAAAGAGGCATTACCTGAATATTATACACTGGATGCATTATCAGGAAAAATTATCCGACAATCTGATGAGCCGCTTTTTTCTGTATCTGTACCCAGTTCTTCTGCTATCTTTCCCGTGCATTATACATCGGAAGATGATTATTTTCAGATTATTGCAGAATTTTTATCCAAGACCCTTAAAATTTTACCAAAAAATGCATTGGAATATGCGGAAACCAAGCATAGTATAATTATTTCTTATTATATTTACGCCGAAGATCAGGTAGAAAATTATCTGGTCGTTTTCGATATCCATTCCCGAGTGCCGCTCTTGCACGAAAAAATAGCAACCCAACGCACGGGTATCGGAAAAGGTACGTTTTTCGTTTTTGAGCAGTTATTAATCTTTGTAAAAGAGCAAACCCTCCTTCTAGGCTATGAAATCTAAACACATCTTTTTGTTTTCTACTTGTCTATTCGTAAATGTATCTGTTTTTGCGTCTGTTTCCATGCCAAAAGATTCAGTTGGAGTAGAACGCAAAGGAAAAAATACCTTGGTTTTGCATAAAGTAGAGTCAGGTGAGACCCTTTTTTCATTGGCTCGCCGCTATCATTCTTCTGTAAACACAATTAAAAGTGAAAACCCGGGAATGAAAGATGCGCTGAGGTCAGGAGAAATTATAAAAATACCTTATACAGGTTCTGTTGCAGTAAACACATCCGGTACGCCTGCTACAACCAGTGCTCCCAAAGACAATGATGTCATTGTGAGTGGTAAGAAACACACAGTAGCCAACGGCGAAGGATTATATAGTATTGCCCGCAAATATAAAGTATCAGTGGATAATCTTCGTAAATGGAACCGCTTATCTTCTGATGAATTACACATTGGTCAGGAACTAGTTGTAGGTAATGGTGAAGCTTCTGAAAAAGCTGAGAAAGCAGCCATTATTGCTGCTTCTACCGAAGAGAAAGCTACAGTGCCTGCTGGTAGTAAGAAACACACAGTAGCCAATGGCGAAGGATTATATAGGATTGCCCGCAAATATAAAGTATCAGTGGATAACCTGAGAGATTGGAATGATTTGCGTTCAGATAATATTGATATAGGACAGGAACTGGTTGTAAGTTTGCCTGAAAATACACCGGCACTTACTACTGTTGCACATACAGAAACCAAAGTACATGAGCCTGTAAAAACAACCATCGTAGAAAAAGCACCAGAGAAAAAAACAGCTACTCCTATCGTTGCCACAACTCCTGCACCTGTAACTAATACGATTGCAACTACTACACCAGTAAATACAGAAAGCAAACCTGCTACTATGGATCCAACAGCAACGGCTATGGTGACACCTGCCTCAACTGGTAAATCTGTAGATAGTATTGGAAATAAAGAAGAAGAAAAGGCAGCAGAGAAGGCAAGTCCATTGGTGATTAACAACAGTGGATATGTAAAGACAGTTGAAACTGGTATGGCTGAGGCAATTACAGATGCTGCAAGCAGTGACTTATTTTTGGCCCTTCATAGAACTGCTCCGGTTGGCACTATTATGCAGGTACGAAACGAAATGAATGATCAGAGTGTTTTCGTAAAAGTAGTAGGCAAGCTTCCTGATACTGGGGATAATGATAAGGTTATTGTAAAATTATCTAAGAAAGCATATGAAAGATTAGCTGCTGTTGACAAGCGTTTTCGTGTACAGGTCTCTTACATGCCTCAATAATAAGTAACTAAAATGTAATTTGTTCAACGAGTTCGTACTAAACCTGATGCGGACTTGTTGAACAAACCTTTCCAGCTTCTCTATTTGCATATTGATCATTTGATACGAAAATGTATGTTAGATCAGAAGTAATGGTTTCGGATAATAAACAGTGAGTCACTTCTCTGGGTCAATATGTCTTATTTTATGGAAGAACAGCAAAATCCTAACGCAACATGGCTAAAATATGCGTGGAACATATTATTTGCCTTACTATATCCCTTTTTGGTAACATTTTCCCTGCTATTTACAGGAATTCTCTGGTTGTTTTCTGGTTTTTCCCGAGCTCTCTTTAAACTACTAAATTCTTTTTCCAGTCAGGAAAGCGAGAAAATTTCTGAGTGAGTAAAATTACTCTTTTGCCGATTTTCTTTCATCTAATAAAAATGGCACGATATTTACTTAATAAAAGGAAAGATACTAATTAATATTGTATCTGACACCTCGTATTAAAACTACACTCGTCCAAGTCTATGAAAAGAATTTTACTGATAATACTAATCCTCTCAGGGGCTTGTTCATCAGGAAAGAAAGCCTTACAAAAGGGAAATTATGAAGAAGCTATTATGAAGGCTATCAATCGGTTAAGAAGTAGTCCAAATAATAGTAAAGCCCGTGAAACCTTACGTGACGGTTATCCTCTGACGCTGGAATATCATACTAACCGCATAAGTAATCTCCGAAATTCAAACGAAGCCTTCAAGTATGAAGGGATTATTGCTTCCTATCAGGCCTTGACTCAGTTGACGAATGAGATTCAGCGCTGCCCTGCTTGTCGTGAAGAAGTTCCTAATGCACGTACCTATCTGAATGAGATTGGTGAAGCAAAGCAACTGGCTGCTACAGAGAGATACAATGCAGGTGTAGTTGCTTTTGATCGGGATAATACCCGGGAGAGTGCAAAAGAGGCATATCTTCATTTTCTAAGAGCATCAGAATTTGTTCCTAACTATAAGGATGTGCAGCAACGTATGCAGCAAGCCAAGTTTGAAGCCACTCTTAAAGTGGTTTTTGAACAGATTCCGGTTCATTCGCGTGCCTATAGTTTAAGTAATGAATTCTTCCAGAATAAGATTAATCAATTTGTAGGAAGTGAAAAAATGAATGAGTTTGTTCGTTTTTATACGCCAGGTGAAGCTCAAAAGGTAGGTTTGCGCAATCCGGATCATCTGGTACGTATGCAGTTTGATGATTTTGTAGTAGGGCAGGTATACATGAAAGAGAGTACAGAAGAAATTTCACGGGATAGTGTGATTGTAGGACAGGTTAAAACAGCTGCTGGAAACAAAAATGTGTATGGTACAGTAAAAGCTAAATTTACCCTGTTTCAGAAAACTATAAGCTCTCGTGGATTAATGGACTTACAGGTAATGGACCCACAAACCAAGCGTGTATTATTTCAGGAAAAGATGCCTGGCGAGTTTGTCTGGAGATCTGAGTGGGCTAGTTATAAGGGAGATGAACGCGCATTGACTGACAAGCAGGTAAAGCTATCACAGTTACGTGAAGCTCAACCTCCTGCTCCTCAGGATTTATTTATCGAATTTTGCAAGCCTATCTATACACAGGCAACAGGCACTCTACGCAAATATTATCAGAATTATTAATTATGTATGGTATGGTACAGGGGGTCATATCTGTACCATGACATTATAATTTACCATAAACTTTTATAACGGTCTCTTCCGGACGCTTGTCAATCTGACAGGCGTTTTCTATTTTTTCAGCAAGCTCTTCTGGTTTAACCCATGCTGAAAAATCGGCATTTGGCATTGCTGCTCGATTGGTTGGAGTATCTATAATGCTAGGAACTACTACAGAAGTAACAATATTCTTTTCTTTGCCAGCTACATTCAAGAGTTCAGCTAATTTAAAAATCAGTGATTTGGATAGAGAATAACCAATCAAGTCTGCACCTGCATCAGATTCAAGGGCAGGACGCGCACCAATTAATACCAGACGACCCCCATTACCATGTGCCTGCATACGTAAAAACAGAGGACGAGCTACATTGTAAGTTGATTTGAAATTCAACTCAAACATTTGTTCTACTTCATGGTAACTGGTTCGGACCAGATTTCCCATCGAAAAACCACCTACAAGAAGTACCGCTGCCTGAAGTGAAGGGTATTGATCGTATGTTTGTTGAACTACTATGCGAGCAGCATCTTCATCAAAAAGATTTGCCTCCTTTACAGTTAGATTAGGATTTTCTGGAAAATGATGACGTGTCCGGGGCTCTACTACAGCGATCACCTGATAACCTTCTGTTAAAAACCTTTCAGTAACGGCACTACCCAGATTGCCTGCGGCACCAGTAATAAGAACTGCTTTATTCATGAGGATTGGTTAAGAGGATAAGATAGTTAAGTTGGCTAATGAACAAAAAAAATAAATTAAAATGTAAATTTGTATAAACAACCTTATTTTTTTGTGCTTAATTGGAATAGTAGATAGTTATTTTATGAGAAATCCTATTGAGGCAGAATTTGTTTTGATAAATAAGGTAATAGAAAACAATCTATCTATCTCTGATTGAAAAAAACGTGGTTTATTTTGGTTACCTTTCATAGAAAGTTGAATTAATATATAACAGACTTTTGTTCCGCTTTTTAAACAGTGCGTGTCTTGTAATCTACATACTACCCCTCTTGCCTGATCCTCAGGCAGGAAGATCTCCCAAATAGATCTTCTTAGTTATTCTATTGCCTATTTTCTTATTTTAAAAACTACCTGAGCCAATCAGGAAGGATACGTGTATAGTGTCTGATTGTTGACTGTTAGTGAACGTAACAGCTACTTGTGACTATACAGGATCTTTTCTGGATAGGCTATCTATAACTGATTACATATGATTACTATAAAAAAATATCCTCGTACACGCCATATTGAGGGATCAAGATTGCAAAAAGGTGACGAAGATCTGAAAAGTGTACCTTTTGAAGAAATAAAGGGCAAGTTTCTGGTTATCGAAGAAAAGATGGATGGTGCAAATGCAGGAATTAGCTTTTCAGAACGTGGCGAACTGCTGCTACAAAGTCGTGGACACTACCTAACCGGAGGTTATCGGGAACGTCATTTTGATTTACTGAAAACCTGGGCAAATACCTATGCTCCACAAATGTGGGATGTAATTGGAGATGAGTATATTATTTATGGTGAATGGATGTATGCTAAACACACAGTATACTATACAGATCTGCCTCATTACTTTCTGGAATTTGATATTTATGATAAGGTAAAAGATGTATTTCTGAGTACGTTCCAACGTCGTGATATACTGGAGTTTATGCCTTTTATGAAATCTGTGAAGATATTGTTTGAAGGTCCTCTGACTCATAAAGAACAGTTTTACGATTTTATTACACATTCTCATTTTATCAACGATCATCATATGGAATGTTTGAAATCAGATTGTGAAAAGCTGGGGTTACGATATGACATTGCAGCAAAGGAAACCAATCCAAGTCCTGTGATGGAAGGTTTATATATCAAACAGGAGAACGAGCAGATTGTTGAAGACCGGTTTAAGTTTGTACGAGCCGATTTTCTGACCAGCATTCTGGATTCAGAAACACACTGGCTGGACCGTCCTATTATTCCTAACCGACTGGCAGAAGGTGTTAATCTGTTTGAATGATTGCCGGGATTGGTTTAATCCATGACTAAATAAGAGATTTATGTTTACATCATACGAAAAAATAGAAGGAGGTTTACTGAATCGAGGGCTGACTCAGGAACACTACAGACAGATACAAAAGGCAGAATGGGTAGTTACAGAGAAATTGCATGGCGCAAATTTCTGTGTAGTACTCACTGCACAGGAAATACAGTATGCAAAACGAAAGGAAATTCTTTTACCTGAAGATGATTTCTTTGGATATCAAGATCTTGTAGAGAAGCTGGAAGGAAAGTTTCTGGAGATACAGGATCTTTTGCAGAAGAAAGGACTACTCAAAGCAGAAGAAACAGCCTTGTTGTATGGCGAACTTTGTGGAGGTGGGTATCCACATCCGGATATTGAGCCTAATCCTTTGGTAGATCTGGTACAATCCGGTATATACTATTCACCCAATATTGAGTTTTGCATCTTTGATATTGCTATACAAAATGAGACTTCTGATGTGGCTAAAAAATACCTGGATTATGATACTATGGCTTCCTTGTGTGATCAAGTAGGTTTGATATATGCAGAGGCACTTTTGATTGGGAGTTATGAAGAAGCTTTGCATTTTGATATCCATTTTGAAAGCAGACTTCCTGCAAAGCTGAATCTGCCCCGATTGCCTTTTCCTAATTCGGCAGAGGGAGTGGTGATTAAGCCACGGGTTTCATTCGTATTGACTACTCCTAAGGAGATATTCCGTCCTGTATTGAAAATGAAGATTCGGGAGTTTTCAGAAGTGCAGTTTCATCAGTCTGAAAAATGGAATGCTTTTGAGCCTAAAGGTAAAACTACCCGCCTGATAAGGGATATTTTACGATTGGTTAATGCTAATCGTGTGTCGAATGCTGTTTCAAAAATTGGCCGGGTTAAGGCTTCTGATAGCCACAAAGTAGCACAATTGAGCCAGTATTTTCAGGAAGATATACAGTACGAAATTGAGACAAACTTTCGTAAGTCCCTGAATAAGCTTACTCAAATGGAAAAAGAAATGATCGAAAGGCATATTCAGGCAGCCATGGAAGAAACCATAAAAGAGTTTTTGAGAGAGAAAGGATAAGACATGAAAGCAAAGAAAAAAGACGGACCCAAAGAAAAGTTTATCACCAGTCACGAGATTATCCATCGTATTCTATGGGACCCTCGTCTGAATCCACAGGTGTTTGTGATCGGTTTTCTGGATCGGATGTCTGCCAGTGGACTGAGAGAGAAACCATTGCTGGAATGGGACGAAAATGGAGAAATTCCCTGGCATCGTATCCGGTATGTTCGGTGTGGTGAGGTAATTGTATGGGATCGGGAGCAACGTATTGATTTGTTTACAGGTGATCAGTTGCCTGAGACTGTCTGGAATACTGAACCTGAAACAGTAAATGCTCCCGTAGTTGTTTTTAAACCTGCTTCTGTATATGGATATAGAAATGGAAAGTGGCAGATAGCATCAGAGAAATCAGAAGTTGACAATCCAAAAAAGTTGCGGATTGCTACCTATAACGTATTGACCAATCGGTTCGATGGGGAAGATGCAACTATACACAAACGTATACCTGCTATTATAGAACAATTGCAGGAAAGCGAAGCTGAGGTTATTTGTCTTCAGGAAGTAACCACACTATTGTTGAGTAAGTTATTGGAACAATGCTGGGTACAGAAAATGTACATATCTGCTATTGGAGAAACATTTGCTGCAGAACAAGGATTGCTATTGTTATCTATCTTTCCTTTTTCGCTCACATCACATTCCTTTTCATCTCATAAAGGATGTTTGGTAGGATCATTGCAGTTGGCAGAGAACAGCATTCACATAGCAGTAGTGCATTTGACTAGTAATCGGGCAGTTGATGCAGAGAAGATCCGTACACAACAGATTTCAGTGGTCCGTGATTATTTGTATACATTGTCAGGAGCAACTGTAATAGCAGGTGACTTTAATGCCAGAGAAGAAATGCTGGAGCCTCTCTTGCAGAAAGAATGGAAAGATTGTTGGGATCAGCTTTATCCGGATCAGCCAGGCTATACATTTGATCCAGCTGTAAATCCATTGGCAGCCAGTAATACGCTTTCGGGTTATCCAGGTCGGTTGGATCGTATTCTGATTCGTTCGGTTACCCGCCATTGGATTGCAGAACAGGTAGATTTATTTGGTAACAAGCCTGTTGAAGGAACATATGGACAGTTGTATCCTTCAGATCATTTTGGGGTATATGCTACACTGGCTTTCCATACAGAAAGTGTGCGACTGGATAACGATACTTTTACTACACTACAGCCTACTTATCAGAGTGCTATAGTGGTCATTCCTCCAGAGAGTTTATGGGGCCCTATTCAAGCTATTCGCAAACAATACGATAGCAAGGTAGCACGATGGATGCCACATATTACGCTAGTGTATGGGTTTATTCCGGATGAATATTTTAGCTCTGCCACTGCTTTACTAGCCAAAAAGCTGACAAGGCTCAGACCGTTTGACGTAACACTGACAGGGTATGAAGCGTTTACTCATCGGAATAATATCACTGCGTGGCTAAAACCTGAAACGGAAACAGCAGGACAATGGCAGGAATTACAAAGTGCATTACAGGAATTGTTTCCTCAATGCAATGAACAGATAAGTCGTACAACAGGTTTTACACCGCATCTGAGTGTGGGACAGTTTGCAAATGAACAACAGGCGCAAAAAGTATTACCTGAATGGGAGCCCGTGTCTTTTCAGGTTTCGCAGATTGCTTTGATTAGTCGGAAGGGAGACAATCCGTTTTCTGTACGTTATCGTATTTATTTAGAAAGTGGACAGATTGAACAGGTTTCAGACTCAAGCTTGACAGGTTTTATTGAAAAATCATTGCCATTGCCCACAAGTCACCAGAAAGAACAGCAACAAGTAGTTTTGTCTATAATAGAACAGGCTTGCAGCGATGTTATTGGCCAGCATACACGGCTGTATACATTAGGTTCAGCACGGTTGGGTATTCAAAGTATTACAAGTGATACCGATGTTGTTTGTCTGATTCCAGAAGGTGTTTCACAGGCAGATTTTCTGCAAAGCGTACAAATTCAGCTGGAGGGTATTTACCAAAAGGCCCGTTTTGCTACTGATGTACAGATACCTGCACTCAGATTGAGTATAGAAGGACAACAGATTGATCTGCTTTGTGCCAACTACAGGCTTTTTTCTGTGATCCCGGCACAAATTACAGAAGATAGGATGTATGATTTTGATTCTGTAAGCTGGCAGGCTGTGAGTGGATGTCTGGAAGCTGATCGGATACTGGAAGAAGCACAGAAGTATGTTTCGCTGGAAGAATTTCGATTATTGGTTCGGGCTGTTAAGCTTTGGGCTAAGAAACGAAAGATACAGGGAAATGGATGGGGATACTTGGGGAGTTTTTCCTGGACAGTACTGGCGCTCTGGAGTTGTAAAACCTATCAGCCAAAGAAGGGCAGGCGAGATTTGGAAACTTTGCTGATGCATTTCTTTCAGGTGGTGAGTCAGCATGACTGGCGGATTCCAATAGGTATTACTGAGGAGAGCAAAAACTTTCGGGTTCGGGGAAAGCGTGATCAGATGCCCGTTGTCACGGCTGTTAAACCAGTATTTAACAGTGCCAGAAATGTTACAACATCCACTTTTTGGATTCTGAAGACAGAGCTGAGCCATGCATATAAACGGATGCAATCAAACTGGACGGATGTATTTGCAGAGCAGACTATACCTGAAGATAATATACTGATATTGAAACTAGATTGCCAGACTGAAGAAGAACTGGAATTGTGTTGTGGCTGGATAGAGGGACATATAGTGGGATTCATTATTTCACTGGAGGAGCTAGGACTATTTGTTAGACCCTATCCCGGATTTGCAAAGTCACAAATAACCGCTCAGACTTTTCTGGAACTCCAATTAACTGAACAGACAGATAAGAATGGTTTTGCACAGAAAACAGTTGAGTTTATTCATCAGTTTGAAAGCTGGGAGTTTCGTTCGGCCAGAAGCCTGATGACCGTAGAAAGTAGATGGGTTATTCAGAACTTTTAATATTGATCAGAATGAAAACAAGAATTATGTATATAGAGCGGAAAGCAGAGAGTCTTACAGGAGATGCACGTATTGGAAAAGTAACTTTCTCTAAATCAGGAAAAAGTTTGTATTATAATGGAATGCATTTTCAGAGATTCTCTGGCTTTAAAGCCAATTATTATGAGAGTGAAACAGGAGAGGAATATTGGATCTCCGGTTGCAGAAAAGATGGAGCAGATCGACTATATGGTGAACGGTTACCTATCGAAATTGACAGAGATATACAGGAAGAGTATTGGATATCCATTCGCAATTTGCCTCAGTGTAAATATATTTCAGTAATTAATGGATGAATGCTATGAATGTTTTGCAAAAAGAACTGGCAGAGTTTGCTATTGTCAGAAAGTACCAGAGTCGGTTTGACTGGATGAAGAATACCCCTCAGGATTCTGTGCATCACCAGGAAGGAAATGTATATATCCATACGGAGATGGTACTAAATGCCCTGCTGAGTTTACCTGAATTTCAGGAGTTGTCAGAGTATGAACAACGTATACTTACTTATACTGCGGTCTTTCATGACATCTGCAAACCAGACACTATGCAAACCTGGCCAGGAGAAGCTGGTCGTATTTCTCATCCGCGCCATGCACTGAGGGGTGCAACCCTGACACGTCAGATTCTGGATAAAGAAAACGAGTCGCTGGATTTTATTTCCAAAGTATATTCACTGGTACGTTTTCATGGCTATCCATTTTGGGTGTTAAATCGTGAAAACCCACTGAAAGATGCTATCCGGCTGAGTCTGTTAACGAATACAAAATGGTTATATATTTTTGCCAAAGCTGATTTACTGGGACGGATTTGTAATACACATAATGAGATGTTGTATAATCTGGAGCTTTTTAGAGAGTTTTGTATAGAGCACAATATCTATGGCGAAACCAAACAGTTTGCATCAGAGTATGATCGGTTTCATTACTTTAATGTAGATAGTGCTTATCCTGATACACAACTGTATCCAGACTATGCGTTGAACATCTATCTGATGTGTGGATTGCCAGCAGCTGGTAAGGACAGTTATCTGAGAAAACATCTGACCGATTTGCCTCAGGTACATCTGGACGGCATTCGGGAAGAATTTGATATTGATCCAACTGATAATCAGGGACAGGTAATTCAAATTAGCAGAGAACGAAGCAAGGAGTTTTGTCGTAAACGGCAGTCTTTTGTCTGGAATGCTACCAATATCAATGTACAGATCAGATCAACTTTGATTGGGATGTGGTTGCCTTATAAGCCAAAGATTCATATTATCCATTTGCATAAAAACATCGGTCAGATTTTATCTGATAATGCAAAACGGGAAGATGAGGCACGGGTACCTGACAGTAAGATTCTGAATATGTTTGAACGATTCGAATTTCCGGATATTACTGAGTGTCATGAATTAAAAGTTATCTCATGTTGACAATATTTTCTGTTGAATAGCTGGAAGAATACCCTTTCCAGCTATTTTATTTTGTAGCTGGCTCAAGCAAGTCCCAGAGATTCCCATACAAATCTTCAAATACGGCTACAGTTCCATACGGTTCTTCTTTAGGTTCTCTCACAAACTGGATCTGATTGGACTTCATCTGATGATAATCCCGCCAGAAGTTATCTGTATATAAAAACAAAAATACCCGCCCTCCTGTCTGGTTACCAATGTAGCGTGCTTGTTGCTCTGTTGCCGCTTTAGCAAGTAGCAGACTACAACCTGTAGAATTAGGAGGTGCTACCACTATCCATCGTTTGGTTTCGCTGAGTGGAGTATCTTCAAGTAGCGAGAAATGCAGTTTCTCTGTGTAAAAGGCAATCGCCTCATCATACTCCTCTACCAGCAATGTCACAAGAGCAAGGTGTTGCTGCATATATAATCAGACAGGTTTTGCCAGAATTAGAATATCTTTCACTTCGATAACAGACTTGTGATATCCACGGGATACTACATGTATCATAGCCAGACCTAGTTCACTGAGTGTAGTAACGAAATTAGGAAATGCAAATTTCCAGAAAGGATATAGCCAGTCTACGTATTTATAATAGGGAAGAGTATACTTCAACCCTTTAGTTGGTTGCATGTAACCAGGGCGAAAATTATATACCGCCTTGAAGGGAAGTTTCGTCAGGTCATTTTCTGTTTTGCCTTTCACTCTGGCCCACATTGATCTGCCTTTTTCTGTGCTGTCTGTTCCACTGCCAGAAATATAACAGAATGTCATGTCCGGATTAGCTTTACTGAGTATCTGAGCTACATGTAGGGTTAAGGTGTAGGTTAGCTTGTAGTACTCAGGTTCTTTCATTCCCACAGAAGATACTCCCAGACAGAAGAAACAGGCATTATATCCGTTAAGCTGATTTTCTATAGGAGTAATGTCCAGAAAGTTAGTATGAATGATTTCTTTCAGTTTCGGATGTGTTACACCAGAAGGCTTGCGTGCAATAACCAGAACAGATTCAACATCCGGATGTTGCAAGCATTCATGGAGTACACCTTCTCCCACCATTCCGGTGGCACCTGTGACAATGGCTTTGATTTTTTGATTCATCATAATACTACAAATCAGAATGGTATATGTTCAGATTCGATACACATAAATTCTGTGAAACGTTTGTGGAGTTCTTTGTAAAAAGCCAGATACTTCTCACCTTCTTCTGAAACTATGGCACCACCTCCTTTCTCTCCACCTGTCTGAGTAATCACCAATGGCTTGCTGGCCTGAGTATTCATAGAGCTTACCAGCTCCCATGCACGTTTGTATGACATTTGCATCGCCTTTGCCGCCTGCGAGATAGAGCCTGTCCGCTGAATATGTTCCAGAAGTTCCATGCGTCCAATACCCATAAAACGTTCCTCTCCTTCAATCCATATTCGGCCATTTAGTTTAAATTTTTGCATCGGAATGTATAGTAAGCAGTCTGTTGCAAAAATAGAATAAAATGGCAGTTTCCTGCTGTGAGATATCTTTTATTGTTGCTACTGAAAGCAAAGACGGGTAAACAATAAATATATTTTGATAAGAAATGATTTTATGAAATATCTATATGGGTATCAAAGAAATAGATCGCAGAGAGTAGCAATAGATAATTTGCTCTTTGTATTTTTGAAGCTACAGATCAATTCGACTTTAACAATACACATATGGGAAAGCAATTTGCTGAAATTGATGCATCGACAAGAGAATTTATTGAGAATCAAAAAATATTCTTTGTAGGTACAGCGGCTCCCGATGGTAGAGTCAATGTCTCTCCCAAAGGAATGGACACATTACGGGTACTGGGAAGTAATCGGGTTGTTTGGTTGAACCTGACAGGAAGTGGAAATGAAACTGCCGCCCATCTGCAGGAAAGTAATCGTATGACTCTGATGTTTTGTGCTTTTGAGGGGAAACCCAATATTCTGCGATTATATGGAACCGCTTCCCTTGTCTATGCAAAAGATGATGCATGGGCCGACTTAATTGCATTGTTTCCACCTATTGCAGGTGCCCGTCAGATTATTGATGTATCGGTTGACCTTGTACAGTCTTCCTGTGGAATGGCTGTTCCTTTTATGGATTTTCAATCTGAAAGAGAAGAGTTAATGCATTGGGCAGAGAAACAAGGGCCTGAGAAGATAGAAGAATACTGGAACCGGAAAAACAGATACAGCTTAGATGGAAAACCTACAGGCATGTAGAACCAGAGAACAATAATCCTGTTTGATTCACCCTGCTGACATAGGGCTGTCATATCCTGTATTTTCTTTGTGTCTTCACTCTATCCGGAAATTATGGAAAAGACAGACCTTACCAAAGAAGACAAAGCATATTACTCAGCAGGACTACTTCCTGAGCTAGTCAAAATCCCTCGGAAAAATTTCTTAGCTATTGAAGGGAAAGGCGATCCTTCCTCAACGCATTATGCAGAACACCTACAGGCTTTGTACAGTGTAGCGTATGGCATAAAATTTCATACAAAAAAACAACAGAAAGATTTTGTGGTTCCTAAACTGGAAAGCTTGTTGTGGTTTGATACAGAGAAATATTCGGACCTGGATGCTGCTCAGACTCCTGTGATGGTTCCTCGTGTAGAATGGCAATGGAAGTTGTTGATTCAACTACCAGGCTTCGTCACAGAGAATGATATAGATACGGTGAAGGAAGCTGTCTGGCAAAAGAAAAAAACAAGTCTTGTCAAACAGGTTGTAGGATTTCAGTATGAAGAAGGTACTGTAGTCCAGATACTACATGTAGGGCCTTTCTCGGATGAACCCAGAAGTCTGGAAAAAATAATGGCTTTTGCTGTAGAGCATAATCTGCAGAAAGCAGGAGAACATCATGAAATCTATTTATCAGATTTTAGGAAAACGTTACCAGAGAAACTAAAAACCATACTGAGAGAGCCTGTCAAGATCCCATAACTCAACGCTAGCCTGCTAGAAGGGTATTTAATAACAGAGATTTTGCCTGTTAATTTTTCCCGTTCGTGGTAATGAAAATGTAGTAAATATATTTTTTTTTCTCTAAGTATGTGTATATTTTGACATTCATAAGAGAGAAGCAATTTTTACATCTCTCTTCTGTTTCCTTCTCTGAGCAGTAGCTATAGAATATTCTTAAACATACATATGATAATGTATGTGTGTAGATCAGTTTTGATTATGAGAGATTTAGTCTGAAAATACAGTAATGATTTTGCAGATAATACGAGTGCCTGCAAGTATACTTCTGTTACCACGGTTGCTTTTTTGGACAGCTATTCTTTTTAGGGATCTTATCAGGTAAGATAATCTCTCTTTTTAAGATGGGAATCCGCATTTTGCTTGCCATTATTGTAGAATTGAAAAATGCTCTGACAATCATTTCTCTATAAGTAAATCTGTCAGTCTTGATACTATAAATAATGTAGCTTGTTTGTGGATATATCTTTCCTTTATTCAGGATAGGATAACTTTTTATGCCTATTTATATAGCTATAGATTCTAAAAGTTTTCTGATCATATTTTTAAGATTATTCAATCCTCCAGTTTTGGTAGAATATGAGGGTATTTGGTTTCATTTTGATTGTATTCTTTTTGGGGGTTGAAAGTAAGGCTATATCTGTTTCTTCTGATAGTTTGTCAAAAGAACTTTTAGTGCTGGAACCCAGAGAGTATAGTGACTTTTTCTTTTCAGTGGATATTCGGCTAAAGGAGTTGCCTCTGGATAGTGCTTTGGCTTTGGTAGCTGAGTTGAAGGCAAATACAGAGAATTTGAGTGATGTTCGGATTCCTTACTATTTTGGACGTACCATAAGCAGATTATTTAAGGCAAAAAAGAAATATCATAGTGCAGATAGTGTACTGCAACAGACTCTTCTCTATACACAGGAACAGCAACTAAACTATGAAGAGCCAGAAACCTTAAAGGATCTTGGTGACTTATATAGTGACATTTATAAATATTCTGAGTCCATAGACTATTTGAAACAAGCCTATCAGCTGTATTATAAGTGGGGGTATATCCGATTAGCTGCATTAATGCAATCAAAACTGGGATTAATCAGCTATCATGCCAAAGAAGGAAATAGTGTTCCTTATTTTTTACAGGCGATACATCTGGGTAAAGACTCTCTGACAAAGCGGGAGCTGATTAATGATTATAATTCAATAGGCATGGTCTATGAGGAAGGTAAACAGTATCAAAGGTCTATTGACTATTATAAAAAGGCACTTGCACTGGCAACTACCTATAAAGATTCTGTCTGGATTGGACTAACTATGGGTAATATCGGCCAGGTGCTGGTTCTGACTGGAAAGTATGATGAAGCGATGGCGTATCTGGTATATGATTTGAACAGCAGTATCCACTACAATGAACTTGCCTCAGCAGCTTCCACTGCTCGCTCTATTGCAGAAATATATCTGCATAAAAACCAAAGATCTATGGGCCTTTATTATCTCCAAAAAGGATTGGAGCTGGCACTAAAAGGGCATGGAACAACTTCGAAGAAGAAAATATATTTATTATTATCAGAGTTTTATGAACAGGAAAAAGCTTTTCAGAAAGCACACTACTATCTGAAACTTTTCACTCAGATTAATGATTCGCTAGCCCACCATACCCAAGAAATAGAAGCAATAAAGATCCAGTCGGCATTTGATCTGCAGAAACATCGAAGTGCAATCACAACACTACAGATTCTGACCCAGAAAAAAGATCAGTTATACATCGGATTGGGAATTGTCATAATTTTGGTGGCGGCTACTACCATTCTTGGATTACGCATTATGCAGAAGGTCCGATTCAATAAATTGCTGCTACATCAGAAGAGAGAGCTTCAAGAACGAAATACTATGCTGCAACAGCAACAGGAGGAGATAGAAGCGCAGAACGAGGAACTGTTTCAGAGCAGAGAAGAGATAGAGGCTCAACGGGATATATTGACTATCCAAAATCAGGACTTATACCAGGCACATGATATCATTGCCCTTCAGAATGAAGAAATCCGCACACAAAACCAGACACTGGAAGAAGAGGTCAGAAAGCGAACACACAAATTGCTTGAATATAACCATCATCTGGAAGAGCTGGCATTTATGACAGCACATAACCTCCGAACGCCTGTAGCACGTATTCTTGGTTTAGGGGAGGTCTTACGATTTTCCGAGCCGGAAGAAGAACGAATGTATATAGAGAAACTAATCGGAACAACTAAAGAACTGGATCTGGTATTGAAAGATATGAATGCTGTGTTGGAAAAGAAAAAAGGACCTGATGCATTCAAAGAATTTGGAAACATTCAGCAGAATGAATGAATATAATCTGCTATAAGAGTTGAATTATCAACTAGTTGTGGGTTGATTTGTAAATCAATGGTTTCTACATCCCTATAGATTACAATTCACATACATGATCTTTGATTTTAGATTAAAGGTATTTTATACAGTTTCCCAGAAGCTGAGCTTTACGAAAGCCGCCAATGAATTATTTATTACACAGCCAGCTGTAACGAAACATATCAATGAACTGGAGCATCAACTGGGAGTAGCTCTCTTTAAAAGGCATGGGAATAGTATCTCATTAACCCTGCCCGGACAGGTATTGGTGCGATATGCTGAACAGATTTTTCAAATGTACGCTGCTCTGGAAAATGAATTGGCTGAGTTCAGTGCTGAAACAAGTGGAAATATCCGGATTGGCGCCAGTACTACTCTAGCTCAATATGTACTTCCTAAAATTCTTGCTCTGTTTAAATCCACGCATCCTTCTGTCCAGATCAGCTTCTTTACAGGCAACAGCGAACAGATTGAACAGCAGATTATACATGAAAAGATAGATGTGGCACTGGTGGAAGGTATCTCACACCATCCGCAAATTATGTATGAACCGTTTGTAAAAGATGAGATAGTGCTGGTGACCCGAACCAACAACAAATTAGCTGCTAAAGCGGAGACGAAGGCTGAACAACTGCACACCATCCCTCTGGTATTACGGGAACATGGTTCAGGTACATTGGATGTTGTATATCAGGCTCTTGCTCAGATCAACATACACCCAAAAGAACTGAACATTGAAATTCAGCTGGAAAATACTGAAAGCATTAAACAATACCTGATGCATTCTAACTGTGCTGCCTTTCTCTCTATTCATTCGATTACTTCCGAACTACATCAAAACCAACTTAGTATTCTTGATATAAAAAGCCTTGATATTTACCGTACATTTCAATTTATTCAATTGCATGGCCAGACCAATAAACTGGTACTGTTGTTTAAACGTTTTTGCATGAGTCATTATAACTTTAAGTAATAGCCTATAATTTTTTCTGATTAGTAATTGATAGAGATGACGTGTAAACTTGTAAAAGAAAACCTGGAAGAAAAGAAATATGGCTATTATCATAACCGACGATTGCATTAACTGTGGGGCATGTGAACCGGAATGCCCAAATACTGCTATCTACGAAGGAGGTGCGGAGTGGACCTGGGGCGAAGGAACGCAGTTACAGTTTATCGAATTGGAAGACGGCTCCAAACTGGGAGGACGCGATCCTCAGGAACCTGTTTCCAATGACTTCTATTATATCGTACCCGGAAAATGTACAGAGTGCAAAGGATTTCATGAAGAACCTCAATGTGCAGCTGTTTGTCCGGTAGATTGCTGTGTTGAAGACCCTGACTATCAGGAAACAGAAGATGAGTTATTAGCTAAAAAAGCATGGCTGCATAACGAAGATGCTGTAATTGCCTGATAAATAAAAATGTCTGAGATATCATAAGTGTATTAGTTACTTATCACAGAGAGGAAGGGTTCTTTCCGAAAAACTGCTTGAAAGAATACGAGAAATGTGACAGGCTTTCAAAGCCTACCTCCAGGTATACATCTGATGGTTTTAGCTTCTTTTCTCTAATAAGATAATGAGCTTCCTTGAGCCTGCGTTGTTGTATCCAGCGATTAGGAGAGGTATTAAATATCTTTTCAAAGTCTCGTTTGAAAGATGCCAGACTTCTTCCTGTCAGATACGCAAACTTGTCGAGAGAGACATTATATCGGAAATTACGATTCATAAATTCTTCCAGGTCTATTTTTCCTGGAACGCCAAAGTCAAAGAGAATATTTTTTAAGGAAGGATTACATCTTAGCAGTAATAAAATCGCTTCCTGCTTTTTATAGTGTATCAGATCTTCTGTCAATACTTCTTCAAAGTAAGGAAGCAGCGAGTGAAAATAATTTGTTAGCAATACATCCGGGCCTATAGATAAAACAGCTTGCGAAGAAGCATATACTTCTTCGGCAAGCTGTTGCCCTTTACTGGCATTTACTAAAGTTTCATTGTCGAGAAGAATGGTAATAGCAATAAAATGCCCGTCTTTTGCAGGCTGCTTAATAAACTTTCCAAGATTATTTTTTCGCAGCAATACTATATCACCTGCATTGAATGTATCAGTTCGACCACCATCAATGATGGACAGACTTCCAGAGATAATATAGGCTAAATGGTGTTCATGGATAAATTGCTCTCCGGATCGGTTAGCATCTGTATAGGTGGAATAAATAATTCCACCCAGATCTTTGGTTTGTTCTCCCATTGCTGCAAGAGTAGTGTTCTATTAACTCAACAATGCTTTGGCGATTTCTTTTCGAAAAACTTCCGGACCTTGTTGTGCTCTTTGCATAGATAATGTATGTGCATCCGGGCCTGCGAGGTATCTTACTATATCTTTGCCATCAGTAGCTGCTTCATAGGCAACCTCTGCAATTTTCTCAGCAGTTGAGAATTCAAATATAGAAGATCCGGATAGAACCTTCAGCATTTTGTCGAACGTTTCCTGATATGCTTCATGTGTACTTAGATTCATGGATCGTCCGGCAAAATCAGTGGCAATTCCACCTGGAGCAATCGTTTTTACACGAATGTTAAATTCCTGTAATTCAAACGCAAGGCTCTCATTAAATCCTTCCAATGCCCATTTTGTTGCATGGTATAAAGTAGAGAAGGGAACCGTTATCTGACCTCCAATAGAAGTGGTAGTCAGAAACAGGCCATCTCTATTCTCCCGAAAATGAGGTATAAAAGCTTGTGTGACCAGGATTACTCCTATAAGATTTGTATCCAGTTGGCGATGAATCTGTTCCTCTGATGTTCCTTCCAAAGGACCCATAAGACCATAACCTGCATTGTTAAACACTACATCTATTTTTCCAAGTGATATGGCCTTGGCTACTGTTGCATTGATCTGTTTGTGGTCTGTCACATCCATTGGCAAAAGTGTGACATTGGATAGTTGATTCAGATCTGCTTCTTTTTCTGGGGTACGCATCGTTGCAATTACCTTCCAACCTTTGGATGCAAATAATCTGGCAGCAGCCTTTCCAAGTCCACTGGAAGCTCCTGTAATAAAAATAGTCTTCATTGTTTTGGGCTTTATTATTGAAAATAATCTGAGAGCCGGCTTCCCAAACACTTTACAAAAGTAGCATGGGTGAGTGACTTTCGCTTTCGTAAAAAGCTCAGATTATTTTCGTAATTGGCTCATAACTTTTCAAATTATTGAGTAGTGTAGATGATTTTCTCATATAGCCGTGGAGAAGGATTGGTGGGATAGAGAGAATAACTTTAATCAGGAGGTTGAGAAGGGAAGGTATTAAAAACAAAAAGCCCTGGTTATAATACCAGGGCTTGCTGTTGAAGGATCAGATTTATATTTTTTGCAGCTACGCTACTTATTATAATTCTACACGGTTTACTACTTTACCATTTGCTCTCACTTCGATAGCACCTTTAGCATTTTTCAGTTTGCTTAGGTCATAGATACGAGTGAAGCTACCTTTTTGAGATAACGATTCGCTGTGGATAGTTGAACCAAACTGATCATAGATAGATACTTCTACTGCATCCGCTGTGTTACCTACCAGACGTAATTGATATTTATTGCTCTCCAATGCTTTGATTTCAGCTTTACGTACTGCATTTACTGCTACATTGCTATAAGCAAGAGAAAGTTCAGATTTACCAGCCGCATCTTTTACTTCTAATGTATAACTTCCTTCAGGCATGGTAGAGAAGTTATATGGGCGAATAAATCCTTTTTTATCGTTGAAGATTTGTTCCTGTAATACTACTTGTCCATCCTGATTTTTGATGCTTACAGTTACCAGACCTGTTTTTGCTGAAGCATATACTAAGTTATAAACAGATACACGGTTAGTTGTATTGATTGACGCAGTTGAAGCGCTTTCCAGATCATCAGCAGCAAACACATTAGCACTAAGAACCAGACCAAGAGCGAAAGTTAGAATTGACGTTTTCATAGTTTTTCGATAGTTATAAAATGAATGATTTTTTATATAATAATTTTTTTGATTTGCTTTTGAATGTGTGGCTCTTGTCAGAACCAACGATACAAAGGTACTGCAGCTTTGGCATAAAAAAAGTGCAATGGAGTCAGGAAGGGGCTTTCGTAATAAAATTCAAAAAAGTAGTAGACAGGTGTCAAAAATATGCTACCTCTAACTGAGAATAGTGCAATTGTGGATTTGTGTCAGAAAGACATCTCAAAAAAAGAAAGTTATAGTTGGTATGTATGCATACTCCTATGTCCTGAAAATGTACAATCTTTTTCAAGGTAATGTCAAATTTGTTTAGTGAGGTTTTGTATTTATCCAATATGCTATTGGTCGTTTTCTAATAATTTCTTTTAGAAAGGAAAAATAAAAAAAATGTGTAAGTAGGATATAATACAGATCGCTCAAGCTGCTGGAAAAAAATAAATTAGAAGATAAAAGTTCTACAAATTGATGTAAGAAATGTCTGGAATTTGTCAAAAATCGCTTCTATTTGTCACGGTCTTAACAGTTGATAAAAAATATGTATCAGTCTGTTTTTTGTGTAATATGCTGATTGTTAATGTTTTAATTCTATTGTTAAGGGTTTCGTAAAGATATGTGTAGGTGAAAATAGATGTAAGTACTTTTTCAGGGCATGAGAGCCTATAATTCGCTAAAAAGCAGAGATCTGATAGCTTTTGATAAAAATATCCTGAATACACTTTTGCGAAGTATTGTATTCTTTATGGGATGAGTCACTTATTGTGCATTTTTAGAGATTACAGGGGAATTGTATTTATCTTATGTGGTTTTTGTAAAAAATAAATATCCGCTGCTTTTAGAATGACCTGGTGTAGTGTTTATGAAAATTTGTGAACTGGATGATAATAAACAGTTGTGTGATAAAAATAATGGTTCATATACAACTATGTACATGAACCATTAAGTAATAAGATATTATGTGGCTGATTAGCTTGCTGTTAGTGTAAATACTAAATATGCAGTTAAAAAATAATCAGCAGCACTTATTGAATGACAATTTCTTTGCTGGATACACCTGCACCTCCAAACCAACCAACTGCTTTTTTCCCTTTGCTATTGTTGTTATGAATATTAGTGCGTACGTTAGCTGGCGGATTGGAAAATAGTCCTCCGTTATTGATTTGAGCAGAAAGCTCCACATAGTAGCGATAATTGTCTTCTGTAATAGCCCAGTTTTCTCCGCGTATAGTGTCACCCTTCCGAAATGCTTTATCATCATTCATTTGAAGGTCACCGATGTAATTGCCATCTACCAGTTTATCTTCTGCAAAGGTGAGGTCGCCCGGACCACTTAATAACGTATCATTCTGATAAATTTTAAATCTGTAAAAGTCTCCAATACCGACAGGCTCCGGTCCATTGTAATAGATATAATATCCGCTTTCTTCATAAAAGGCTGACTCCTCATGGTATTTCACTGTTAAGGAATCAATAGGGGGCACACGTTTTATCTCTGTCTGAGCCATATATTCCTCTCCATTGGAAAGTATTTTGAGTGTATAGGTATTGCCTACTTTTCCCTGCAAATGCTGAGTCAGGTAAATACCTGGTTCAGATTCTTTTAATGTATCTGTTACACCTTCACTATCGCTGATAATCAATGTGGCTCCGGTTACTTTGGGAGTTTCCTGATTGGTAAAATAGGGTGCTGTTGATGTGAGACGAACTTTATAGGGACCTGGTTGATTGGTTACCCAGCCATCTACAACTAAAAGGGTTTCTCCTTGTTTCAGATCTACATCAATAACATCTTCACAACTGGTTAGCATTACAGACAACAAAATCAGTACGGGCAAAATATATCGTTTCATAGGGAATTCAGATTAAATAATGTATGGAATTAGAATTTAAAGTTATAGGTAACAGAAGGTAGGATAGAACCGAAGATTGACAGGCGGACAGCTTCTGTTTGTATCTTCGAAGCATTGTTTTCGTCGTTTTGGCGGAAATACACAGTAAATGGATTCCGTTTGGCGTATACATTGTAGATCGAGAATACCCATTCACTCTTCCAGCGGTGATGTTCATTCTTGGTAGGTGTTAAGGTTGCTGATAAATCCAGACGATGATAGGCCGGAACACGGTAATTATTGCGTGTGCCCTCTGTATTATGAGGTACTACCAGTGTGCCATCTTCTACCTCGTATCGGGCATTAGGGAAGGTGGTTGCTACACCTGTTGTGTAGGAGAAGTTGCTGGAAAAGCTCCACTTTTTGTTCAATGTATAAATGCCTACTGCAGAGAGAATATGTGTTCTGTCGTATTTGGCTGCATACCATTGAGCTTCTCCTTCTTTGTTCATATTCAGACCGTCAATCTTACGTTCTGAACGGGATAACGTGTAGCTTACCCAGCCTGTTAGCTTGCCTGAGTTTTTCTTAACATATAACTCAAGTCCATACGCACGGCCATCTCCATATAATAAATCACCTTCCAGTTCCTGATTCAGCAATACTTCAGCTCCATCACGATAGTCGATCTGGTTTTTCATGGTTTTGTAAAATACCTCTGCTGAAGTCTCAAACATATTGTTTTTGAAATTGCGGAAATACCCTACGGCTATCTGGTCTGCCAGTTCCGGTTTGATGTTGTTGGTGGTAGGGGACCATACATCCAGTGGTGAAGCTGCTGTGGTGTTGGAGATCAGGTGTACATACTGTGCCATACGATTATAGCTAGCCTTAATGGAACTACGTTCGTTCAGATTATATCGCAAAGAAAAACGAGGCTCTGGATTCGTATAGAAGCTAATAGATTCACCTTTGCCATAGGTTCGCTGGTTTACCGGAACTTTCTTTTCGTTGTTTTCGCCTACATAATCATATACAGTCATAGCTCCCAGGTAGTTATAAGCAGAGAACCGAAGTCCGTATTGCACTGACAACTGAGGAGTGAGCTGTTGTTCATTATCAATATAAGCTGCATATTCAATGGAGTTCTGATGTGCCAGTTCCAATGGGTTAAAGATAGATTCTTCACTTTTTGGAATCGCCTTACCAGGTTCAAACTGATAGCGGATAGCACTTATACCAAATGTAATGGTATTACGGGCATTGAGATAGTACGAAAAATCCGCTTTGCCGCTATAATTATAGATATGAGATGTCCATTCAAAAGCTTGTGATCCACTAAGAACACCCAGCTGATAGTCGTAGTCGCTGTATACAGCTGTAAAGTTGGCAAACATCCGGTCACTAAACAGGTGATTCCAGCGTACTGTACCTGTTTTATTTCCCCAGTTCATTTTGAATCCTCCTGAATTGCCACTGGCATCTTCAAATTTAAAAGCGTCTTTGCCAAAATACCCTGATACAAACAGACGATCTTTGGGACTAAGTGTAAAGTTTACCTTGGCACTCAGATCATAAAAATAAAGCTGGTTGTTTTTGAGATCCTCATCAGAAGATAATTTCAGAAACATGTCTGCATAGGATCGGCGACCTGAGATAATAAATGAACTTTTGTCTTTCTGAATAGGGCCTTCTACTGTGAGGCGGCTGGAAATAGTACCAATTCCCCCAGAAAGACCAAACTTTTTGTTGTTGCCTTCTTTCATCCGTACATCCAGCAGAGAAGAGAGACGTCCTCCATATTGAGCAGGTATACCTCCTTTGATCAGTTTTACATCTTTTACCGCATCTGGATTAAATACAGAAAAGAAGCCCATAAGATGTGAAGAGTTATAGACAGGAGCTTCATCCAGCAGGATCAGATTCTGGTCTACTCCACCACCACGAACATTGAATCCTGAAGCCCCTTCCCCAACCGTACTAACACCAGGTAATAACTGAATACTGCGAACTACATCCACTTCACCTAACAGAGCAGGCATTGACCGGATAGCTTTCATTTCCAGTTTGCTGACACCCATATCCATACTGCGAACGTTGTTATCCGGACGTGTTTCAGTAACAACTACCTCTTGTATCTGTACCTGGTCTGCTGATAGCTGAATATCTATTTTCTGATTTGCCTGCAGGGTGACAGCTTTTTCCTGACTCAGATATCCAATGTATTGATATACCAGGGTGTAGTTTCCCTGAGGGATTGTAAGAGAATAAAATCCATATTCGTTGGTTACAGTGCCGGTAGTTTGTCCTTTGATCTGAACTGTAGCGCCAATGAGGCCTTCTCCATTGGCACCGTCACGCATGTATCCGCTAATAGTAACTCTAGTTTGTGCCCAGCCAGATAGAGTAGTGCCAAGGCAGATAAGAAAAATAAAAATGTGCTGTTTCATAGGTTTTAAAGGCATAGTTTTTCCAGCCCACAGTGTTTTCTGTGAAAAAAGGTTTTAGATAAGAAATAAGGTGTTTAGAAGTACAAGAATGCGCTTGTCTGCATAACCGGACAGACCACAGGAATAAAATCTGACAACATATGAGCCTGCTTCAGGCTGAATGTGTAGAATAATCTAAAAATGGAAATCAGGCATGGCTTACGGATTACTTTATTTAGGTTTTGTATGGTTTGATTACCGGCCAGGTATCACTATGACAGATGTAATCCCCTGTTACCCCCATGTCAGAATAAAAATTTTTTAAAATATTTTTTTAGGGTGAAAATAACAGTGATTCTTGGGCAGAAATGTATAAGAATACACTCTGCTTTTCGGATAAGGGTATTGTTTTTTTAGCAAATTGTGAAATATATGTAGTTGTAGATCAGGTAGTTGTTTTGCTGATCTTATTTTTTCATTTTTTATAAAACCAATTACAATCTCATGAAAGCGCTTGTATTTCACAATCCCAAGGATGTTCGCGTTGAAACAGTCGAAGATCCAAAGGTGAAAGCATCAGATGATGCTATTATCCGGGTTACCTCTACCGCTATTTGTGGTTCAGACCTGCATATCTATAATGGTATGTTTCCACAGCCACGCAATATGATACTAGGTCATGAATTTATGGGTATCGTAGAAGATGTAGGACCTGGGGTTTCTAAACTTAAAAAAGGAGACAGAGTAGTTGTTCCATTTCCGATTGCCTGTGGTCACTGTAAATTCTGTTCTATGGAATTACCTACCCATTGTGAGAATTCTAATCCTGAGCATTATGGTCCGGAGGGAGGATTATTAAAAGGGAAAGGTGGGGCTTTGTTTGGATATACAGACTTGTATGGTGGCTATGATGGAGGACAGGCCGAATATGTGCGGGTGCCCTATGCCAATGTCGGCCCGCGTAAAGTGCCGGAAGGACTTACCGATGAGCAAATCTTATTTATGACAGACATTTTTCCGACAGGCTGGTCAGCTATAGACTGGGCTGAACTGAAAGGGGGAGAAACAGTAGTGGTCTTCGGGTGTGGTCCTGTTGGAATTATGGCACAAAAGTCGGCCTGGATAAAAGGTGCAGGCAGAGTAATCGGAGTGGATATTCAGCCTTATCGCTTAGAGATGGCTAAAAAAGCTGCAAAGGTAGAGACCATAAATGCCAGTGAGGTGGATGTGGTAGATGCTATACGTTCTATGACAGGAGGGTATGGTGCGGATGTATGTGTTGATGCGGTAGGGCTGGAAGCTGAACGCAGCATACTGGAAAAAGCAATGAATGTGATCCAGGTGGAAAAGGGGACTATGAAAGTACTGGAAAAATGTATGGATGCCGTACGGAGAGGAGGAGTGGTAACTGTGGTTGGTGTATATGGTACTACGTTTGATAACTTCCCTTTACATCAGTTTTTTGATAAAGGCATCAAACTAATGGGCGGACAAGCCTGGGTTCATCGGTATATCGACCAACTGATTTCATTGGTTGTAGAAGGTAAGGTAGTGCTTGATGATATCATTACACATAAAGTTTCGCTGAGTGAAGCTCCCAAAATGTATGACATCTTTAATAAGAAGCAAGATAATTGTGTAAAAGTGGTATTGAAACCCTAACAAA
Source organism: Xanthocytophaga flava (assembly GCF_030068545.1). Taxonomy (NCBI): domain Bacteria; kingdom Pseudomonadati; phylum Bacteroidota; class Cytophagia; order Cytophagales; family Rhodocytophagaceae; genus Xanthocytophaga; species Xanthocytophaga flava. The sequence continues at coordinate 40,958 of NZ_JASJOR010000034.1, read as the reverse complement.
ACCAGCTTATTGAAAAGCAGAAGGCTCCAGTAGTTAAAAATATTGGAGCCTTCTGCTTTAGGCTGGTATTGAGGTAAACAACAATTGTGATACTACCTGCATCAACTCGGATTTTGTTATCTCCAGATCTTTTTGTGTGGTACGCCAGTTAACCAGTGCGGCCCGCATAGCAGGTATACCTTTGTAAACTGTTGGAGTAAGTACTACCTTTTCATGCTGAACCAGCTTTTCCAGAAACTGATTAACCAGCTTTTGCAGGTTCTCAGTATGAGGAGTGTTTATAGTGAAACATACCACACAGATACGAACAGGCGCAAGCAATGTAAATGCTTCAGATTCTTCTATAAAATCACCTAATTGTTGAGCCAGTGAGATAGTTGTTTCTACAATATCCCGATAGCCATCTCTTCCATAGGCTTTTAGGCTAAACCAGGCTGGCAATGCCCGAAATCGGCGGGAGTTTTCAGGAGTATAATTGATGTAGTTAAAATCAGCTTCCGGATCACCAAGGTACTTGGCGTTGGCATTCTGAAAGACTTCCAGTTGAAGCGATTTGTGACGTGTAAAAATCATGGCAGAATCATAAGGAACATTGAGCCACTTATGGGCATCTATGGTGATAGAGTCTGCTTCCTTCCATCCATTTAATAAGTGGCTATAAACAGGAGTACAGCCTACAAATCCACCGAATGCTGCATCTACATGTAACCAGAAAGGATAGCGATTTCGTAACTGAACAATGGCTGCAATATCGTCGAAGTCAACGGTGTTTACCGTTCCGGCATTGGCTACAACAATGCAGGGTGTGCCTTGCAGAGACTGTAACGCTTCTTCCAGTTTTTGCAGATCAATGGCTTCTCTGTCTGGTTGTGTGGGTATGGTAAGGAGGCTATTGCGTCCCATGCCTAGCATAGCCAGCGATTTCACAGCACTGGCATGAATAGCTGCACTCAATACTTTTAGTTGGGGTAATGTTGCTACTCCTTCCTGTGCTACATTGATCCCTGATTGTTTTCCAACCCATTGTCTGCCCAATGCCAATCCAACAAAATTGGACATGGTTGCTCCTGACACAAAGGTTCCAAAGAAGCTTTCCGGTAGTCCAAAAAGTTGTCTGAGCATATGGATGGTTTCAATCTCTACCTGAGCCGCTGCGCTCTGACTGCTGTTGGTAGAGTTCTGATCGAAAGCACTGGTAAGCCAATCACCTGCCAAAGCTGCGGGGGTAGCGCCTCCTGTGACAAATCCAAAGTATCGCGGTCCTGCTGCTGCTGTAATGCCATCACGGTATGTGTGATGAAACTCTTGCAGCGCGGTAGTAAATCCTTCGCCTTTCTCTGGAATAGTATCTGGTAAGCGTTCCGGAAATGATTTTCCAGGTGCGATGGTCTCTATTTCATTCAGAAAAGACAGAGCATATGCCTGTGTAGTTTGTAAAATAGTGTCCAGCGACTGTAAATCTGTTTGCAATGTAGGGTTCATGGATTACTCAACGAATAGCGATTAATAGATACAGGTTAGTTTGCCAATAGGTTGCACAGAGGCTAGTACACGGTCTTTTGTTTCTGTGCCGACAGCCTTTTCAACCATCCAGCCAACCAGATCCAGAGCGGCCAGACAACCTGCCGCAGTCGCAATGTTTCCATGTACTACCAGTGGTTCTTCGACTACTGTTATACTCATTGATTCCAGTATGTGTTGCACAGAAGGATAGGTAGTAGCTGTGAGTCCATCCAGTAATCCCAAGGCTGCCAACAGCAAGGAACCTGAGCACATAGAGCCAATTAATTGTTTTTCAGGATTGAGTGTAAAGCGGTTCAGATAGGTGGGGTCTTTTATTAGAGAGCGTGTACCTGCTCCACTACTGAAAAAGACAATGTCAGCTGTGTTACATTCTTCGATATCACCATGTACAGTAACAGGTAATCCGGTAGCAGAAGTGTGAACCGCTTTAGTTCCTACAATCCGGATATTCCAGTCAGGATGAATAAGGCGCACCCGGTTAAACAAATCCCAGGGAAGAAATACATCAATGTCTGTACATTGGTCAAAAGCTACAATAGTGACTTTCATAGTGTTGTATTGGATAGGATAAATGAGAAATCAAGACTGCGATTCGTTCTGACAAATTTCTACTTTATCTTTATAGCAGAACAGATACAGTTTTTGTATATTTTTCCATAACAGATTATAATCTTACTTATTCATATGGCTAACTATCTTTATCTGCAGATTGCACAGCGAATAGAAGAGCATATTGAAAATGGAACGTATAAAGCAGGGGAGAAGCTACCTTCTGTACGTAGCATACACGAAGAACAGGGAATCAGTATATCAACAGTACTGGAAGCTTATCACCATCTGGAAGATCGAGGATTAATTGTGGCACAGGAGAAGTCCGGATATTATGTCAGTGGTAAGAGACGTACCAAAGAACAAGTACCTTCTCAGGTGATTCCAGCTCTGAAACCGGAATCTGTAGTAATTGACTCTTTGCTGGAGACAATCATGCAGGAGCGGTTTATCAGAGAAGTGGTTTCTTTTTCGCGGGCTATACCGGGTAATCATCTGATTCCTGGCAAGATTCTGAAACGGAATATGCTGGAGGTGCTTCGTATAGATGAATATGAAGTAATGAATTATACACAGCTTCAGGGGAATGATCGGCTGCGAAATGAAATTGCCAAACGGTCGATGGGGTGGGGTGGAATGCTTACTGCCAGAGATATCTGTATTACATCCGGATGCCTGGAGGCGATTCACCTTGCCTTACGGGCTACTACACAACAGGGAGATATTGTAGCCGTTGAATCACCTTGTTATTATGGGTTTCTGGAAGCTATACAGGGGCTACGGTTGCAGGTTATCGAAATCCCATCCCATGCCCAAACGGGTATTGATCTAAATTATCTGGAAGATGTGTACAAACAATATCCTGTTAAAGCCTGTATTGTTACTCCAAACTTCAGTAATCCTACTGGTTCTTTGATGCCTGATTCAAGCAAGAAAGAACTGGTGGCACTGACTACCCGTTATCAGGTGCCTTTGATTGAAGATGATATTTATGGTGAGCTGTATTTTCAGGGCACACGGCCTACCTCTCTGAAAATGTACGATAAAGAAGACTGGGTGATTGTGTGTTCTTCTTTTTCCAAAACGCTGGCTCCCGGACTTCGGGTAGGCTGGGTGGCAGGGGGGCGTTTTCGCCAGTCTGTTGAACGTCTTAAGTTTATGACCAATATTGCTGCTACGACAGTGGCTCAACTGGTTATAGCCCGTTTGCTGGAAGCCGGTAGTTTTGAGCGACATCTGAAACGAATGCGAAGTAAACTGTTTCTACAAATGACAGAAGTACAAGCTGCTGTAGAAGCGTATTTTCCAGAAGGAACCAGTATCTCTCATCCGCAGGGAGGATATGTGGTATGGATAGAGCTCCCTGAGAAAGTTTCTTCAATGGAACTGTATAAAGTTGCCTTACAGCAAGGGATTGGATTCACTCCCGGACATTTGTTTTCGACAGGCATGGTACACTCACACTTTCTGCGATTAAGCTGTGGCTCTGTAACTAGTGAGCAAACTGAACAGGCTTTAAAGACATTAGGACAACTGGCAAAAGAACTGATAGCGAATCACCAATAAGGATAGTTCTGAATTTCTTACAGGTATTATCTGTGTCTGATTAAAATAAAAAAATATCACTATTTCGATTGTTTTTCAGACTGATCGAAATAGTGATATTCCTGAATAGTGATCAGTATTTTGATATTTCTCTGATCTGACCGGAACTCCAGTCAAACACAAGTTTGAACTAAATTCAGGTCAAATAAAAAAATGACCATTATTCGAATATTTCTTGAAAGTGATCAGTATTCCGGTCAAAAGCAAAAATGATCCGAATACTGATCATTTTTTATTTCCAACTGATAAACCTGTCTCAACTTTTGTTAGATGTGTTTGAACAGAATTCGAATCAGGCTATATAATTATCTTACCAACAGGATTAGCGGGATGCACCTGATACTATCAATTCATTGGGTTGGGCTGTACTGGATTCCTTCTCTTGTGTTGACGCATCCTGTTTAGCAAATGCCATAAGTTTATGATACGATTTATAGGAAACTACCAGGATAGCGAATACTACTAATGGAAATATAGTTTGTCCAGTAAAGCCATCTACTGCCCAGTGACTAACACAGGCACTGATGAGTGTAAATCCAAATCCGGCATACGCCCATTCTTTTACATTACCTTTCACAAACGGCAACACCAGTGCCAAGGCTCCTGCTACTTTAAATACGGTTAACATCACCCTGAAGTAATCCGGATAGCCCAGATGCTGGATCCCTTCTATGGCCAGTTGGGTATGAGACGTTAGGGCAGGCATAAGCCCTTCCAGTAAAAATAAAATTACAGTGGCTGTCCAGTAAATTCGTTTGGTTGTTTTCATGTCCGTATTGTTTTTGATTAATACAAAGTAAGCGAATCCCTGCCACTTTCATGGGGTGCTCTTACGGCATTTTAAAGGGTAGTTTGCGACAAAAAATACAGGTTTATTCTTGCCCAAATGCAAAGGCAGAATAAACCTGTTGATAGCATGTTATAGCAGTATTAACTAGTGATTTTCTAGTACTTACTGGTAGAAATAAGTGAATGAGTAGGGTCCCGCAACAGTTGCATTTGTAGCAAGGTTTACGGCAGTCATCTGATTGGCATATCCGTAATTTTCATAGCCATATGTTATCTTAGCATTATAGGCGCTAGCTGTATTCAAAGGGGTAAATGTATAGGCTGTTACATTATTCTTATAGGAGAGCCATTGTGCTGGTGAATTCTGCAAACCCCAATTCATGGTAATGAGCCACCAGAGTGCGATATTGCCATTGACAGACGACCAGGGTGTCAACTTGGTGTCATACCCTGTTGCCTGAATAGTATAGTGGCCTCCTCCTGCAGTCTGAACCAGTGACATTTTGTCGAGATTGCCATTGGATAAATAGGTAAACTGATAATTGTTATATCCACCTGCATAACCGCATCCTAGCGTACTGATTCGGTTGGATGCATCATAGGTAATAGAGTTACTAAATACATAACTTCCATTCACTGTAAAATTACATCCTGTGATCTTTCCGGCAGCATTGGTAGAAACGTTGATGATAGCGCCGTCTTCGCGTTTAACCTGTTGCAAAAAACCTGTTGTGTTATTGTATATGAAAGACCAGGTATGTGTAGTGGCTCCATCTGTTACCTTCGATAAATTAGGCCTGGTGCTTCCTGAGCGATAGGCAAAGGTAATGGACTTATCACTGGCCAGCGTAATTTTGGATAGATACCCCTGATCAATGAGGATAATGTCCGGACTGATTCTTGAACTTGCGTCTGATGTCTGAGGTTTGATTTCATTGTCTTTCTGACAGGCGGTGAGCAGAAACAGAACCAATAGAAAGGCTCCCTGAAATACGTTTGTTTTGATGTGAAAAGTTTTCATAAGATTTAGGAAGAAAAGTGAAATAATTAGAGAACTGCTTAGGATTGTTTCTCTGATAGAATGATCAGAGAACATAACAAAGGTAAGATTACTATAAAGCGTATTCAAGACATGAATATGTGTAAATGCTTATGAACGAGGTTGATATGAAAATAAATTTGCTGACAACTACATTATTACCATGTTGTCAGAAAGGAAAATTTAAGGGAGAAACGTTTGCAAAGGGAAGGACTCTAAAGTCTATAAATGACTCAATAAAAGCCACATAATTATGTGTGGATTACAGATGGAACAAAAGAGTAGTTTACTTAAAATGTAAATGCAGGATGTTTGAGTGAACTGCCAAATTTGAATCCAGCTTACTTGCTATAGATTTACACATCATTCTTTCTTGAGAATAGGAAACTTAATGGATAGACAAAAACTGACGTTAAGTCGGCCAATTTGTCGTTTAAAGCCGGAAATGAATAAATCGCATTGTTGCAGTATTCTAGGTTTTAACATCTGGACGATCAAGTAGCCCAGTTGCAAATCTAAGTTGAGATTGGAGCCAGATGGCCTTTTAAATTGCCGGATTGAGTGTTCAATTCGCCAGTTTTAAGGTTTTACACTTTATTCTTTGGAAAACTTATTTATCCTTTGTACTGTCATTCAATTACTGATTTAGATTTATGAAGAGAATAATCATCATTTCAGCCTTATTCCTTGGCGGGGTTTTTGCGATTATGCAGCTATTCCGGCCAAAGATTGAAAATCCACCTGTTACACATGATTTTACGGCACCACTGCAAGTGAAGAATATTTTGGTTCGAGCATGCTATGATTGTCATTCGAATGAAACTAATCTTCGCTGGTATGACCAGATTCAACCAATTTATTCGACGGTGTCGAACCACATTAAAGATGGTAGAAAGGTTTTGAATTTTTCCGAGTGGGATAAATTAGCTAAGCCAGATCAAAAGGCGAAACTTTGGGAATCCATCAACCAAATTGAACAAGGAGCAATGCCAATAGCAAGTTACTCGTTTGTTCATCAGGATTCCCATGTTTCAGCGCAAGATCTGTCGATTCTTAAAAACTATTTACAGGGAATGGTTAAAAGAGATATAGGTGATACCTCAAAGTTGAATGATTTACACAAACAATATCACTCTAATGCAGGTTCAGACGAGACACTTCCCAAGTCTTTAAATGGCATTACCTATATTCCTGACTACAAGAACTGGCAGGTCATCAGCACATCCGAGCGATTTGACAACAGTACTATAAGAATTATTTATGGTAATGATATCGCGATAAAAGCTGTAAGATCGCATAACATCAATCCATGGCCAGACGGAACTATCTTCGCCAAAGCTGCTTGGGATGAACTTGAAGATAAAGACGGAAATGTTAAGACCGGGGCATTTAAGCAAGTTGAATATATGATCAAGGACAGCAAACGCTTTTCCAAAACAAGCGGTTGGGGCTTTGCCCGCTTTAAAACGCCTAAGCTGGTTCCCTACGGCAAAACTATACTGTTTACACAAGAATGTATCAACTGTCATAAGCCTATGAGCGGTAATGACCTGGTATTCACTTTTCCTATTAAAAATTAACTCATGAAATCACATTCAACACTATGTATAGTTGTGCTATTTCTTTTTTCCTGCGGACCTACTAAGCAAAAAGAGGAACTGATTAACACAAAAGCGTCTATTCCGGAAACATTTGATATAGCTGGAAAAAACCTGAAGGTGATAACTACTATGTTGAATCGTCACGATAGTACCACGTCACTTCTTTACGGAAATGAAATAGCATATCGATCTGCTATGCAACATTTGAAAAAGCCAAGCCCGGGCGAAAAGTTTACCTTGGTAACATGGAAACAACAATCTGACAAGCATTGGTTTGGGGCTAATATTCCCGGCGACCTTTTAGCTGTTGAAATACTGGAGGTCGGCAACAATCAACAAAAAACGGAAATCCACTATAAGAAATTACTTGGCAAATCGCTTACGCCTGTAACCGATACTTTAGGAGCAAGCAACAGGGTCAACTTTATAATTTCACAGGAAGCATCATTGACTCCATGATACTTGATAAATATTTAACCTTATCTAACAGAAAGTCTTTTACGGTTTCTTCACTGGTTATCTGGGTAAGCGCGTTCGTGATGGGGGTATTGGCTTCTATTCCGAAAATCCTGCGGTTAAACATCAGCTTTGGAGAAGTTGCCATTGATTTGTTGATAGCCTTTAGCTTTTCGCTGTTTGTCTGGTATTATAATCTTTTGGACAGGAGGGTTTCTCATATTTACCAGATTAACAAACTAAGACAGTTTATGACAAAAGATTAGGCTCATTCTGAGTCTATAGCTGACTAAGAATGAGCCTGTTAAAATTATGTTGTATTGATAGTAATTATTTGTTCCAGGTATCTATGGCATCATGAAGAGCCAATCCATAGTTATTGCTGAAGGTTGGATTAGTATATTGTGAATTAATGATAAGCGCAATCTGGATACCATTATCATAGCCAATCATAATGGTATTTAATTCTCCTTTGTTGCCATATCCCTGACCTGGATAATAACCATTATGATAATAACAGGCTAATCCTTTTGGTGTTTGACTTGAAAAGAAGCCCATGCTTTCTGTCCTCATTTGAGTCGTGGTGGCTGATGGCAATAACTGAGTTGAGTACATAAGTTTCCCAAAATAACTAGCCAGTTGAGCTGATGTCATATACCAGCCCTGACTCCCTGCCATGGTAGTGAAGTCAAACCAGGGTTCGCCACTTTTACCATCTTTGGGAAATTGATAACATAGACCTGGATTATCACTATCCGGTAACTGTTTGCAGTTGACATTAGGATAGGAACCTATTTTTCCAAAGATGTTTTCCTGACAATAAGCTACATAGTTGTCTCCATATTCCTGTGACTGTTTGGCCTCTACTTGTTGTCGCTGACTGGAAGTAGCATTGTTAGGAAGGCTGGTGACTGTTTTACCTGAAAGCTGTACAATAGCAAACCGCAACAATGCATAGTTTACATTACGATAGCCTGTAGGGGAATTCCGTGTTGCTGTATCAGCAAAATTTTTCAATGTTTGGTAATCTGTTTGGGTATCATAGAGATTGGATGTATGTGTAAGCAATTGTCGGAATGTAACTGTTTGTAAGGAAGCAGATACCTTCCAGTGAGCAGGCAGATAAGGTGCTAGTTTGGTATCCAGGGTAAGCCCTTTGGCGGCCAGTAGCTGCATAAGAGCTGTAGCTGTTATATTTTTGCTTACACTTGCCAGAGTATATCGATCTGTAATCAGCATAGCTCTTGGATTAGCATCAGGAGCAAGTCGGGCATCACCGCCTGCCCGCATAACTTTGTTCTCTCCTCTAAAGCCAATAGTGAACTGATAGCCTACACAATTTCCTTTGAGACGTTGTTCGATCAGATCTGCTAGCTTATCCGTATCCAGGTCCTTACCTGGCGATACTTCTACTACCGTATCGCAGGCTGTTAATAGGCAAAAAGCAAAACATACGGTAAATACTTTTGACAATAGTTTCATAAGCGGATTGAAGATCATTGAGTGAAAAGATAGTATGAGTGATTGTGTTTGGAATTATTGCATCTGATACATTAATCAGGCAACAGGACAAAGGTAGAATGGGTATGGAGGCCATTCAAGACATGAATATGTGTAATTGATGCTTGAAAAAAGTTGTCTTTTAGTTAATGTGTAGTTAAGTATCTGTTTTAGAAAGCAATAGAATAGAGGCTATATTACTAGTGAATTATAATCAGGTTATAGGAAGGAAAAATAATCGTATGAGTATAGGTATATCACGAATAAAATTTACTTTTAAAGCAAACCGAAATGATCCAAAGATCACCCAATTGGGTAATATCAGAACTATAATAAACGCAACATGATTGAAAACAACATTATTTATGCTAGTGGTAATGATCCTGAAATGATCAAGGCTTTTGAAAAAGCACAGCAAACATTCAAATATTTCTGGAGAGAGCTTAACTGGGAGTTTCGCAGAATTGTGCCTGCTCTAGATCTGGCATGTGTGAAAATTGCATTTATGCAGGAGGTGAGTAGAGAGGAACCTATTGTGGAATATATGTGGATTAATGACATAGGATTTGATGGGGATACAGTCACTGGTACGTTAATTAATGATCCGGATCTACTTACCAATGTAAAAAATGGTGATTTTATTGATGTTCCCTTAGGTCAGGTAAGCGATTGGCTGTTCGCCTCCAATGGAAAGACATATGGTGGATTTACTATCCAACTAATGCGTTCCCGGATGCTGCCTGAAGAATTAAAAGAGCATGATGAGGCTTGGGGTTTGGATTTTGGCGACTATAATGATATTGAAGTAGTTTCCGGACAAAAAGGCCACCCTGAAAATCTGGTAGAACATCCCATGAGCGTCAATATGAAAGATAAACTGATGGACTTTCTGAAGCAATATCCTCAGGAGATTTCACATAAAGATGAAAGTGGCTATACTCTTTTGCATAGAGAGACCGTTGCCGGTAACCGAACTTCTGTTGAGGTGTTGTTACAGTCTGGAGCTGATGTGCATACCAGAACCCACAGCGGTAAAACGGCGCTTGACTTTGCCAGACAGCTCGAATGGGAGCACTTGATTCCATTGTTAGAAAACAATTAGGCATTGGTTGCTGGGAGACTAAAAGTAGTTTATGCTTTATCTTTACTGGGTTTGCTATTTTTTGGACGTTTCGATTTTCTTTGATAGATAATGTTCTGGTAACTAACTATTTTTTATCCGTCTGAGTGGGGAATATAGTAAGGGGTAAATCTCTTTCTATGTTCCCTTTATTCTTTTATAAAGAAGTGCTATTGCAATGGAGTATTTTACTTAAGGAACCGTAGTAAAATAAAAGCTTATACACATATAGTTGTCATGGCAAACCAGTATACTACAGGTGGCTAGACCAATTTGTTTTTCAATGCTTTGGCTACGGCTTCTGAGCGGGAATGAACCTGTAGCTTTTCATAGATGCGTTTAATATATCCACGTACTGTATCTATCGCCATGGCATACTTATCCCCAATCATTTTGTAGCTTAATCCTTCTACCAGGCCGTTGAGTACCTGCGTTTCCCGTTCATTCAGTTCTATTTTTTCAGCAGGAATTTGGTGGGAAAGACGAATCAGTGAGAGTACTTTACGGGCAATATTGGCACTCATAAACGAACCCCCATTGTATACTTGCTGGAGAGCAATCAGGATATTTTCTGGCTTTTCACCTTTGAGCAGATAGCCTGAGGCTCCTGCTACAATAGCTTCCAGAACTTTGTCATTCTCCTCCAAAATGCTTAGTATCACTATATGAACATGTTGAAAGGCTGGCAGTGCCTTTATTTTTTGTGTACAGGTAATACCATCCATGTGCGGCATTTCAATATCCATCAGAATTACCTGCGGTTGAATATGTGGTAAGTCTCTAAGCAGGTCCGCACCAGAAGAATAATTGCCCACACACTCAAAATTGTCAGAGAGTTGAAGCATAAATACCAGTCCTTCTCTGTATGAATGATTATCTTCTGCAATGGCAACTCTCAATGGGGCATTTTTCATGGTGGGTACTTAATTGAACAGGCTTTGGAAAATGTGTTTTGTAATCTAAGAAAAGATAAAAATACGTTATATAAATAAAGAAACCTGTTTTTTGTTTTGTATCTGGTAAATATATTAAGGCTTGAAAGAAAGTATAATCTGGGTTCCTTGTCCGGGAGCGGTATTAATAGTGAGTTGACCACTGAGTTCTTTTGCCCTGGTTTTCATGTTATTCAGGCCATTTCCACGTTTGATTATTTTCGGATCAAAGCCTATTCCATCATCCTGTATCTCCAGAACAATAGTGCCACGGATTTCCTGTAACTGGATCGTAATAGCTGTTGCCTGAGCATATTTACTAGCATTGTTGATGGCCTCTTTAAAGATCAGATAGAGAAACTTACGCATGTTCATACTTAGCTGTGCCTGAGAGAGCGAATCATCCGCAAGAAAAACACAACGTACATTACGTGCTTCCAATAATGGAATCGCAAATTCCTTCATACGCACGATTGTACGTTCCAGAATATCGTTGTCCGGTTTGATAGTCCAGATCAGGTCATTGATAGACGAGATACTGCCGTGTGCCTGGTGACTGATATTTTCCAGAATAGGCAGAGTCTGTTCTTTTTCTTTGGCAGCATTTTTTACTAACAAATCACTATAAAGAGCAATGCTACTCAGATTGGCTCCCAGTTCATCATGAAAATCTGCTGCAATACGATTCCGTATTTGCTCCATTTCCAGTCGTTTGCGAAGTTGATAACGTCGATACCCTACTGTTCCCACTATGCCACTCATCAACAGGCCTGCAATCAGCAAAAATACATTGCGACGTTGTACGGCTAGTTCCAGTGATTGCGAACGATTTTTTTCATTTAGTAAAGCAATCTCCTGCTGGCGTTTATCTGCTTCATATTTCGCCAGCAATTGTTGAGTTTTGCCTGTAAGTTGAGCCTGAAATATAGAATCTTTAGCAACAGATGCTGCCTTAAAAAATGGATAGGCTTTCTTGTAGTTATCTGTGTCTACATAGAGTTCAGCTAATGCCATGTTAGATGTATACAAATCATCCTGATCCTGTGTCTTTTTAGCTAGTTCCAGTGCTTCCAGATAGTATTTTTCTGCCAGATCGAATTTTTGTAATTCTCTGTACATTTCACCCTGATTGTGTAAATTAACTCGCAACGCACCAGGGGATTCCAGTTCTCGTGACAGATTTTCTCCTCTTTTCAGATAAGACTCTGCCAACTTGTATTGTTTTTTTCTTGTATATACTAATCCCAGGTTTACCAAAAGATCTGTTTGTAGTAATCTGTATTCGGCTTGTTCTGCATACTGCAATCCACTTTTATAATAGTAAATAGCAGTGTCTGTTTTGCCCGTATTGTCATATAAATTCCCGAGCAGATTTTCTGTAATCGCAATGCTTGTTAGGTTTTTCTGTTCTTTTCCAATGGCCAGTGCTTTCCGATAGTAGAGGATAGCTCGATTATATTGCTTAGAATGGGCAAGAATATTGCCTATATTTTGGTATTCGCTGGCAATTTCCTGATTATATTTCTCCTGAAGCTGAATAGATTCCAGACTATATTTCATTGACATATCCAGATCACCTACCTTTTTGTAGGCGAGAGCCAGATTTCCCAATGCTGCTATCTTTACCTTAACCTTAAATTTAGATGGATTTTTCCGGATAGATTCCCATGCTTTCAGAAAGTAGCTAAGTGTGAGTGAATAGTCTCCTTTGTGGTATGCAATAGTTCCTTTCAGAAATGAAATACAATATTCCAGTGGTACATATGTTTTTAATTGACTTTGTAATGAGACTAATTTCTGACATAAAGAATCAGCCCGGTCGTATTCACCTTTGATAATATATTGGAAACTGCAGTCTTTCATGGCAATCGCATACAGTGTATCCATAGGTTGAGTACGCAGAAACCATTGTAGTGAGTCCAGTGTCTGCGGAACTGCAACAGTGGGCTGTTGGGCAGGGGCAAACTGGCAAAACCAAATAAGGCACACAATGAATAGATTTGTTTTCACAGAAGTAACTTTTACATAGTTACCTATTAGTGAACAAACTGTGTTAATGTAAATATGTAATTACAGTGGTTACTCAGCTACAATCTTCTCTAGAAAATCTCCTACATAGTAGGCTACCAGTGCTGCAGAAATGCCTAATAAAACTGTTTCTGCGATACCTTTCCATCGACTGGTTTCCGTTACATAGGTTTTTAAAAATCCGATTAGGGCAAAGGCAGCCGTGGTAAGTACACAGGATATAGTAAAAAGATTATTTCTGTTTAACGGAGTGATATAGTCCAGTATATAGGGAAGCACGGGAATAAATCCTACCATCAGAAAAGATACGAATGTGACCAGTGCCATTATAAGGGGAGACTTTGTGCTGGGAATCATCTCCAGTTCTTCTTTCATCATGATATCCACCCATCGGTCGCGGTCCGATGTGATGACGTGGACAATTTGTTCTAAGGTTTCACCTTCAAAACCTTTACCAGCAAAAATCTCCCGAATTTCTTCTTTTTCGCGTTCTGGCATATGATCTACTTCCCAATATTCAATCCGTTTCTGTTTTTCGTAATTGTCCCGTTCTGACTTGGCAGAAAGATAGCTGCCTACAGACATAGAAAATCCATCTGCAAACAAATTGGCAAACCCAAGAATGATCACTACAGAAGAAGAGAGATTAGCGCCTGTAGCACCTGCTACAACAGCGAAGGTAGTTACACTGCCATCAATACCTCCAAATACAAATTCACCCAGATAATCCTGGATGCGGGTAAAAAAGGTTTTTGGATGATGAAGTGTACTCTCTGAGTGTGTCTGCATAGAGCCTGTTTTTGAAAAATACAAGCTACTAAACTTTCTTATTACTTAGTATATGTAACTACCAATAGAAATCAGCCAGAAAGATGATTGTTGCTGTTGTTTTGCAAAACGCCTATAAAACAAAATGCCTTTTCATACTTTGAAAAGGCATTTTGAGAACTATTACTGATACTGAATATATATTGGTTGTGGATACAGGGTCAGCATCTCTTCTGGCGACATAACCCGTGGTTGATTTACCCGTTTGGTATCATTGCCGTAAAATATTTTAAATCCGGCAAATTGTACAGGTTCATGTGTAATCGCGATCCGGTACGAGTTGCGTTTTTTCGCAGGCGGTCCCCAGCCGTCCATGTGCATGACAATCTGTACTTCTGGAGATGTTTTAATCTTTTTATAGTTAGTGATCATCGGTTTTACAAACCGGTGTACTACCAGAATCTTTGGAGGAATATTGTTGTCTTTTACCAGTTTACCAAGATACTCTGTTACATAGTTGATATCGGCTGCATCGAATGTCCCAATTTCTTTACCAGGACGTTTGTCTCCTTTCATGGAGAACTCCGGATCGATACCCAGGTGTACATTGGGCATGCTCAGGTATTTTTCCAGTTTGGGTACTTCATCCTGAACCTTGCTGAAACCTACCTGAATATCCAGAAATACAATGGCATTTACTTTTTTAGCCATTTCAATTACCTTATCTATTTGATGATGAGGCATCCGTAAACGGTAAGTATTATCTTTCTGAGGTAATCCCTGTGCTGTAACTGCAATGTAATGAAGAGCTGGAATTACAGGGGTTTCAGGATCTGCCTTTTCCCATTTCTTTACATCTTCTTTCAGACGTCTCAGCATTTCCTCTTCAGGATATTCTCCCAGAATACCCATTTGTTTGGAGTATAGGTTACCATAATAAGCCACGATACGTGAGAATGGCAGAATGGCACCTGCTCTTGGATAAGGAGCTTTTACCGGCCAGTATTCAGTTGTATCTGCCCGTGACAGAAAGGCGACTTTCTGGCTATACAGCGCTGTATCAAGTGGGGGATAAGTTACTGCTTTTTCAGCACTGCTATCTGTTGTAGCAACCGAATCTACTTTAGCTACCTGAGCCGTAGTATCCGTTGATGTAGTCTTATCCTGTGATTTGGATTGACTACAGGCTATAAACAGAATGGAAAAAGAGGTAAAAAGAAAAAGAGAAGCCAGTAACTGTCTGGCAATAGAAAACTTGTGTTTCATCAGGTGAAATACGGAAACAATGACTTAAATAATGAGTAAAAACGATCAGGTTGGTAGAAAGTATAAAAATTCAGGGCCGAAATTACTATTTTATTATTGTATTGCAACATCAAGGGTAGTCAATTTTTATTGATACTCATAGGGTTAGCAAGGTGTAATTTATCTACCGTTTTACACTATACATATAAGGAATATACTTTTCTGAAATGGGTATTTCTACAGGCACAGGAAAATGGTAAGATATTCGACCTGTGCCTATACGTAATTAATGAGAGTAGGTTACAAATAGGGATATTTTAACTGATTCATACTCAGTGACAAGATGCTTTTAAAGCCTATGCTATACTCAGAATAGGGTATTGTAAAAGATCAGACAATGAGTAGTGAAACGTTTCTGTGATAGCCGTAAAGTCAGATTCATTTAGTGAAAACAGATGCATCTGGCTTGGGTTTATTCCTGAACCTGTGAACTTTGTAGTAACCCCATATCTGATTAATAATCTATCTGTCGGTGCAAGAATACATTGTATACAACCTATATACTGATCAGAAAAATCAAATGGAATATATGTTTTGTCTCCTGTTTGAAGTTTACTTAGAGATTCTTTCCAGGATTTTATTAATTTCTCAATAAGTATGCGTAATGTGGTTTCATTGTATGTTGTTTCAGTAGTATCGTCAAGGAAAAAATAGTATGAGTCTGCTATTTGTTTAAAGTCTCCGATTTCTAGTTGGAGATCTTTATGACTATCTTCTTTTTCTATTATTTTAATAGAAATCATTTTATCCTGCTTTGATTCTTCCAAATATATGACTCTTTTCTAGTTTTATGGTGTGAAATGTACTTCATCACTCTGTATAAGAAGATATCCTAAACATATCTGTATGAAAATACCATTCTTAATAGTAGCTATTTTTTTTAGTGTAGTCTATTCCTTTGGACAAGGTAATCCATCGGATGATGCTTACTTTAAAGCAAGATCTATTATCCGGGATCTGGATTCTATTGTTGCTCCCAATGGCATTCAGGAAACCTATCCGGTAAGCATTGGAGGGGTAAAGCAATGGGTATATGTGCGTGGACAAAATAAAGACAATCCGATTCTGTTGTTTGTACATGGAGGACCTGCTTCTCCTATGTCACCTGTGATGTGGATGTTTCAACGACCTGTAGAAGAGTATTTTACAGTCGTTAACTATGACCAACGAGCATCCGGAAGAACGTTTATCTCCAATGATACACTCTCACTAGGTCAGACTATCACCATTAGTCAGTATGTAAAGGATGCCATCGAGCTGGCTGAGTTTATTACAAAAAAATACAAAAAGAAAAAGGTGATTCTGATGGGACATAGTTGGGGCACGATTGTCTCTATGCATGCTGCCTTGAAAAGACCCGATCTGTTTTATGCCTATGTTGGTGTAGGGCAGGTAATAAATACTGTAGACAATGAACGGGTTAGCTATGAATTTGCTGTAAAGGAAGCTAGCCGGCTGCATAATGAAGTCGCATTGAAAGAGTTACAGTCTATTGCTCCCTATCCTGGTAATCAGCCGATCACAAGAGAGCGAATTATTATTGCCCGAAAGTGGCCTCAATATTATGGTGGGCTGTCTGCTTACAGAAATACCTCAGACTATTACTTTAATGCACCTTATCTTTCCCCTGATTATTCGAGAAGTGATATTACATCTATTGATAAGGGAAGTCTCTTTACACTGGAAAAAATATTGCCCGAATTCTTAAAGGTCGACTTTAAACCTGTTAAGGCCTTTCCTGTTCCTGTGTTTATGTTTATGGGCAGACATGATTATACAACCCCTTCAGAACCTACACAACACTGGTTGCAACAAGTAAAAGCACCTATTAAAAAAGGGATCTGGTTTGAAAATTCTGCCCACCTGATTCCATTGGAAGAGCCAGGAAAGATGCTGTTATCCTTGCTGAACGAGGTGAGACCTCTGGCTGTGGAGAAAAGCAAATAGATGGTTGTTAGAAATAGTATAAAATAAAGATCCTGGCAAGTAGCTTTGTTAGTTGTTTTCTAATTAGTTTATAAGTGGCTGAAATGCTGATAATTATAGGAGTATTCAAAAAAGCTCTTTAAATAAGCACCTTTAAAGTTTTTTATTGGAGAAAATACTCTGGCAAAATATGAGTTGAGCGATTAAAGATTATAAAAATAAACTTGACGGATCGGGGTTTGTTTTGTATTTTTAAGGCCTGGTGTAAATAGCATTGGCTATTGCTTGTAAAGTCTTTCAGACAGCATTAGGTGAGTTTTAATGCATTTAAACAGGTGTCATTGAAGTACCCCCAAGGTTAATCTGTGATAGCATTAAAAATGCTCTTATGCATTTTGCAAAGGTGTCTTGTAGTTTAATTCATTGTTTGTGTAAATTCCTTTTGAAACCATGTCCTATTCCGATCCGCTGTCTCAATCTCATGATGAATATCACAATAGTTACAGGTCTGCCTATCACCTTTTCCTGAAGATGCCAGAGCAATATGTAACAGCTTACAATCGCTTCTTACGTTGGTTACAGGCTCATCCAGATGGCGACCGGGTCAGGATGGTTGAATCCATGCGGGGTGTTGACAGACGCTATAGTAATATGCTCTACGACTTTTTTGTATACAGAGGAATTGTGGTCAACATTACAGGAGTACTCCAGAACAAGCAAGTGACCTACAGCTATCATCTGGCGCAGGACCGCAACCGCAACTACCAGATTTCCTCTGAAAGTGTAGACGAACTCAGTGGTGAAGGTTTCCACACTCGGCTTGATGCGGAAGCGGCGGCTTTTCAGCATGCCTTTGCCTTACTTGAGCAATGGATAGCCGATCAGGCGCACTTTGGTATTAATATGTAAGATAAATGCATTGTAATAGGAATCTCCGAAATGTACCTTGACAGGTGCGAAAATATACTAACAAAACAGCCGACTTCATTGAAGTCGGCTGTTTTGTTAGTGGGCTGGTCTTTTAGTTTAGGCTCTTTCCAGTTCAAATAAGGTAATCTCAGGGCGTACATTAAACCGGATCTGCCTTAAGTTGCCCAAAGCTCTGTTAATGTATACTATTCGGTCATTACCTAGTTCGATTTTGCCAGCTGTATATTTTTTGTTTTTTACAGGTATGACAGGGGGAGGTAAAAAGGGTGGTTTACATTGACCTCCATGTGTATGGCCGGATAAAATCCAGCCTGCATAGTTATTCCATACATCCAGATCACATACATCCGGGTTATGACATAATACTATGGTAGGCTTGGTGTTATCATACTCTTTCATTGCATGTTTGGGGTGAAAGTTAAGGCCCCAGTAATCATCAATGCCGATAAAGGTAAGACCAGCAGTTTCTGTTTGTGCATTCCTCAAAACATATACACCATTCTGTTCCAGCATTTCTGAAATGTTATCAGCTACATTTTGCTGAGACCAGTTTTTTCCATAATCGTGATTACCAAGAATGCCCACTGTACCATGTTTTCCTTTTACACAATGTGTAAGTACCTCGCTTAATTCCTGATAAAGAACCTGGTCTTTGTGTGTGCTTACATAGTCGCCTGTATATACAACAAAGTCAGGATTAAATGCCTGTGCCTTCTGAAAAGAATCAATCACAAAACGATGATCAAACCTTTTGCCTATATGAATGTCACTGATCTGCATGACGGTTTTACCAATCAGGTTATCAGGTAAATTGCGGACAGGCATTTTCAGTTTTACAAACTCCAGCCAGAATGGCTCAACCTGCCAGGTATATAAGCCACCCAGAATCCCAACTCCTGCCAGATACATAAGCTTTCGTCTTTTCATAAGATGCATAATGGGCAACGTGTTTCTATCTATTTGTCTGCTATATACCAGTATTTGTAACTTTATATACCTCAATAATTTGAAAAGTGAATGATAGGTATTCGCTTACAATGCACCAACATGAATTTGAGTGAAAACTGTCATGGAGAAAGTAATAACAAATGTCCCAAAGAGAACAAAGAAGCCTTCAATCGTGAATGGTGGTGCAGGTGCGTAGGCAATCTTTTCTCCGCGAGGTTGGCTCTTGGCCTGCGGGCAGAAGGATCAGAGAAAAGTGTCCTTTTTGGGGTACTTTTTTGGACAAGCAAAAAAGTACCATGCCACAAGTAAAAGAAAGTTAGGGAATTTACGGAAAGAAAGGAAGAAAGCTGAACCAATAAATGTAAAGGTCAATCAGACATAAACGCACAGTTGAAATTAAGAATGATTTGTATTCAGGACTAGTCTTCCTTGCGAAATAATTTCGCATCAGCCCAGAAGGTACCAAACGGAATAATAGAAGCCACCAGTGCCAGTCCTGTTTTTCGGAAATTCCATCTGTGTTCAATTGCAACCATAATGACCAGAATCACATATGCAATGAAGAGAAGTCCGTGGGCCATACCACATATTTTGTTGGCTTCCGGCATATGAAATATATATTTCAATGGCATGGTAACAAATAAGATCACAAGAAAGGATACACCCTCTATAAATCCGATTACACGAAGTCTTCCCAGAGAGGTAGATAATAAATCTGTCATAAAACAGTGATAGAAGAATAGAATGAAATAAAATTATAAAGACGGTTGCGAAAATATATAACAGTATGTTGCCTGCCTACATTGTGTTCATTTCTTTTTTAGTTCAAACGGAGTAGCTGGCAATCCTTCTTTGTTAATCAGATTGGCAGTTGCCGGATTGTCTGCCCATGCATAGCGAACTATGGTTGGGTTGCTTATCGTCTTATTAGATACTACCACAGTATTGCCTTTTATCTCCGCGTCTGCCCACACAAAGTTTTTTCCATCGCTGGAAATAGCAAACCCATTCAGCTTAGCATTCTTTCTGGTAAGTAATCCATTACCTGTATGTTGAAAAGTAATTGTAACCTGATTTGGTTTAAATATAGCCTGTTTTGCTGTGGGGCCGGAAGCTACCAGATTTTTCTCTCCATACGCTATTTTTCGGGCCTGTAAGGCCAGTCGCTTACCCACATCCTGTTTGTTTAATGGATGAATATCATTCCACTCACCCAGGTCTATGGTAACTGCCATGCCTGTATTGGGGAGTGATAACGTCTGATCCTGAGATTGTCTGAGTTTGGCCCAGTTGCTTTCCTGTGGAGTAGGTTTTTCTTCCATGAAATTCGCGAGTTGTACAAATAGAAAGGGGAAGTCGCCCTGATGCCATTTGTCTCTCCAGTTTTTGATCATTGCAGGAAACGTTTGGGCATATTCCTGAGGTGCATTGGCATTGGCTTCACCCTGATACCAGATCACCCCTTTGATGGAGAGGTTTAGTAAGGGGGCTATCATGTTGTTGTATAATCCGGCAGGCTTCCATCGGATAAATGTCTGACTTTGCAGGGGAGGTATAGATGTTCCCAATTTGTATTTCCAGGTGCCTTTCAAGTCAATCGTGTCTGCTCCAACTGCCAGGTAGTATGGTTTGTCAGGAATAAACCCACCCCTGTCTGCATTGTTGATAACACGAACTACAATAGTATTCTGACCTTCTTTCAGAATTCCTGGTTTGATCTCATACCGGCGGGGAGGATATTGATAGCCAGTTGTACCTACAAACTGCCCGTTGACAAACACAGAATCCTGATCTACAATGCGTCCCATCCATAGTTTGACAGGTTTGCCCACAAACGAAGAGGGTATTGTGATTGTTTTGCGAAACCATACTGCTCCATTCTTTTTTCCCATTGGCCCATCTGCCCAATAGCCAGGAATTGACATCTCTGCCCAGTCACTGTCATTTAGTTCAGGGGCTGTCCAGCGTGGTTGACTGGTAATACCCATGTCTGTTTGATTGAGTGACTGATACCAGGCAGCCGTTCTGGATCTGTCGCTGGCTTCAATTGCCTGAATAAGGCTGTCATTTTTAAACTTTTGTAATTCCTCATACGCTTTCGGAAATGGTTTTAAGGCATCTTCACTTATCCAGGCTTCTACGGGAGAGCCTCCTAAAGCGGAATTGACCAAGCCAATAGGAACATTGTGATAAGTTTGTAGTTCTCTGGCAAAAAAATAGGCTACAGCCGAAAATGAGAGTACATTTTGTGGTGTAGCTGTAACCCAGGAACCAGATTCCAGATCTGTATGCGTTTTTTTGAAATCATATTTATCAGGTACCAGAAACTGCCGGATGGTTGGCTGGTTTGCTGTCTGAATAATTGAGCTGTACTTTTCTTTTACCCGCTCCATGGGCAGTTCCATATTCGATTGTCCGGAACAAATCCATACATCCCCAAACAGCACATCTTGAATCTTTACCTCGTTACTTCCTTTGAATACCATCTCAAAGGGACCACCCGCAGATTGGGCTGGAAGCTGAATCTGCCAGTTGCCCGTTTGATCAGCTTTGGTTGGGTAGGATTTACCTTTAAAGGTAAGAGTGATAGTTTCACCCGCAGATGCCCAGCCCCAAAGTTTTACAGGTTTATCCCGTTGTAAAACAAGTCCGTCACTAATGAGTCGGGGCAGTCGTATCTGACCAAATATAGGAGTAACTAATAATAGAAAAATGAAAGCGGCGTATCTATTCATTGTCAAAGAGATATAGAGTCAATGCAAGGTAGATAATTCTTAAAGTCACCGCAAGAAAACTTAATCTAACAAAGTAACAAGTAGGATGTGATCAATACTGTAAACAGAAGAATCTCTTCCTCTTATTCATCCCTGTCTATATGTTTTATCATTCTCAAATAATTTGATCTCCTTGTCTCTTCTGAAGAATGACTACTCCCCATTTTGTCCTCCTGAAAGGAACTTGTGACAAATTGTGCCGCGTTTGGGTTCGGAGAGAAAAATATTCTCCAAATCCATAGGTCACGGGTTTCTTTCAAGAGGATAGGTGCTACACAAAGAGAGCGAAATTAACTTCAATCGTGAGTGGTCGTGTAGGTGTGTAGGGTTTCTTTTCTCCGCGAGGTTGGCCTTTGGCCTGTGGGCAGAAGGATCGGAGAAAAGTGCCTTTTCTTTGGTTACTTTCTTTGGGCAAGCAAAGAAAGTGACATGGCAGGGAGAGGGATCTTTGGAGAAATATGAGACATAGGAAGCAAAAAAGTACCATGCCACAAGCAGAATAATACAAGGGAATCTAATAAAACTTAGGCAGCGTGATCGCTACAATACTGCAGATAGAAAGATAGTCCAGAATCTAGATCAGCAATGTTGACAATCCATCTTTACTAACAAATTAAAGCCTTTGTTAGATAAAACCTCTTATGAACAAACACAAGACTGTACACCCATTCCATTACCCGGCTTTTCTGCATAGACAGTAAGATAGAGTAAATCTGTTGTTTCTTTTGGAATAGCCACTATTTCCTGTTCAGACAAATATCCATTCAACGTCAAGTCTGTAAGAGAAACAGCCTGTTGCTGCTTGACCTGTATATTTTCAAATCCCAGCTTCTCAATCGCTGCCAGATAATCAGACAAAGCTGCATATTGAATAATCGCTGTAATAGCCGATCTACCCCCTGGTTTCAGTATCCTAAAGATTTCAGAGAAGACTTTTTCAGCGTTATGTGTTAGATTCAGTACCTGACTGTTGGTAATAACATGCGCAGAAGATCCGGTTAGTGGCAATTCTTCTGCATTCCCCTGGCGAAATTCGATACTTACGAAGCCAGTTGTTCGGGTTGTGACATTTGTTGTGGCAAATACCGTTATTGGTATAATTCCGATTACTTTGCCATAAGGAGCTACACTATCTTTGAAAATAGCTATATTAGTATCCGTGCTACTAGTCAGATCTACCACAATATCATTTTCTTCAAGCTGGGCATATTTGGCAAGCAAACGTCCATCGATGGATTTCTTTTGTATTTCAGCACTTACTGTATGTATAGCATTCATAAGATAAAGCATTTTGTATATAGAAGTGGAGGTCTAGCCTTTATACGATACCAGAAAGATCCCCAAAACTATCTACTATCATAACCTATCTGGGTAATGAGAAGTTCGTAAATTGTGGAAATTGCTCTCTGAAGTAAACGAATGGGCAGGAAAGGCATAGAATTTTTACATTTGTAACCATACTGCTGTATTATACGTTGTATTCAGCATACACACTTTGCATACATAGTACACTATACACTTATACATTATACCGATATGAAAACATTGGTTGCTTATCTGAAATATGCTACATGCATAACACTTGTGTCCGGATTATTGCTTTCCTGTAATGAGGACAGAGACAAAACACGTACAGAAAGAGCTTTGGAAGAAACTGGAGAAGCGATTCAGGAAGATGCCAAAGATCTGGCTAATAAAATAGAAGGAAAAACAGATTCTGTTGGTGATAAACTGGAGGAAAACAAAGATGAATTTGTGGCAAAGATGCAAGATAGATCCCGGGAACTGGATAATGAAATTGACGAGTTAGAAGCAAAGATCGATAGACAGGGTAAGAAAGCTGACAGAAAAGTAAAAGCAGAGATCGCAGCACTGGAAGTAAAACGGGATGAATTAAACAGAGATATTGAGAAATTACGCAGATCCTCGGGAAATGCCTGGCAGGATATGAAGGCAGGTATCCGAAGAGCTGTAGATGAACTCGATAGAGGCTTTGAAGAGGCGAAAGAAAACTTTGAGAAAGATTCTGATAACTAAGTAATGCCTTATTGAAATTTCTATAGATCTCCGTTAATTATGTTCAATATATCATAATTAACGGAGATTTTGTAATTCTATACAGTTGAGCACAACGCAAAAGTAGCCACTTGTGCTAGCTAGCACTTACAGGTAAAAATAAACTATAAAGAGCGTATGTTACCTGTAAGTGTGAGATAAATCTCTGGTAACTAATCAGGCATTAAAGCCGCCATCAATAGTTACCCATGAGCCCGTGATTTGTTTCCCCTCTTCACTTGCCAAAAATGTTACCAGGCCTGCCACATCTTCCACTGTACCATACTTGGGCAGAGCCATCCGGCTGCGTGCATAGTCGGCGTGCTCAGTATCTGCTGGGTTCATATCTGTATTGGTTGGACCTGGCTGCACCAGTGTGACAGTAATCCCTTTTGGGCCTAGATCACGTGCCAGTCCACGGGTAAAACCTTGTAAGGCTGATTTACTCATCGTATAGAGTGTGGTTTGCGTTCCTATAGCGTTATCGGCCATGTTACTTCCTATGGTGATGATTCGTCCACCGGTTTTCAGGTGTTTTACAGCTTCCAATGTGGCTACATACACCGCTTTTACATTTACATCCATTATCTGATCGTATTCATCAATAGTATGCTGGTGAAAGTCTTTACCAATGTAAATACCCGCATTATTCACCAATATATCAAGGCCTCCAAATTCAGCAACAGTTTGGCTTACTGCCTGGATAATATCGGCTGATCGGGCACTATCTGCTCCTATGGCGATGGCATGACCACCGGCAGCATTGATTTCATTGGCTATGGTTTGGGCTTTCTCTGCTGACTGACTATATGTAAAAGCTACACTTGCTCCTTCGGCCGCTAAACGACGTACAATTGCAGCCCCTATTCCACGGCTTCCGCCAGTTACTAATGCTATTTTGTTTGCTAACTTTTTCATGATGATTTTTATTTATTTTCAACTCATGATACAAACGTAAGCGCATTACGTTACCTTTGCTAGTAAGCAACAAATTGTTAGGTACTAACAAAAAAGTAAGAAATGAGAAAAGAGAACTCAACCAACGCTTTGAATGAAAAACGCATTATAGACACGTGCGGTATGGCGGTTTCTTTACGGGTAATCGGTGGCAGATGGAAGCCAGCCATTTTGTGTCGGCTGGTGTATGGTACTATGCGTTACAGTGAGTTGAAAAAATCGATAGAAGGGATTTCTGAGCGAATGCTCGTGGCTCAACTGCGTGAACTGGAGCAGGATGGGATAGTGCGCAGAGTAGTATATGCCGAAGTTCCGCCAAGGGTAGAATATGAGATCACTGAGTTAGGGAATACCATGAAACCTATGCTGGGCGCGATGTCTGACTGGGGCAATGCTCATCGCAGTTTAACCGAACAAAAATCCACTTCCGATTCTGAATTGACAGAAGCTTAACTAGTGATAAGTATCCTCAGTCGCTACTTGTACAAGCTTGCTTTGAATTATTTATTCTAAATTTTTATTTTCGAGATATATCATCGTGAATGACATACTTTCGGTCAGTGACCTGACTCATGTGATTAAAGCCATTTTGGAAGAAGATCCGGACTTACAACAGATTTCAGTAAAAGGAGAAGTCTCCAACCTGACAATCCACTCTTCCGGACATGCCTATTTTACCCTGAAAGATGAAGAGTCGCAAATTTCCTGCGTGATGTTTCGCGGGCAGATTAGTCCACTGATACGACCTTTGCTCAAAGCAGGAGCCAAACTGGTGGTAGAGGGTGATGTGACTGTCTATGTATCGCGTGGTCAATACCAGATGCAGGTAACGAGTATCCGGGATGCAGGAATTGGCGACTTATTTCAACAGTTTTTATTGCTCAAAGAAAAACTCAAAGAGGAAGGGTTGTTTGAGCGGGAGCATAAAAAGCCCTTGCCTGCCTTTCCGCAGAAAATAGGTATAGTGACTTCGCCAACCGGAGCGGTGATACAAGACATGTTGCGGGTATTTGAACGTCGTTATCCCTGTGTTGAGGTGATACTGTCTCCCTCTCTGGTTCAGGGCGACTTAGCAGCCGAGTCTGTGATCCGGGCTTTTCGGCGACTTCAGGAAGAGCCTGATCTGGATGTGATAATTATTGCTAGGGGTGGGGGGTCTACAGAAGACTTGTGGGGGTTTAATGATGAACGTCTTGCCCGAACCATTTTTGATTCGGCTATTCCTGTAGTGTCAGCCATTGGACACGAAACTGATTTTACCATTCTCGATTTTGTAGCCGATGTACGAGCTGCTACACCTACAGCGGCTGCCGAACTCACCACACCCGACCG
This sequence comes from Xanthocytophaga flava, assembly GCF_030068545.1. Taxonomy (NCBI): domain Bacteria; kingdom Pseudomonadati; phylum Bacteroidota; class Cytophagia; order Cytophagales; family Rhodocytophagaceae; genus Xanthocytophaga; species Xanthocytophaga flava. The sequence continues at coordinate 14,820 of NZ_JASJOR010000034.1, read as the reverse complement.
GGCTGAATTACTGAATGCACTGGATAGTACCAAGATCTATTTTCTGGAACTATTGCAAAAGCAACTGAATGAAAGTGAACAGTTTCTGGATGACTTTACTGAACGGTTAGGGTGGCAGATGAGTCGCTTGTTACAAAACAACAAAAGCCAGCTGGATTTACTTGAAGCCCAACTTCAGATACAAAATCCCAAAGCCTTCCTGACCCAGGGATATTCCATTACACTGAAGGATGGCAAGAAGATACTTTCTTCTGAGGAATTACAGAAGGGAGATGAGATTGAAACCGTCTTACAGGATGGCCGTGTGACGTCGATAGTGAAGTGATCATATTAAACGTTTGAATTAACATTTATTCCACTCTGTATTATAGATGAGATTATAATTTGGAATGAGGAGAGAATTATACGAAGCGTATTTTCTTAAAATACGTGAATATTTGATAGCTATTGATTTTGAGACAAACCCTGAAGGGTCTTCAAGCATTCAAATTGATTTGCTTCAATCTGCCATTGGAAAACCTTTACCTATAGCTTACAGTGTATGGCTTCAGTACTTCGGGAATAGTATGTCTCATATACTATTTGACGGAGACAAACTTACTGTCAGTGATTGTAAGAGAGCAAATGATGAATTAATCGAAAGAAATTTTGATCTTATTAATTATGATCTATTTCTTGCTATTAAGTATAGAAGTTATGCGGATTCATTTACTCTTATCAAATCAGAGAATGAAGATCCCGAAGTAATTATATTTGAAGCAAGTGATGTGTTATTGGATGCGGAAAGGCACTTTACTATATGGATTAGAGAACGAATAATTTTTAGATTAAAGCTTATTGCAAGTTTAAAAGGGAAAGAATGGGTAGAAAAAAAGCAGTGGTTATCTATAGATACATTTGATAGTAACGATGGAGATGGCAATACAAGTACCTATCATGATTATATCACTCGTCGGCAAGCCTTTTCAAACATAATTTATGAACAAGATCTGCAAAGAGGTGAGCTAACCTTGCCTGACGAGTTTGAAGATAAGTGGATTGCCTATATGAGAGCTAATCAGCTTTCCCATTATTTGAAGCTACCTGATTAGTACTTTTCCAATTGAATGACAACGCAACAATTGTCTCACTTCTCTAAATTGCCTTTCCACAAAACATCCAAAAGTTTTATACTTTTGCAGTGACCCGGATTACTAGGTCACTGCAAACATCCTGATCTTTAAAAACCATACAGAATGGAACCCACTATACGCGATGCTACATCGGACGATGTACCTGCTATTCTTGCTATTATCAACCATGCTATAGCACATACGACTGCTGTGTATGATTATCAACCTCGGTCGCTGGAAGTTCAGCAAGCCTGGTTTGACAAGAAACACGCCGATAACATGCCTGTACTAGTGGCTGATTACAATGGAAAAGTAATAGGATTTGGTAGCTATGGGATTTTCAGACCTTGGGAAGGCTATCGTTTCAGTGTAGAGCATTCCATCTATGTTTCTGAAGAATCCAGAGGAAAAGGAGTGGGGAAACTGTTATTGGAAGCCTTAATAGAGGCTGCCCGTAAGCAAGGATTTCATACCATGATTGCCGGTATTGATGCAGAAAATGCAGTCAGTTGTGAACTGCATCGGAAACTTGGCTTTCAGGAAACGGGACGGCTAAAAGAAGTGGGATATAAATTTGACAAATGGCTGGATCTGGCCTTTATGCAGTTATATTTGTAACAAAGCTATGTTATACTTATTTATTCTTTGTTTGTGAATTCCTCCGATACCTTTAATCTCGAAAAATCTCTCACGCGCATTCGCGACATCCAATCTCTGCTACAGGAAGGCAATCAGCCTTTTGATGATTCAGTTGGTCTTTTTGAAGAAGCCACTCAGTTGATTAATGCATGTCGTTCGTATTTGCTGGAAGCTGAAGTGAAGCTTCAAAAATTAGCTGAAAAATAGAAAAATGCTTTTGCTGAAAGCAGACTATTACCTTGTAAAATAACTCTCCAATAAAAAACACCATGGATATAACATATCCATGGTGTTTGAGCGTAATACAATCTATTCAATCCCTCAAACTGTTTTAGAATTTGAATCCAAGACGTGCATAATAATAAGCCCCCTGAAAGCCCATCTGATAGTTTTCATACCCAAAGCGATTACTGTCCGTCAGGGCAGGAAGGATACGAGTTGGATATACATCAAAGATATTTTCACCACCAACAGACAGATTCAGACCTTTGAATATTGTATAGCCTACACTCAGATCCACTGTAGCACGTCCGTCCAGCTTATAATCATAGTATTGGCCTGTGGTTTCATCTGCATACGCACTACGCGACCATACTGAGCCATAGTATATAGTACGAGCCATGAACGTCCATTTTTTAGGCATAAAGGTGGCTGACAAAATGTATTTCTGACGAGGATTGCCTTCCTCATAGTTGCCTCTTACAGAACGACTCAGATACAGATCAGATATTTGCTCTGGGGTCAGAGTGGCATCCGGGCCAAGCTTTAATTTAGCCGGATGTACTGCTACAAATTCAACTTTATTCCAGTTGGCCGCCAGAGAAAGAATTAACTTGGAGTTTCCAAGTGTTCTGGTGTAGTTCGCTACCAGATCCAATCCTTTGGACTCCACATCGGCACCATTGGTGAAGAACTGAGCTGCACCTGCTCCAATCACATTTTTAAAGTTTCCACCTACGGATGGTCCATCAAAGTTGCCCGTCAGGATAATTTTGTCAGTTACCCTGAACCAGTAAGCATCCGCTGTGATCTCAAAGCCCTGCATAGGTTCGAAGGCAATACCAAAGCTTACGTTTTTAGAGTTTTCTTCTTTTAACTGAGGAATACCCAATGCTTTGGCTGCTGAACTCTGGTTGGTAAAGAAGCCTACGTCAAAGGGTACACCTTCTGGTGTAAATACGGTAGATGTCTGAGCATAATACAGTTCGTGTAAGCTTGGTGCACGGAAGCCTGTGCTGGCAGATCCACGCAAGTGAACATTCGCCAGGATAGAATAACGAGCTGCGATTTTTCCTGTGATTACACTTCCAAAGTCACTATAATTTTCAAAGCGAGCTGCACCGGAGATCGTAAATTTATGGCTTAAATCCGCTTCCACATCTATGTAGCCCGCTGCTACGTTACGATACGCATCTGCCTGCTGCTGTGGAGTAAATCCTCTGAAACACTGGCAGTTGGGAGAGTAGTTGTTGAAGTCATACACATAGCCTCTGTAGGGTAGGATGATATCAGATCCATCGGCATTTTTAGCATCCGGATTTATGCTTTGGGTATAGTTGTAATTGTCGGAAGGCGAAGTGAAGGTACCATACGTGCCTTTGGTGTATGACTCAACCTGACCTGGGGTGATCTGGAAGTTTTCGATACGCATCTCTGCACCAAACGCCAGGTTAATACCTTTGATCTCACTGCCAAACGGATTGTTGAAATAATGCGAGAAGGCTAAGCTGGTAGTGTTTTGCGTAAAGATGTTATCACCCAGGCGCATGGTAGTTGGTGACTCAGGACCATAGGAAGCGTTGAGGGTGTTAACCATGCCATACCGGAATTTACTGCTACCAAATGTGTTGCTGAAATCTACATCAAACACACCCAGCTTCCCTTGAATACCTGCTGTAACAGATTTGTCGGTAATAATAGAGGTCAGTTGAGGCAGGAAGCCATTGGGATATACTTCATAAATTACCCGGTCTGTCTGACGAGGAAAACGATAGTAGCAACCACTTAATGTATTGCGGTAGTTGATTCCACCAAAAGCATAAAAACGACTCTTATCACTTAATGGAACACCGGCATTGAAGAACAGCGAAGAATTAGTCATTTTGCTAAGACCGTTGATCATCTGGAAGTTTTTACGGGTTAATCCACGTGCTTCCATTAAACCATCATCTGTAAGCAGGGCAGAATTGGTAGGGTTGGCAATAATTTCCGGATTGGTAATAATGGATTGTCCATTGGCATCTTTGAAGCGGTTGTTCAGATAATCATCACCATACACAACACCATCATATCCTCCATCCGGAGTACGGGTGGTGCTTCCTCTGGAAGTAATTTCACCTGTCATGTTAATGAATCCTCCGTTTTTACCCAATGGCAGGCCATAGTTAGCCATAAGCTGGTGAGTTACTCCGTCACCTTCTTTGTAAATGGATGTATAGTAGCTGGCTGATAGCTCATTGACCGATTTTCTGAGGTTAATGTTCATTACACCTGCAATGGCATCAGATCCATATTGTGCTGCCGCTCCATCCCGCAGGATTTCTACTTTTTCAACGGCCAGGGTAGGAATTGTCATCAGGTCGGCAGAGGTAGACGGACCTGTACGGTTATACAATTGTAAAAGAGAGGATACATGCCGTCTTTTACCATTTAATAATAACAAAGTTTGATTGGGTGGCTGATTGCGTAACTGTACCGGAGTTACGTGAGAGTCCAGATCGCCACCTACCTGTTGCAGGGCGTTAAAAGACGGGGCTACCTGCTTGAGCATCTGACTTAAATCCGGTTGAGGCATGCTTTGTGCCATCTGGTTGACGGAAATAATATCCACCGGGGCTACAGATTCCAACTGAGTCCTGTTGGCGTTCCGTGACCCTACTACCGTGATTTCACTGAGTTCGAGTCCGTCACTAAGCAGACTAACATCGATCTCTGATTTGGAGCCTACGGCTACTTCCTGTGCGGTATAGCCCACCGAGGAGAAAATCAGTATTGCATCATCGCCTGGAACCTTGATCGAAAAGGCTCCCTTTTCGTTAGTGACAGTACCCGTGGTAGTGCCTTTTACTACCACCGTTACACCTACCAGTGGTTCAGCCTTGTCGGTAACTTTTCCGGTAACTGTTTTGCTTTGTGCAACAGCCGCACTATGCCAAAGCAATGCAAAAAGACAGATGAGAGATAGTTTGTAGAGTTTGTGTTTCATAAAGATTGTACAGTTGGTTTTTAAATAGATAAAGCATACCCAATCCCTCTTGAAAAAGAGGGCAGATAGTGTGTTTGTAAATGAAAAAGGAAATAAACCAGTAATGAAAAAAGTACAAGTTCTACCCACGCCATTGCACAGGCATATCCGACTTAGAAAGCTTGTTTGCGGCATTAAGCTGTTCGTAAATCGTAAACTAAAAATGAATTCTTGTTGAGTAAATAAACTAAGTATTATTGATTAATGCAAATTATATATCATAAATTTTATTAAATAAGATATATAATTCTACTAATGTGTGTAATGTCGGAATAAGATGTTGTTTTGGTGTTTGTGTGTTTATAGGATATGGCTGCGCTCTGTAAACGGTAGCCTAAGCAGAGATATATAGAATCGATTTATTGGAAAAGTATAATATACAGTTGATTTTTTACTATAAGTAAAGAAACTTTACCGTCTTTTTTACCGCTACAGAAGCATAGTAGTGAATTTACTAACATCAAGAAACTGGGTGGGGTAAGTATTATCCTATAACTATTCTGGAAATGGTATCTGTAAAGAAAGCCTCTGACATAGGTGTATACCAATGCCCGTTTTGAATTGTCCGCTCGATGCTGTTAACTGAAGGGAGAAGTACATAGAAAACTCGTCCTGAAAGGATCATTGTTCCCTTCCTGTCTTCCTGAAAGAAACATCATTACCTTTTTGTCCTCCTGAAAGGAACTCGTGACAAATCGAGCCGCGTTTGGTTTTGAGAAAAATACTTCTCTCCAGTCGGAAAGGCCGCCGGTCTTGTCACGAGATCCTTTCAGGAGGACAGAGGAGGTATCTTAGTTGGTAAAAAGAGAATTATGATGCCTTCAATCGCGAAAGGAAGTGTAGGTGCGTAGGGCTTCTTTTCTCCGCGAGGTTGGCCTTTGGCCTTGTGGGGGGAAGGATCGGAGAAAAGTGCCTTTTTTACTAACACACCAATCTGGCTCACCAAATTCTCATTTGGTGCCCCTATTTTTGGGCAAGCAAAAAAAGTGACAGGGCGATAAGAAGAGATAGGTTTTGGACTATAGATCAACTTTGGATACGGACAAGCAAAAATGAAGAAGCCAGTGGAAGAATAATGAAAGGGACAATAGGCAAACTCAGGAAGTAAGATCTCTCAAGTTGAGAAGTAAAAGAATCTGAGAAAATAGAAGGGTGATCTGTAAATGTTGCAAACAAACTGAGCCAATAGGAACTGAAAAACAGCAAAGTTGAAAAACAAAAAAGAGCCTGCATTCTTGTAAAAGTGCAGGCTCTGTTTAATTTTTAGAACTTAACTGAATATATTCTTTAAAAGTCAAGAAGCATCTTTTCCCGCTTTTTTTCATAAAACCTGCGACACACAAACTGGATAGACCGGTAAGAAGAAGCTGCCAGCTCCATTGCCTGTGCCTCACGTACCCACACAATCTGTTCAATGCCTTCCTCTTTCTGGGGAGCTACACGGCTATCATCCAGATTGGTCATGGCATACCATTTGGTTTGTTTTAATATCCGATTACCGTTTTGGGTATAGGTGTGCCATGTAGTACATATCTTGTGTTCGAGTTGTACTTTCACATTGCATTCCTCCTCTACCTCACGCAGAGCAGTCTCTTTAAACGACTCTCCTTTATCCATCTTGCCTTTAGGAAGGTCCCAGGCTCCCAGACGGAAAATCATTAGTATCTTGTCATCTTTCTGAACTACGCCACCTGCTGCTTCCACGATCTTGTACTGACCTTTGATCACATCAGTCAGAATTTTTTTGTCAGGTGAAGCTAATACAAGTGTATTTAGTTTTTTTAATTTTTTGTCCCGTAATAACGCAAAGAGCCTGTAAAGCAAAACAACGGAGGGATTGACTACTGCCACATCTCCTACCAGTTCTGCTGCCGTAACCTCAAGGGTTTGTCCGTCAATAATGTAATTGTAGCCCGATTGACTTGCTGCGAAGGTATCCATGTTGATTACTTTCACATGCTTGTCGTTAACAAAGAGGTTCATGAGGATGCAGAACTGTATGGTTTACAATAATGATGATACAAAAGAAACATATTTTTAACAAAACCACAAAAAACAAATTTCGGTTTTAGGAGGATATACATAGAAAAGTGTGCCAGGGTACACAAAGGTGGGTTTGAAAATGTCTGAGAATCAGGTGCAAGTGGTTTGTATAGAGATTATTCGAACAGTTAACTACTAAGTAAGATAGGACGTTATGGGTATAATTACCTGTCTTACTCTGGGATTAATACCTGAAACCTGACTTACAGTAACCCGTGTGATGAAACGAGAACTAAAATAAAGTGTTAACGAACTACTGGTAACTTTTTCTTAATTTCGCCGCATGATGATTCAAGATACAACCGAAACCATTGCCCGGCAAGTGGCAGCGTCTCTGCTGGAAGTAGGCGCGATCCGTTTACGTCCTTCAGATCCTTTTACCTGGAGTTCCGGATGGAAATCTCCTATTTATTGTGATAACCGTCTGGCATTGTCTTATCCTGCTGTCAGAACTTATATTAAAAATGCTTTGGCAGAGCGGATTCGTCAGACATTTCCAGGCGTAGAAGCCATTGCAGGTGTCGCTACTGCCGGTATTCCACAGGGGGCTCTGGTAGCTGATGTACTTGAATTGCCTTTTCTGTATGTTCGCTCCAAACCCAAAGAACATGGTATGGGCAATATGATAGAAGGCAAAGTGTCTGAAGGACAGAAAGTAGTAGTAATCGAAGACCTGATTTCTACAGGAGGAAGTTCCTTAAAAGTGGTGGATGCCTTACGTGAGGCAGGAGCAGAGGTATTGGGTATGGCGGCCATCTTTACCTATGGATTTGCAGTGGCAAAAGAGAACTTTGCAGAGAAGAATGTTGAGTTGTTGACTCTTAGTGATTATGCCTATCTGCTTACAGAAGCATCAAATCTGAATATTATTACCGAAGCAGACAAAATTTCTCTTGCTTCATGGCGTCAAAGCCCTGATACCTGGGGAAAATAGAATAGATAGTTGATAGTTACCAGAAGCCGGATGCTCATAAAACATCAGGACTGGCAATATAGATATTTAGTAAGAACGTATGACCCGTAAATTAGGAATCATTGTAGTTGTTGCGTTACTCGTAGGCTCTATTGCGTTTTCGATCATGGGAGGTTTTTCCAAACCGGAAATCTCAACTGCACAAGCTCCGGAATATATTGTAGCCGGAAAATTATTTAAGGGAGGGGCTACCAGTGATACTTTAATGACTATCTTCTCAGAAATTAAAGATCTGCATACCACCCAAAAACTTCCTGGTACACTGGCTGCTGTCTATTATAGTATACCTGAAGAAGCCAAAGGAAAACTGGAAGTTTGGGTAGGAGTACTGGTATCGGATACAACTATTGTTTTACCGAAAGGTTACCTTTTTCGGAAATTCCCATCAAGTAATGTAATACGGGCAGAAATAAAAGCCCATTACATGGTAGCACCTGCTCCAGACAAGGTCAAAGCTCAGTTGTATGAATTTGCCGCCGAACAAAAAGTAAAACCCGGTGGGTATGTCATAGAGAAGTACCATAATGAACAGGATATTACCATGGAAATTCCGGTAACTAAACTTTAACTAAAACAATGGAAAAGACTCTCAGACGTTCGTTTGCCAACAGTGTATTTTTAGGTGTGTGTGGTGGCTTAGGTGAATATATCAACATGGACCCGGTATTGGTTCGGGTGTTGTTTGTACTGGCATTCTTTTTCGGCTTTGGTTCACCTTTGCTGGTTTATATTGTTCTTGCTTTCTTGATGCCAAAGGCCTATTAATACATGCTGTAATCATTCAGCGAAACCACCTGCCTGCATGTGTACTCATGCAGGCTTTTTTATTTAAGGGGCATTACATAACCCCCAGTGTTTTCATAACCTCAGCTTTGTACTGGCGTCCAATCGGTAATTCCCAATCTCCAACCTCTATATGGGTACTGTTAAAGGATTTTATTTTAGCCAGAGAAATAATGAACGAACGATGGATGCGGAGGAATTTATCGTCAGGTAGCTTTTCTTCCAGATAGGTTATGCGCTGATAGGTAATAATCTCCTGATCCTGTGTTTTCACTTTTACATAATCTTTCAGGCTTTCTATGTAGACAATATCTTTCAGAAACACCTTTACCATCTTTTTGTCGGCCTTTAGATAGATAAAAGCCTCTGCAAACATATCGTTGCCTGCTGACTGGATCATGGCCGGCAACTGAGCAGATGGATCATACAGGGTGTGGTATTTATTAATGGCAATCAGGAACCGTTCGAACGAAATAGGTTTCAGCAGATAATCCAGTGCGTTCATATCGAATCCTTCCAGTGCATATTCGCGAAAGGCTGTGGTGAAGATGATCCTGGGCCGGTTTGACAGGGTTTTCAGGAAATCCAGACCTGATAGCTTAGGCATCTGAATATCAAGAAAGAGCAGGTCGATCTTGTTTTTCTGCAGGAATATTAATGCATCTATGGCATTATCACATTTTCCCTGAAGGGATAGTGTATCGAGTTGGCTTATGTATCGCTCCAGAATGTCTATAGCCAGTGGTTCATCGTCTACAATCAGGCATTTTATCTTATGGATTGCCATGTCGGTTAACTTATTTTAATTTTTAAATCAACAAGATAGCGATCTGTCTCTTTTTTTATAACCAGTTCATGGTCGTTAGGATACAGAAGTTTTAGTCTGCGGGCAATATTCTGCAAACCCAACCCATTATGGTTATTGGAAAGAGAACTTACCACTTCATCACCTGTATGACTGTTTTCTACTTTTACACTTAGCCAGTTGTCCTTTACTTTTATATCGATAGTAACCCAGATCTGATTTGTCTCGTTGCTGACACCATGCTTAAATGCATTCTCCACAAAGGGAATGAGCAGGAGTGGGGCAATCCGTTTGTCATGTATATCGCCAGACACATTCAGCGAAAGGTCCAGCCGACTGGTATAACGAAGTTTTTCCAGTTCTATGTAATTCTGTATATGGGAAATTTCTTTGCTTAGCAGAAGAGTGTCTGACTGAGAATCGTACAGCATATAACTCATCAACTCGGAAAGCTTTAGCACAACTCTTGGGGCGACAGGTGAAGCTTGGAGAGTCAATGCATAGAGGTTGTTGAGTGTGTTGAACAGGAAATGGGGTTGAACCTGCGCTTTTAAGAAATTTAGCTCTGTTGCCAGTTTTTCTTTGGCCATTTCCTGATTGTACTGTTCCTGATCAACCCACTGCCTGAATACTTTAAGCACAAGTGTAAATAACAATATGGGACTCAGAAACCACAACATACTTTTGAGTAGAAGATATCCTATGAAAATCTCTTCAACCACGGTTGTATCAGCATAGAAGAGGGGTTCGATGACTCTTTCAATGAGTGCACGGCCAACTACGGAGGCTATAAATAATAACACAACTGCCCATAGGCTGTAGGCCACATATTTCCTTTGTATAAAGAACAACGGGAACAGGAGATACATATTGATGTAGGCTACCAGTATAGCGGGTGGGAGCTTTTGTAACTCGATCTGAAAGTAGGTTAGAAAAAAATCTTCTCCATCAGCGTGGACGCCTGTGTATACCAGGAGGTAGGCTATCCAGAAGAGGATATGGGTGAGTGGGCGGTTGTTAGCTATGTAGAAGGGTTGTTTCATTATGTGTCTTACTTTTTTGCTTGCTTTCTACGGTAGTTTCTCATAGTCCAGCGTTTTTGCGTGTCCTCACGCCTTGTCACTTTTTGCTTGTCTTTCCTAAATTGGTTTGTTGTTCTTTTCATTACTCTTCCTGCCATGCCACTTTCTTTTCTTGCCCAAAAAGGTTTTTATCCTCAATACATCACTCTTCCTACCATGGTACTTTTTTGCTTGTCCAAAAAAGTACCCCAAAAAGGACACTTTTCTCCGATCCTCCCGCCCGCAGGCCAAAGGCCAACCTCGCGGAGAAAAGATTGCCAGCGCACCTATACCACCTGCCGCGATTGAAGTTATCATAACTCTCTTTGTTACACCTCTCTTTGTAGTGTATGACTTAGTTGTAATAGTCGTATTAACTTTTAACTCTTCCTGGCTGTTCTACTTTCGCTTTCCGCTCTCTTATCCTTTTTTCCTTCTGGAAGGCGTGTTTTCTCTCCTTTGTCCACTTCACATTTCGCCCTCTTGAAGAAATACCTCTTCTCTGTCTTCCTGTAAGGCTCTTCCCGCTGTTGTCGGGACAGGAGTGACAAGACCGGCGGCCTTTCCGACTGGAGTTTGTTTTTTGTGCCCGTTGTTGGTGTTATCACCAACAACCACTTTCCCACCATTCAGGTTGGTGATAACACCAACCTGGGGAAGAATATTTCAGAAACCGAACGCAGCTCTATTTGTCACAAGTTCCTTTCAGAAGGACAGAGAAAAGGATAAGGACAGCAAAAAGAGTATGAATAGTATACTGTGTCAAAAGATAACTCTGTCAAAAGGCAAATTAATCATAAATGGATAGTGTGGTATGGTATTTCGATAGACAGCGGTATTTGGCTTGTTTTCGGCAGGTTTTTCGTGGTGTATGACTAAATGAGTGGTGTAAAGGTACTATTGGGGGCGTTTCGGGTAGTTGGGCTAAAATAAAAAAACGGACTGTTTTTATCGTATTGATTTGTGCCAGATAACAAATCCTACGTCATGATACATCCTTTTCTCCGCGTTCTATCTGGAAACCTGTGTTTTGTAGCAACCTGTGTTTTTATACATGTAAAAGTACAGACAAGGTTGATAATGCTGTTATTGTTGCTTGGTACTGGCTTTCTACCCTTACTGGCTCAGGAAGGTGCTATTACAGGGACGGTTACCAACGAGGCGGGAGAGAAGCAGCCTTCTATCACCATCGCTTTGCGGAAAATACTTGATTCAAGTAGTGTAAAGTCTACCCTTACTACTGTGGAGGGGAGATTTGAGTTTTTGTATATTCAGGAAGGAAATTACGTTTTACAGGCTTCAGGTGTAGGGTTCCAAAGATATACGGAGCCTGTATCGGTTTCATCCAAAACGGCTTCTTATGTCCATATACAGCTAAAGACAGAGGTAATTGGTTTAAGGGAAATAAGTGTAACAGCCCAGAAACAGGCAGTAGAACGGCAGATTGACCGAACGGTGATTCATGTAGATGCTATTCTTTCCAATGCGGGCACAAATGCCTGGGAAATGCTGGAACAGTCACCGGGGGTACAGGTTGTGAATGATAATCTGAGTGTAAAAGGAAAGCAGAATGTATCTGTATTTGTAGACAATAAACCACTCTATTTGCAGGGAAACGATCTGGCAAACTATCTGAAGTCTTTACCTGCCAATATATTGGATAAGATTGAGATTATTCCCAATCCGCCTGCCGGCTATGAAGCAGCTGGCAATGGAGGTATTATCAATATACGGCTAAAGAAGAATGACAGAATGGGATTTAATGGCACTATTCTTTCTGAAAATATACGTGGAAAACGTTCCCGTATCTCACAAAGCCTAAATGCCAACTTTCGTATTCAAAAGATAAATGTATATGGGAATGTGTCTAACTACAATGGTACAGGACTGTCTGTTAGTACCAGTGAACGAATCTATCAGGCAAATGAAGCTAACTCCCTGGCTTCTGCCACACAAAATATGTCTGTCAGCAACCCTAATCATCGGGTGTTCGGAAAGCTGGGAGTGGACTTCTACGCTTCCCCTAAAACCACCTGGGGGATTTCTGCCAGCCACCTCTACCGGGATATGCTGGAGAAAACAACACTGATAAATACGCAGGTATACAACCGAACCAGTGGATATACTCTTGTAAAATCAGATAATCGTGCTAATACCCTAACCAACAACACGAATGTTACCCTGAGCTTCCGGCATGTATATGATACCACTGGCCGGGAGCTAACAGCTGATGCGGATTATATTACCTACAGACAGGGATATAACTTTTCAAATAGCAGTGCTGCCTATGGATATAATCCGAAACTGGAGACTTTCACAGGAGATTTACCTTATAGCATTGCCATTTATGCGCTAAAAACAGATTATATACATCCATTCCGCAATGGGTCTAAACTGGGAGTGGGGTATAAGTCCAGTTTTACGCATGTGAATAGCCTGGCTACTTATACCGGAGATAACCCTCAGCTTAGCGATTTGTCTAACCGGTTTACTTATCAGGAAACTATTCATGCACTGTATCTGAGTTATTCGCTAACTTATAGAAGATTGTCTCTGCTATCAGGTGTCCGGGTAGAGAATACGCTTTCTAGTGGCAAGCAGCAGTCTGTTACCTCTTCGTCTTTTGAACGGTCGTATCTGAATGTGTTTCCGACAGTATATGTATCCTATACATTGGATTCGCAAAAAGAGCATTGGTTGCATTTTTCGTATGGGAGGCGAATTGACAGACCTGAATACTCGATACTGAATCCGTTTGCCATGCCTCTGGATAACTATACATACAGGCAGGGGAATCCGTTTTTAAAGCCACAGATTTCCCAGAACCTTGAGTTTTCCTATGTGTATAAAAACAGATTGACGCTGAGCCCTTTTTATACAAAGTCAAGAGACATTGCTCAGGAAACTATTCTGGTAAAAGAGAATGTGTTTTATCGTCAGCCTGCCAACCTGGGGCAGCAGGAGATTATTGGGTTTTCAGCGGATGGAACCTGGAATCTGACCCAGTGGTGGACAGTCAATCCTGTGATCACCTATACCTATACTTCTTTACGCTCTGTCTTAGATACCGACAAACTACACATGAAAGGGAGCAACTGGAGTGCTACGGCTGTCAGTCAATTCAGTTTTCGGAAAGGATGGACTGCTGAGGTAATTACAGAGTATGTGACTCCACAGATCTACAGGCAATACATACAGGGTGCCAGCTGGTATACACACCTGGGTGTTGGTAAAAAAATCTGGAAAGATAAGGGCGTTGTGAAAGTAAATATCCGGGACCTCTTTTATTCGAGAGTAGATCGTCAGGACTTCCGCAATCTGACAGGTGTGACTGGGTATAGTAATCGCAAATGGGATACCCGAAGTGTTACGCTGGCTGTAAGCTATCGGTTTGGTAAAAGCCTGAAAGCAGGTGCCTCCCGTAAAACAGAAACTCCGGATGAGAAAAAGCGCTTAGGAGATCAGTAGTGAGTTATAGTTCTGGGGAGTAAACAGTGTTGTGCAGTAATACCAGGCTGATTGTCCATATGTTTTGATTTGAATAAGGGTGATGTGATTGCCTGTTTGTCATCCGAATGATTGGAATTATACCAACCCTCTGTAGGGGCGATTGGCAGATCGCCCCTACAGGCACGGCATAGGATACATCCGAAACGGTTGTCTGATACACCCGATCATTCGCGTTCCGAACCCTGTAGGGGCGACCGCCAGTCGCCCCTACAGGGTTCGGAATATCACAAACGTTTGTGTTGGGAAACTGGACAGGGACAAGCCCTTATCGTGTCCGATATCTTATCTGGAAATGAAGGTTTTAAAAAGAAAGACGCTGGTTCGAACGTCCGTTCGGACCTAAAATGAAAGCAACGTCCGTTGCGTTGGGGCAAATTGATACTTGTTCAGGTTTGTGATAGTACCCAAACAGGGCTTTACCTGCCAACGCAGCGTCCGCTCAATGCTGTCAACTTAAGGACTGTTTACAATCCAGATCGTTTATGAGTAGGAAATTTTCGTCGGGAACTTTTCTGTCTGGGTTTAGGGAAGGTACGTCCTGGTCGCCAAGGGATCTTGTATTTTTTAATTCTTTCAATAAGTTGTTGATAATCTACCATATATATGGTGGGATTAAGTAGAAAAAGTAGCAAATGATCTTTAATTAAACC
>NZ_JASJOR010000033.1:0-106074 GCF_030068545.1 Xanthocytophaga flava | reverse complement strand
TTGACCACTACTTCGCCAGGCTTCTACCAGCGACAGCATTTTTTCTCGTTTGGCTTCTAAACTATTCATGTTTCAAAGCTAAAACCTATTTTACCGCATTTCAATATGTACTTGGTCGGGCGCATACGCATTGGTGGGTAAAGCCCTGTTTGAGTAGTATCACAAACCTGGACTTGGCTCAATTTGTCCCAACGCAACGGACGTTGCTTTCAAATTGGGTCCGAACGGACGTTCGAACCAGCGTCTTTCTATTCGAACCAGTGCTCTCTCTTTAAACCTCCATTTCTGGAAAGGTTATGGGACACGATAAGACCACTAGCTACCCTCCTCAAAATGGGCAAAATCGCAGCACATGTATCTTTAGTTCTTCAAGAACCTAATTCAAATCTGCCTTTGAAGCCTATGCCTTTGGTAGCCCTGATTATCAGGGCTACTTTACTTTTCAGATCGTTGTATATCGTATAAGCTACTGGACAGGCCATGAGCCTGTTTGAAATAACATGCTCATCCAGTCTTCCAGATGCCATGTTTTTACAATCTTTCCTTTTTCCAGATAATGAAATTCATGCAGCGCAATGACAACCTTTTTGTTAGATGCCTGCATGCCCATAAATTCATGCGTATGGGTAAATGACAGTTGGGCTCTTACTCCCACTTTCCCTTCTGCACCCACAATATCCAGAATGGTAATCATGATATCAGGAAACATAGCTGTAAAATGCAGGACCAGATCTTTGAATCCTGCTGCCCCTGCCTGCTGTCCGGGAGCTAATGGAATATCTTCCCAGTCAGTAGCCAGAATCTGATCCAGCAGCGTAAAATCTCTTGTTGCAAATAGATTATAAAAGGAATGGATGGTATTGCGTTCTTCAGGACTAATACCTCGTACCAGGCCTTCTGTTTGATAGTCTTTCATAGTAATTTTAGTGTTTAATTATATATAGTTGATAAGTATATGGGATGATTAATCAACTCTGACAACAATTTTCCCAGGTGTCTGTCCAGCTTCCAGAGCAAGATGCGCCTGCGGCAATTGGCTGAATGAAAATTCCTGAGATACATGAGGCCTGACAAAGCCCTTTTCAATCAGTTCGGAAATTTTAGTCAGGTTCTCACCGGAAGAATTGACAAAGATCCCGTATCCACGTACGCTGGCTTTTGCCAGTGCATCCTCCAGTTGGCTTTCAAAATGCGGTTGCAGGTAAACCAGACGCCCTCCTGTAGTAAGCACGCTGATAGACCTGCATATGTGCTCAACCGAATTGACAGTATCTATCACGACATCTACTTTGGCAACTACCTCTTCAAAAGGTCTGGCCTGGTAGTCAATCCATTCATCTACACCCAGGCTTTCAACAAATGCTTTATTTTTTGCAGAACTGGTTCCTATCACACAGGCTCCCAGTTGTTTGGCTATCTGGACAGCAAAATGCCCCACCCCACCGGAAGCGCCATGCACTAAAACTCGCTCTCCTGGTGTAATCTGTGCCTGTAGCACTGCCTGATACGCTGTAAGCGCAGCCATCGGTACAGCTGCCGCCTGAGCAAAGGTGAGTTCGGCTGGTTTTAAGGCAATATGCGTTGAGGAGGCAGCCACATAGGTTGCATTGGTACGTCCCAGACCGGGCATATTGAGCAAGCCATATACGGCATCCCCTTCCCGAAAGGCTGTAACCTGTGATCCCACTTTCTCGATTACCCCGGTCACGTCCCAGCCCAATATTACTTTATCGGGAATATTGGGCTGGGTAATCATCTCCAGCATGTGAGGATACTGCCTCACTGCACTATCAATGGGATTTAATCCAATCGCTTTCGTTTTGATAAGCACTTCGTCAGGCTGTAAGTCAGGAATGCTATCCGAACTTTCAACCAGGTTTTCAATTCCACCATTTGATTTCAAAATGTAACTTTTCATGTGTTTACCAGTTAATGTTTACCCTACAAAGGTACAGGCGCGTCATGACCTGGAATGGGTTGAATCAAACCAAAAATGGTATATATCAAACACCCCATTTGTAGTAAAGTAAAAGTTCGGTGAAGAGGCTCTATCCAATGACATACAGGCTGTTTAAACACCAGCCTTGTTCAACAAAAAACAGGTCAGTTACTAGCTAAATCCGTCCCTAAACGACCTCTTGTCCTTATCCTGTCTTATAGCTTTTCTGGAAATGAGGTTTTCAGGGAAAATGGAACTGGTTCGAAAATAAAAGCGCTGGTTCGAACGTCCGTTCGGACCCAATTTGAAAGCAACGTCCGTTGCGTTGGGACAAAGAGAGCCAGGCGTCGGTTCGGATAAATCCCAATCATTCGGCGGGGAATCTGGGCAGGGCAAGCCCTGCCCCTACAGGTCGGAAATTCACATATAGGGTTTGCCCCAAGCAGGTCGATTCACACCAATGCGTGACACGTTGCCAATCAGCACACCTTTGTCTTCTTAGAAGGTTCATCCCTTCCTGTCCTTCAGAAAGAATCTTGTAACAAGACCAGCGGCCTTTACTTTTGGAGGTAATCTTCGCCTAGAAACCAGAGATCACTCTATTTGTCAAAAGATTCTTCGAGAAGGACAGAGGGTAATCATTTCAAGAAGAGATTCTTTCAGAAGGACAAGGAGGAAAGCCGAGCTTTTCGGAAGAACAGGAAGAGTGTTTTTTCTTTCTTCTCCAGGTTGATTATAACACCAACGACAGAAATCAAGGACTTACAAAGAGAGCAAGGTTGCCTTTAAACGCGAAAGGTTGTAGCTGTGCGCTGGCCTTCTTTTTGCCGCGAGGAAAGCCCATGGCTTTGTGCGGGGGGAGGTTCGGCAAAAAGTGCCCTTTTTTTGCAAACACACAGGCTGGCTCACCAAATTCTCATTTGGTACCCCTATTTTTGGGCAAGCAAAAAAAGTAACAGGTGGTAGGGAGAGAAATGTTCTGGACTATAGACCAACTTTGGTTACAAGCAAGCAAAAAATGAAGAGGCTACAGGAAGAGTGAAGAAAGGAACTTTAAACCAGCTCTGAATACACGCAAGCAAAAAGAGTAATTTCCGAATGTATATCTATTCCCGAAAATGCTTAGGAGTAGTCGTAGTATTTTTCTTAAAAAATTTGATAAAGTTAGACGGATCTTCAAATCCCAGACACCAGGAAATTTCTGCAATATTCCAGTTTGTATGCTTTAATAACGCCCTTGCCTCTGTCGCAATCCGTTCAGAAATAAGCTGGCTGGTGGTTTTTCCGGTAATCTCCTTGAGTGCTTTGTTTAAGTGATTACTATGTACATGCAACTGTTCCGCAAATTCTCCCGGAAACTTAAGATGTATCTGCTGTAGAGGACTTTCAATCGGAAACTGCCTTTCCAGCAATTCCAGAAAGAGAGTAGCTATCCTTTCGGAGGCATTGGACTGGCCAGTTTTAACTACCTCCGACAGGGCAGGCCTCAGTTTTAAGGCAGTGAAGATAAGTTCAAGTGTTAATGTGCGTAACACATCGTATTTAAAGCTAAAATCTGAACGTATCTCTTCAAACATCTTATCAAAAATAGCTCTGACAGTAGCAGCTTCTTCATTGGTAAGGTCTAAAATAGGTGTACCACCCGGCTGATACAAAGGATACTCCTTCAGGCTTCCATGTCCTTTAAAGAACGTATCTGTAAACAGGCAAAATACCCCCCTGGGCTTTTCATCAGCAGGTGTCCATCGGTAGGGAACCAAGGGATTGGCAAACATCAACATGTTGTGTTGCACATGAAAAGTCTGATCCACATAGTCTACTGTATTGGGTCCATAAATAAGGGCTATTTTAAAAAAATCCTTCCGACTGTATGGCATCGGATAAGGAGGTTTGGGCCCTGAATAATCTTCCATCCCAAAGACATTAAAATGTCCGATGCTATGTACATTTTCGCTTGGCCAGAACCCTAACTTTTGCCGATAGAAGGCTTCCAGCGATTCCACTTTTTCCATACTAACTATCTGTCAAGGTTATAAAGTTATACCATTTCCCTAATGGCTCCAATAGTTTGCCCGCCTACCTGGTTTGCTTCATCGCTTACAGGCAAAGCAATCACACAGTCAATAGCAGCAGAAATACTCAACCGATTACAAGCACTGATGGCAGAAATGACTCTCATAGATTCCTCCGACTTGCATTCCAGAAATAAATCCGTTAAGGTAGAGTCGGGAGACACCGAGTTAACCTATAATTGTTTTTGATTACAAAAGTATTCTTTCGTAGTGAGACAGAATAGTCAAAGTCAAAGCATTAATGGTTAAAATCAAAGAATAGGTAGTCTGGCCTGTAACTAGGGCTGTGCTTATAAAGTCGCATATCTTTTCTGGAAAAGGATTTTGCAAATAAAGGCCCCACAAAAAGAATAACTCTCTTTCTTATCCTTCCAACACTCTTCTTCCTTTCTGTCCTTCTGAAAGAATCCTGTGACAAAAAGAGTTACGCTTGGTCTCTGAGAGAAAAGTACATAGTATTTCTTTAGATGGTATTTTGGACCCTGTATTGGTTCAAGGTGTTGATCAGGATAAGCTAAAGCCTGACTTGCGTGGAATATTCGAGTCCAAATACCATTAGTTTACTTTCTTATACCTATTCTTCCACTTTCTGCTTTTGAATCTGGGATCAAATAAGCTCCCAGATTTCACCTGCCACTTTTCATTCTTAAACTTGACTGACCCTTGCAGATCATCCAGTGCTAATTGTACGGTAATGGAGTTAATCGTCGTATCGGGAAGTTTCACCGTCAGCTCTTTATACCCTATAAAACTGACCTGTAAACTATCATAATCAGCCAATGGAAAAAGACCTTCTCCACTAGTGTCGCCAGCCCTGCCTGTTATCTGTCCCTGATGAGTCATCTGAATAGAGGCTCCCGGCAGTGCAGCCGCATCCTGGTCAAGAACTCTCACAGAAAAAGTTTTGGTTGCACTGTTACCCTGTTCTACTACTGTAGATTCTCTGGAAAGAAACAACTCCGGATCAGAGTTTAAAATCAATTGACGCCCTTTTACTTCCCAGCTTCCCTGAGTTTTCAGAAATTGTAATCCCTCCTGCCCCTCAAATACAAACCGATGGTCTGGATGCAGCGTAATTTTAGTATGAAATTCAAAGTCTGCATAGTGCCAATATCTTCCTACAATCCGACTCTCCAATGGTTTACAGGACACAAGCATGAGCAACCCAAACAAAATGTATATTTTTTTCATTTTTCCAATGCGTGTTACTATATCATAGATGCTTTTCCTTTATTTTTTCCATAAATTGATTGATTCGTCTTTGATTTAAGCCAAACAGATACGGAAACCTGCCTCGTGAAGTCCCAATATGCTTTACATTCACATGAATATGCTCATCTTCAAGCAATACTACAATCTGTTGCTCCAGCAAGCGAGACCACACACTGGTATAGGCAACCAGGACATAGGTATTCTCATGAGTAAGCTTCCAGCCAAGCTTGTGAATACATTGTCTGATAAGCTGTCTGTTTAGAATGAAGCCAATCCCATACAACAATAGCTACAGCCGCCACTGTAAGTACAAAAAGCCAACTTAGCACAATGACCGCTCTGAACGTATCCAGTTGAAACTCTTTACTAGACAACTTACCTGCTTTAATGTCCCTGTCAATTTGGTCTTTTTTCATTGTTGGTAGCAGTTTGTCCAAAAATACGCAAGAGAATGGAAGGAAAAGTAGAACCACACACTTTCTAAAATTAGTTTCAAAGAACAAAGTATTCCTACTTTCCTATTTTCTTTACAGTATCATATTACCTATGCTATAGACCTGAATTAACTAAATAAGACGATAAGTGTAGAATTTCTTTGTCAGATTTTACTCTTATATTCGCCACTAGCTAACCATATCATCTGTTATCTTTTTACATCACTATGTTAAAACAATTGCTTCCCTACCTATTTGCAAGTCTTTTACTGATTTCCTCCTGTCAACCGGACACTGATCCAACTCCTATTGCTGATAAAACCTGCCGGATTAATGACACCCAATCTATCACACTAAACCCGAATGGTTCCACAGACACAACTACCAGCAAATATGAGTATAACAGCCAGGGCTTGCTGATAAAGATACATAGTACATATTCAGCCGGTTCTATTGCAGTTACCACATATACATATAATTCGGAAGGCTTTCTAACCGAGCAAAAAACAGTTACGGAAGGCAAAAACGAAAGTCTTGAGGTAATTACCTATACCTACGCACAAGGTAAACTCTCCAGGTTCAATACTGTCTTTGAATCAGCTTCCAGTCAGTATACAAACGAATACAGCTATAATACGGATGGTCAAATACTACGTTTTGTATGGAAAGGAAAGAATGTTTTTACGGATGGTAGTACCAGTAGCTATAGAGATTCAGTTCTGAGCCAATATACAAATGGAAAGTTAACTTCATCTATTCAATATCGGGAAACAGATTCATTTCCAGTTAAAATTGATAAATATACTTTTGAAACAGATGAGCAGGGATTAGTCATATCCAGGTCTTCGGGAGATGGTAATAAGGATATCTATCACTACAATGCCGACGGGGAATTAGTAAGAAGAGAGCATCATTACAATAATCAGTTGCGTTCTTATAGTGTATATGAATATGATACTAAAAAAAATATACAAAATATTTTAACACCTACTCCTAAAGGGCATCCTGCTAGCTTGTATGGTGGAAACATACATAACATCACAAAGGATATTAGGTATGACTCCACTTTTCCGGATAACACACTCGAAGAAGATTTATCAAATGTATATGAGTATGAATATAACGATCAGGGATATCCTACAAAGAAGGTTTGGAAATATACATTAAATGGTCAGACCACCCTTTTCACCACTACTTACAATATAACCTGCCAATAAAATTGATTTTACAATCCGGTTCTTTGGAGTAAATACTTCAAAGAACCAACTCATTAACGTTTATACAAATCACTAATGAGTCGCTAGTTACTCTCGTCATGGCAATTATAGTACGAATACTAGCCTTCATACAGATCAAATAGTTACGGAACTCCCATCCGTTGCAGACGACCGTTAACAAGAGTATACAAATACTTATCCTGCAGAAAATTCACTAACTCATTCGTATAGTCTTTTACATCCGGACTGGTATATACTACTCCTTTCTGCTGAAATAAAAAGATGCCCCGATAACTGGCATAGGTATAACAATCCAGACGAATATCGGCCCGTAGTTGGTTTATTTTTCGTTGGCGAAATGCGGGAATTTCATTTGAAATGCTATCCATAAACTGTTGCATCCTTTCCTGAATGGCATTTAAGCTATCCGATTCCCTACGAGCTTCTGCCAGAGTGGTATAATAATGTTTTTCTCTATAGTTATACAATTTATTGCCATAAGCCATGGCTGAGTCTTTGAACGAACGGGACTTAAGGAGAACCTGCTTTTCGATTTCCCTTCGGTAGGGATGTTTTTCAACCAGACTATCCAGGTTACACACTCCCAGTTGAGCAAAAGCGGTAAAGGGTAACAGAAGTGGAAGCCAGTATAGTATTCTCATAGAAACTGAAATATGAATGCCTCTGCAAGGTAGTTAACCACCACAAACCCAAAGAATTCTTAACCATTTTTAACACACTGAGTTCTAGTATTAACTGAATAAAAACGTATCCGAGTTAGTCGTTAATCAAAACACATTACCCTATCTACTCAAAATAAAGATCTCTTTTCCGGTTTATAAGCTTGGGAGATAGGTTCAAGCTCTGTGCCTGAGCTACTAAACTCCACAGAAAACACCGGGAGAGACTATCTTTTTGTATAGGAATAAACCTCTCCTGTTTTTGTGAAGACTCATGTTGCCATCGGTGTAGTGCAGCATCTGGAGCCTGCCAGGTAAGTGAAGAAGTTACAGTATCTGGCGGTTCCGAATAGAGGGCTTTGTAGTAGGCAAGCAAATTGCCCGTGAGATCTCCTTTCCGGAAGGAAGATCCTTCACTGATGAGCTTATAAGGAAAGCTACCCTGCATATCCTCAAACTGCTCTGACACATCCATGAGGATCAAAAGTGTAGCAGCGTCTG
Organism: Xanthocytophaga flava; assembly: GCF_030068545.1. Taxonomy (NCBI): domain Bacteria; kingdom Pseudomonadati; phylum Bacteroidota; class Cytophagia; order Cytophagales; family Rhodocytophagaceae; genus Xanthocytophaga; species Xanthocytophaga flava. Next base: position 98,019 of record NZ_JASJOR010000033.1, on the reverse strand, counting down.
TTTGTTCTTTGCTCATTCCTGTTGCCAAACGATAGGTGGAGGCAGCTTCGGCAATCAGCCTTTTTCCTAAAAAGGAATACTTCATAGTCTGCCTGTAGGTGATGTCAAAACTGTCTTTTCGGGTTGCGTTTTGCTGATAAATAGTTCTTAACAACTGTCTTGGGCCATCCGGAATAGCATGATCCTGTGTAATCCATCCACATTCATGGCTATATCGGATGTTGCCAGCCAGAATTTCTGCTTCCGTGTTTGAAAAAACGATCCATACATATACGATTGCTGCACATGCAAAAAAAGCCAGGATAAAGAGGAGCCTTGCAGGAGATAACTTCTTATTCATGGATGCTCAGAAGGCTTTTGGGTAGCTATCTTTCTGGTATAGATCCTGGTAAATATATATCCCACAGCCAGTTGCCAGATTAATATCCCCACAAACTCTTCTTTACCCGGAAAAGTGACAAATGTCAGAACATAAATTGCCAGCGCAGCACATAGCAGAACAAAAAAAATGTCAAGATAGCTAAGATAGCCTAAACACTGAAATAAGGTACAGAAAAGGAGTGTTTCTAAAATAGCCCCACTAACAGAGGCCAGAACCACAAAAAAAAGGTTTGCAGAGAAATAGGCTTGTACTAAGGCCAGCCGCACCATTAGGAAGTAAAGCAGTGTACTTAAAGATAAAAAGAGTACAATGCGGAGCCTGGTTTCAGAAAGCATGGTTGAAATGGCAATGGCAAAAGTAAGTCCAAGCCCGGCATAGGCGTTTATGGATTGCCAAAATCCAGTAGAGAAGTAAAAAATAGTCTGGCACAGGCCATATCCAACAAGAATATACAGAAGTACTCTCCCTTGAGGGAAGACATTAGTAATTTTAAAATCTGTTTCAAATCCAGAAAATAAGCTCATAGCTGTGTGGTATAGAAATGCTGAAGTATTGTTTTATTACTATAGAAAGCCTCACAGCTCTCCTACCTAACAAGTAACTTAAGCTTGCGTTTAGTGTCAATATGACTTTCAGGTGAATATTATCACAAAAAAGTAAACAATCAAATCCATCGATTTGGCAAAACAGTAGAGCAGGTGGTTTTATAGGTTTGTGATTCCAGCACATACCATCGAGAGGAGAGATCCGGGTAACTATGAACGGTATTTTAAGAACATATGGAAAATATAACTACACAGGTCACTCTGAGAGGGTATGAAAAAGTGAGACGGAAGATAATTTAATATAAATATCTCATATAACGTTTTGTCATACGCTTTTCACTTATTCCTTTCATATCTTCTCTAACTCGTATCTTCTGCCAATCGGTGGGGGTGATATTTTCTTTACTAATTTTACGAGCGTTAATCACATAATATCCAGGCTGGAAACACACTTCATCTATCTCGTTTCTATATATATCTTTTATCAGCAGATACATGACTTCTTTTGTATGGCTATTTTTGAACTCAAGCAGAAGTGTAAATAGAGATCTTCCATATACGAAGTTTAGGGATTGAAGCTCTTCAGATAGCAGGAAAGTATATAGATCGTTTATTGTGCTACATGTTTTTAGATTGTCTGGAGCTTGGATTTTTAATACGGTATCACGGGCATGCTGGTAAGCACGAGTCTCCAGGTAAGTGGCAAGTTTACTATAGTTGGCAAATTTTCTGGCTAATACTGTGTCACTTCTCATATACTCCTTGTATTGTTTCAGAATATCAAACCAGATGTCGTTTTGTCTCCCATATAAAATATGTTTTTTTATCTTTTTTCTTTCCACATCATGTATAATAGCAGATTTTGATTGTTTTCTCATCAAGCGATATGCCTTAAGTGAATAACCTTTTGTACTAAGAATAGAATGATTTACATTTTTGTATCCTTTTTCATTTGGTATGGCAAAAAAGAAGATTATTTCTCCCTTAGAATCACAAAATTGTTTAATTGTCAGAAAGTGAACAGGTCCAGGCTGACCCATAATGCCTCTAACAGAAAAAATAAATAAGGCGAAGGTGTATACAAATGATCGACGAGTCAGCATACCACAATAAAGAGACTTAGAATAGCAAAATACCCAATAGCTAAACCAGTCTGAAGTAAATTTCACATGTCGTTTAGTCAGTTTCATCAAGATTGTCTGGTTGCCGGTAATAGTATACGTTTCATCCTCTTATAGCAAGAGGTTTGTACGTTTACAGCATTTATCTGTTGACGTATTTACAAAATACTATTCAAATTTGAAATAGTCGCATGAGAATCTGTAAAACAAAGAAACTGGAAAGGCCATCAGATTATGGTTTCAACTCCACAAATCTCCTTTTTTTCAGAGAATTGAATAATTCTTTCTATACTTACAGCAGAAAAGAAGAAAAATACGGAGACCTTGACACCCCAACGTTATCGAATCGCTGTACTGTTAGATACGTCCAGAGCCTACGACAGAGATGTTCTCAAAGGCATCACGCATTTTAATAAACTATACGACAAGTTTACTTTCTTCTTTTATTCACCTACCTATATCCAGCCAGCCGACTCGGATAAGCTGTGGACCCGCCTGCAACACTGGCATCCAGATGGAATCATAGCACGGGAAACTGCCGGAATGGATCAGTTACAATCTTTTCAGGTTCCTCTTATTATTTCTCCTCATACCCAAACCTATCCCGATTGCATCAATCTGTGGGCAGATAACAAAGCGATAGGTGAACTCGCAGCCCGCTATTTTGTGGAGAAAGGATACAAACACCTGGCCTTCGTAGGATTCAAAGAGTTTCAATGGTCTATAGAGCGGCAACAAGCATTTATACAATCCCTGCAAGCCTGCTCACTCCAAGCCGAAACGTTCCTGTTTGATAGCCAGCAAATGAGCTGGGAGGATCTGCCATCTAATCTTGGCCAATGGGCACAGCAACTCCCCAAACCGTGTGCTGTCTTTTCGGCTACAGATGAACTCAACATCCACTTACTGGAAGCAGCCCGAAAAGTCAATCTGAGTATACCCGATGAGCTGGCTCTTCTGGGAGTAGACGATGACCAGTTGCTTTGTGAGATGATGCAACCGACCCTATCCAGCATAGACCAGAATGCATTTCAGGCAGGATATCAGGTAGCAGAAGGTATGTTGCACTGGCTGGATACCAACCACCCTCCGGTAGCAGATTTTATCATTCCTCCCAAGACGGTAGTAGTCCGTCAATCAACCAGTTCACTGGCTATCGACGATCCTCAGATTCGGTTAGCCCTGTCCTTCATTGGTGAGAATGCGCCTTTTAAAAATATTCGGGTGGAAGATGTAATTGCCGTAACCCACCACTCCCGACGGATTCTGGAAAAGAAATTCAAGTCCCAGCTTAATACGTCCATTCTTGATCAGATTCGCCTGGTCCGTATTAACCGGATTAAGTATCTACTCTCTGAGTCAACGCTGACGATTCAGCAGATTGCCTATGAAATGGATTTTGAAAATCCAGATAATATCACCCGCTATTTCAGGCAGGCTACAGGGTATAGTCCTCTTGAGTATCGAAAGAAATACCAGTCTGGTAATGCGGTTCCTTTACACTAGTACCCTGTGAGGGTTTTACCTTGCATCTAGTTTGATTATTTGTATCCATTTTGTTTGCTTCCTCCCTAAGTTTATTTATTATCCCTTACATCACTCTTTTTGTTTGCTTTACCTGAATTTGATTATTATCTCTTCCACTGGCCACTTCATTTATTTGCTCTCCCAGAGTTTGTCTATTGTCACTTACTTTTCTCTTCCACAAGCTTCTTCATTTTTTGCTTGCCCAAAAAACGAAGCAAAAAAGGGCACCTTTTCCCGATCCTCCCACCCACAGGCCAAGGGCCAACCTCGCGGGAAAAGGAAACCCAACGCACCTATACGACCTTCCATGATTGAAGTGACCACTATTTTCTTTGTATCATGTGCTGTCTGAGTGTAGTAGAAGTGATATACACTTATCTTTTTTAAATGGTACAAATAGAGCTATGATTTCTTGCAACGCGAAAGGTTGTATCTGTGCGTTGGCCATCTTTCTGCCGCGAGGAAAGCCCACGGCTTTGTGCGGGGGAGGTTCGGCAGAAAGTGCCCTTTTTTTGCAAACACACAGGCTGGCTCACCAAATTCTCATTTGGTGCCCCTATTTTTGGGCAAGCAAAAAAAGTAACAGGTGGTAGGGAGAGATATGTTCTGGACTATAAACCAAATCTGGAAGCAAGTAAGCAGAGGTCAATAGAAGAAGAATGCAAGGGATATGAACAAATATAGGTAGGAAAAAAAAGTGAAAGATTGGGAATCTGAAATAGCAATCAAATCTAAAATAATAAAAAACATTCTTTTCATTCTCCCATTTCCTATTCAAATAATCCATTCGCAATCGGACAGCTTATAAACGCAAAATGCAGGTTCTTTTCTGAAAAACCCCTCCATCTTTACAACTCAACACAAACCTGACAAAGTCTGAATAGAAGGCTCTCAGGTACTGACTATACTTATCAGGAATTATTGCACAATGGCTAATTCTCTTTTTGTTCTCAGAGTATGTCTGGTAGCAGCTCTTGGCGGACTGCTCTTCGGATATGATACAGCTGTAATCGCGGGTGCTATCGGTTTTTTACAAGCCCGGTTTGATCTTTCGCCCACCATGGTTGGCTGGGTAGCCAGTAGTGCCATCTGGGGATGTGTGGCGGGTGTAGCTTTCGCAGGCTATCTGAGTGATCAGTTTGGCCGTAAAAAAGCTCTGCTGCTGACAGCATTTCTATTTACCATTTCAGGGATTGCAACGGCATTGCCCAACAGTCTGTCTCTCTTTATTCTGGCCCGCTTTGTAGGTGGGATAGCCATTGGAGCAGCCTCTATGCTTTCGCCATTATATATTGCCGAAATTGCCCCTCCTCATATACGAGGCAGACTGGTAACCTTGTATCAGCTTGCCATCGTGATTGGAATTAACCTGATTTACTATGTAAACATGCAGATTGCGGCTATGGGTGATCAGGCATGGAATACACAAACCGGCTGGCGGATCATGCTAGGGTCTGAAACGATTCCGGCCATTCTGTTTGGCATACTCTTGTTCTTTGTTCCGGAAAGTCCACGCTGGCTTATCAAGCAGGGTAAGATCGGACAGGCACTAGACATTCTCAAGGCCGTCAATGGTACACAACAGGCAGAGTCTATCCGTGAACAAATCCGGGAGTCTCTGGAGAAAAAGACAGGAACATTTAGCGACTTGTTTGCACCCGGACTTCGGAAAGCCCTGAGTATCGGCGTTGTGCTGGCCTTGTTTTCTCAGATTACCGGAATCAATGCCATCATCTATTTTGCCCCGGAAATTTTCAAACGCATAGGCTTTTCGGCTGACTCAGCCTTCATGCAAACCTTTCTGATTGGCATTATCAATACCATCTTTACCATTGTGGCCCTCTGGCTGGTCGACTGGCAGGGACGTAGAAAACTGCTCCTCTGGGGTGTGGCAGGTATGACAATCTGCCTGGGAGTAGTTGGGTACTGCTTTTACTTCTCTCTTCTTTCAGGCCCCTGGTTGTTGATTGCCATATTGGCCTATATCGCCTGTTTTGCCTCTTCACTCGGACCCATTCCCTGGATTATTATTTCAGAGATTTTCCCTACCCAAACACGGGGCGTGGCGATGTCTGTCGCTACAGGCATGGTATGGGTAGGAGTGCTTCTTATTACACAATTTACTCCTATCCTGCTGGATAGTGTAGGAGGAGCTTATCTGTTCTGGATCTTTATGGGCAATTCTATTGTGCTCTTCTTATTCACATTGAAAAACATTCCTGAAACAAAGAATCTGACACTGGAAGAGATAGAACAACAGTGGAAGTAATTGTAGCTACCTATTTTTTTGTCCATGACACCAAATTCCAAAGCAGCGATAACCATTGACATGGGAGGCACTACCCTTAAGATTGGTATTGTGCACCAGGGAAAAATCGTAACGGTTCACAAACAACCCGCCTCCTCCCGTGCCAGTCTCGAAAGCATTCTCAACGAACTGGTACCGGTAATCAATGATCTGATTCGTCAGACATCCATAGTACCCTATGGGATAGGCATTGCCTTTCCGGGTATTGTAGACAGTCCAAACAAACGTATTCTGTCTGACTATGTCAAATATCCCAATGCCAAAGATATCGATCTTACAGACTGGGCTGTAACCCACTGGAATATCCCTCTGGCTATTGAGAATGATGCACGGGCAGCCCTGGTAGGAGAGTGGCAATATGGAGCAGGCAAATCATCCAATGATTTGGTGCTGATTACCTTGGGTACTGGGTTTGGGTCAGCCGTTATCATGGATGGACGGCTGGTCCGGGGCAGAAATTACCTGGCGGGCAATCTGGGTGGACATATGACCATTAACCTGGATGGTCGTGTGTGCAACTGTGGAAATATTGGTTGTCTGGAAACCGAAAGTTCTGGTTGGGCACTAAAGGATCTGGTCGAAAGTTCGCCGGTTTTCCCATCCAGTACATTAGCCAGACAGGAAGAGATAAACTTCCAAACCTTGTTTCAACAAGCTAAAATAGGCGATTCACTTGCCAATAAACTAGTGCATCATAGCCTGAAGGCCTGGGCACTGGGGATTATCAATCTGATTCATGCCTATGATCCTGAAAAAGTGATTGTTGGCGGTGGCATCATGCATAACAGTGAAATCATAATCCCTTATGTAAAACACATGGAGCAAAAACACAGCTGGAGTAAAAACAATAATGTCTCCATTGTCGCTGCAGAACAGATTGAGTTTGCGGCTTTGCTAGGAATGGACTATTTACTAACCAGCTATACTCATTAATCTTTTGGCGTTATGTCATCTCATTACGATAAATTTCCTAAAACAACTGTCTCTGCAGATTCTCAACAGGTTATTATTGGCTGGCCTGCTATTTTAGCTGCACTCACCAATCAGTTGGAGGCACTGCAAAAACAACGGGTGATCCTTGTTGTGGATACCTATCAGGGTGTCAATAATACAGAAGCAGAAAGCGCCTTTCGGTCTTTGCCACATACTGCCTTTTTTAAAAGTACGGATGCCTTTAAATCCGTAGAGCAATGCAGGCAAATGGTCTATCCGGACTTAACCGATGACCCTGTGTTTGGTAGAATTACCAATCTAACAATCAAGGATTTCTTTGAGGAAGAGAAAGTATCAGCTATTCAGGCACAAATTCAGGCTATCCGGACAGGACTGGTAATTGTGTATGGAGAGGGAGCTTCGTATTTAGTGCCACAACCAGATCTGTTGCTGTATCTGGATATGCCACGCTGGGAGATCCAACTGCGGATGCGGCAAAAGAAGGTAAGCAACCTGGGAGTAGACAATGCTCAGGAAGCATTTTCCCGATTGTATAAACAAAGTTACTTCATTGACTGGCGGGTACTCGATCTGCACAAAAAGGCACTATTTAATCGCCTGGATTACTACCTGGATACCACACAGGCAGAGATTCCGAAAATGGTATCCGGGGCAACGTATTTAGAAGGTCTTTCACAGTTGGTACAACAACCCTTTCGCCCTGTACCGTTCTTTGATCCGGGTCCATGGGGAGGGCAGTGGATGAAAGAGGTGATGGGTCTGGATAGCTCTGTAGTTAACTTTGCCTGGGGTTTTGACTGTGTACCGGAGGAAAACAGCCTGCTTCTGGCTTTTGGAGACATCTCACTGGAAACACCTGCTATCAATCTGGTTTTTCTGCATGCCCAAGCTTTACTTGGAGAGCATGTACATGCTGTTTTTGGAGAGGAGTTTCCAATCCGGTTTGACATGCTCGATACCATGGATGGAGGCAACCTAAGTCTTCAGGTCCATCCTACCCGGGAATATATTCACGAACACTTTTCAATGCCTTATACGCAGGATGAAAGCTATTACTTTCTGGATGCCAAACCCGATGCCTTTGTCTATCTTGGGGTAAAAGAAGGGGTTGACCCTGACCGGATGATTTCCGCCTTAGAGGAAGCACAACATTCTGGTAATCCGTTTGATGCCGATGAATATGTAAACAAGTGGCCTGTCAAAAAACACGATCATGCCTTGATCCCGGCAGGGACCATCCATTGTTCTGGCAAAAACAGCATGGTACTTGAAATCAGTGCCACTCCGTATATCTTTACTTTCAAGCTTTGGGACTGGGGAAGAATGGGACTCGATGGCAAACCGCGGCCAATTCACATCGAACACGGACGCAAGGTGATTCAATGGGAACGAGATCAACACTGGACAGCCCAGCAGCTTCTGGATCAGATTGAAGTACTAGCTAGTGGCGAAGGCTGGAAAGAAGAACGTACCGGACTACATGCACTGGAATTTATCGAAACACGAAGACACTGGTTTACGACTAAGGTATCCCACCATACACAAGGTACTGTCCATGTACTGAATCTGGTAGAAGGCGATCAGGTACTGGTGGAAAGTCCAACACAGGCATTTGCTCCGTTTGAGGTTCATTATGCAGAAACGTTTGTTGTCCCTGCTGCTGTGGGAGAATATACCATTCGTCCTATTGGGAATTCATCCATGTATGCAACAATGAAAGCGTATGTGAGAAATCCGATACCCTAAAACGTAAGTTTCTCTGAGAAAACTATCATCCATCTGTTACCACTCATTAACCACAATGACTATAGCTGAACACTTCTCGTATGCCAGAAGGAAATGGCTTTTTTATCTGATATTTCTCTGCCTTCCACTACTGAACGTGTGGGGACAGTCCCATGTAATCTGGCAGATTGGCTCTCAGGATGGCAAGGGAACTGAGTTTGCGCTGGCACCCTCCCGTTTCAGTCAATTTCTCAACCAGGATTTTGGATGGGAAGACCGTTACTATCTGATTGGTCGCTCCTCTCCTGCTACTGACTGGCCCTATGCGCTGCCTGGTCCGGCAGATGCATGGGGTGGCACAGGTCCTACTTCCGGTGTGCGGTATCAGCAACTTAGTATTCTGTTTGGGATCGACCAGAAGCCTGCTACTGGTAACTGGAAACTGATTCTGAATCTGCTTGACAATGCAGCTACTAATCCTCCCCTTTTCAAGGTTAGTATCAATGGGCATGCTACTACATATCAGCTTCCTGCTGGTGGTGGGGATTCCTCCTTGACAGGCAATCTGGTTCGTGCAAAAAAATATACACTGGAAGTACCTTTTCGTACCGAATGGCTTCAATCAGGCAACGAAATCACCTTAGCCATTCTGCAAGGCTCCTGGTTATTGTTTGACCAGATACGACTGGAAGGGCCACAAAATGTAAAGATAACCCAACCCTCTCAGGTGTTTGTCCGCACGATACAACCTGCCGCCTATCAGATTGAAAAAGACGGCAAACCACATCAGCCTCTGCTGATAGATCTGGAACATCTGTCAGGCAAACCCCGTCTGAGTGTATGGCTGGATAAGGTAAAAATACAGGAAGAGACCATTGAGACAGGACGTTACCAACTGGAAGCACCTATGCCTGCGGTGACACAAAACAAACAAAGTGAGTATGAAATAAAGCTGGATGGCAAAACACTACTAAAAGGTAAAGTAGCACGTTCAGCACAACTCCTAATCACTCCGGCAGACTATGTTGACACACAGATGGGATCAGCCCATTCCCGCTGGATGATAGCTCCCGGCCCCTGGATGCCTTTCAGCATGGTAAAGCTCAGTCCTGATAATCAACCCGCCGGATGGCAGGCAGGCTATGACCCGAGCATTGAAAGCATTGGCTCGTTTAGCCACATTCATGAATGGACAATGGCAGCTATTGGCATTATGCCAGTCAATGGTCCGCTCAAAACACAGGTAGGCGATCCCCAACATCCGGGACAAGGCTATCGATCCCGTATGGATAAAGCATCCGAACAAGCCCCTTTGGGTTATTACAAAGTTCATCTGACTGATTATGACATTCAGGCCGAACTAACCGCTACAACTCGTTGCGGATTTCAGCGCTATACCTTCCCTAACCGGAAAGATTCTCGGGTGATGGTCGACTTTCAGATTCCGGCTGAGTATACCTATCATATTGAAGAACTGGAAGTGAAACAGAAAAATGATCACACCCTAGAAGGATTCAGCAAGCAGAAAACACCTGATGCCTGGTCTGGAGGAGTGGATCAGGAGTATACCATTTATTTTGTCATTGAGTTTGATCAACCGATACGACAACTAGGTACATGGATCAATGATTCGATACAAAACACCAATCAGATCCATCGCATAAAACCTGCCCATGCAGGAGCTTATGCCGAATTTGACACCGAGCAAAACAAAGTTGTACAGGTTCGTTCGGCTCTTTCACTGGTCAGCCTGGAAAATGCCCGGCTCAATCTGGAAACCGAGGTAGTCAAGCCATTTGGATGGGACTTTAATGCAGTGCGTCAGGCTCAGGTGAAAACCTGGAATGAACTGTTATCCCGTCTTCAGATCAGCACCAGCGACAGAAGAGAAAAGGTTCGGTTTTATACCAATATGTATCGTGCTCTCTGTAGCCGCAATACCTGGAGTGATGTCAATGGCCAGTGGGTAGATGCAACAGAGAAAGTTCGCCAGTTTTCCAATCCAAAAGATGTAGCCTTGGGTTGTGATGCCTTCTGGAATACATTCTGGAACCTGAACCAGTTCTGGAATCTGGTTACCCCGGAATGGTCATCCCGATGGGTTAAATCCCAGCTGGCAATGTACGATGCCAATGGTTGGCTGGCGAAAGGACCTGCAGGAATGGAATATATTCCGGTGATGGTTGCCGAACACGAAATTCCACTTGTGGTCAGTGCCTACCAGATGGGTATTCGGGACTATGATGTTAATAAGGCGTTGGCTGCAACCATTAAAACGCAAACTACCCTGCCTGAAAAGGTAGGAAACGGGTTAGCTGGTAATGCAGACCTGCAACCCTATCTTACCCACAAGTTTGTTCCCTACGATAAGGGACGTTTTTCAAACTCACTGGAATACGCCTTTGATGACTATTGTGTGGCACAATTTGCCAAATCACTCGGTCAGCAAGCTCCCTATAAGCAGTTTTCAGATCGCGCCAGCTGGTGGCAAAATGCCATCAATCCCAAAACAGGGTATGCCCACCTGAGAGGTTCGGATGGTAACTGGCAGGCAAACTTTGATCCCTTTAAATCTGGCGCAAATGAGCATTACGTCGAAGGCAATGCATGGCAGCTCACGTTCTTTGTTCCTCAGAATGTGCCTGCACTGGCTAAGATCATCGGACAGGACGAATTTATCAAAAGGCTCAACTGGGGCTTTACAGAAAGTGAAAAGCTCCGGTTTAATGCACCTGGAGATCAGTACTGGGACTATCCGGTTATACAAGGCAATCAGCAGTCGATGCATTTTGCGTTTTTGTTTAACTGGGTAAAACAACCGTGGCTTACCCAACAGTGGAGCCGTTCTATAATAGATCGTTATTATGGATCAGGAGTTTCCAATGCCTATCTGGGAGATGAGGATCAGGGTCAGATGAGCGCCTGGTTTATCATGGCTGCACTGGGATTGTTCCAGACAGATGGTGGTTGCCGGATTGATCCTATCTATGAAATTGGCAGCCCTCTCTATTCCAAAGTAGTGATTGACTTAGGCAGTCAGTATGGCCGGGGAAAATCGTTTACCATTGAAGCACACAATGCGTCCCGAACCAACAAGTTTGTTCAAAAAGCTGTACTGAATGGCAAAGAACTAAACGCCTGCTGGTTTCCAGCCAGTGAACTCCTCAAAGGAGGAAGCCTGGTACTGGAAATGGGACCACAACCCAATAAAAGCTGGGGCATTATACCACCGCCAGTTGCTGAATAATTTTAACTACTCTTTACATTCTTATGTCTAAAAATATATTATTACTGGTTCTTATTGGGATTGGATTGCTTAGTTCGTGCCAATCAAAGCAATCTCCAACTCATTCCCTTGCAGATTCCATCCTAGCCAATCCATCGTATGCGACAGTGAAAAAGCAGTCGCTGGATATAGTCAAAACCGGATTCAATGCCGGAGACGGATATGGAGAGGTGTGGATACGGGACTACAACACCTTTATTGAGCTATCCGCAAAAGTATCCCCTCAACAGGCTTTGCGTGAAAATCTGGAAGTGTTTTTCCGGCTTCAGGGCAAAGATGGCAATATCGTAGATGGATTCATTCCAAGACAAAAAGCAGCAGGAGGCTACGATTATATCTATTCCGATCTGGAACCCCGTTATGCCGGACATAAAAATACGGTAGAGACCGATCAGGAATCTTCGCTGGTTCAGGCTGTATATAAATTCATAACCGTTACCAAAGATACTACGTTTCTTACTGCAAAAATTGGAGACAAAACCGTTGCAGACCGGTTGGAAGCAGCGATGGATTATCTTCTGACTCACCGCCTGGATACAACACATGGACTTTTGTATGGAGCCACTACAGTGGACTGGGGCGATGTGCAACCGGAACATGACTGGGGTGTATTTATTACCGATCAGACTCACTATACCCTTGACATCTATGACAATGCCATGTTTATCATTGCCCTGGACAATCTGATTCACCTGTTACCACAAAAACAACAACGCTGGAAAACTGTCCGTCAGTCTATCGCAGCTAACTGCAGGAAACATCTCTGGGATGCGAAGAAGCAAAAATTCAAACCACATATTTATCTCACGTCCTCCCCATTTCCGAAAGAGTTTAATGAAGATAGTATTTACTATCATGGAGGAACAGCTATTGCGATAGAAGCCGACCTGCTATCCAAAGATGAAATCAAAGCTTCCCTTCAACACATGATCGAAAACGTAAAAGCCAGTGGAGCGAAAACCATCGGACTTACAATCTATCCTCCCTATCCGCAAGGGTATTTCAAAAACAAAGGAATGTATCCCTATGGCTATCAGAACGGAGGCGACTGGGACTGGTTTGGAGGTAGAATGATTCAGCAACTGGTGCGCTATGGATTTATTGAAGAGGCAGTACAACAGCTAAAACCTATGGCTGACAGGGCCGTCAAAAATAAGGGCTTTTATGAATGGTATACTCCTCAAAACAAACCCGAGGGTTCAGGCACCTTCCGCGGATCAGCAGGTGTATTGTATAAGGCAATCACACTATTGGAAGAGTGGGCTGAGCAACAAAAAGTTACAGAGAAACAGTAGTAGAATGAGTCATTTGAGACTTTTGATGTGATTTTGATTGAAATCGTAAGCAAAGCCTATACTTTTAGAAGTGTAGGCTTTGTTTTATATTAGATAGATTGTTCATTACATTCGATTTAATTCGAATGTCCGTTCAATGTGGTCCTAACTTTTTTCTCTTTTTTGTCCTTCTGCTAAGAAAACAACCTCTCTGTCCTCCTTAAGGAACTCGTCGCAAGACCGGCGGCCTTTCCAACTGGAGTATATTTCGCTCTCATAAACCAAACGCAGCTCTATTTGTCACAAGATTCTTACAGAAGGACAGTGAGGATAAGAACTTTTCAGGAGGACAGGAAGAAATAAGTTTTCCTTTAAGTTTACAGCAATGAAAGTACGTTTGAACCAACCCCTTCTCTCTAAGCCATCTAATTTGAAAAAATTAGATGCTACAAGTTCACAAATGAAAGGCTCCAGAATCGACTGTAGCAAACCAATGTATAGATAGTTTTCAAATACACGATTCTCAAGCCTTTCAAATTCCTTTGGTACGTTTAGAAAATCGCGATAAATAGAACCCGATAATATTTAATTATCAGACTCTATATTGTAACAACCTGATTGCTAAGATCTTTCAGTCTGACATGTTGTCACATTTAGACGAAATGTCTATCTAGACCATGTTTCGAAACCAATAGAGAAAAGCTTTTAAGTTCATTTTTATGAACCAGATGCGTCAGCAGCAAACAAATACATTGGGTTCAAGCAGAGAGCAATTTAAAGAACAGATTAGGGAGTAAGCTTTGGATTGGTATGGGAGTTACATAAATTTAGTGTCAATATGGATTCTGAGTTGAGCTTTCCCAGTCCAGGCTATTCATGAAGAATATGATACATATAGAAACAGAAACATTTCACTTACGATTGGTTATATATCTAGTATGTTTCTAGTATGGCTATTTTGTTTATAAGCCTAGTTAGCGAAATGGAAAATAGGAGAGTAACTAACTGTGAGCATCTATTATAAAATTCTATTCTACTTATATCTGAAAGAAACAAAATAAACCTAGAATGACCCTACATCACAAAATCAGTAATGCCCGAAAAAGCAAAGGACTAACCCAGGAAGAGCTATCTTCCTTAACAAAAGTTACAGCCCGAACTATTCAGCGTATCGAAAGTGGCGAAAATATCCCCCGCAATTACACGCTAAAAGCCATTGCTACTGTGTTGGAAATACCCTATGAAGAATTACTGGAAATCAATTCTCCAGCACAAAAACCCATAGAAGATCTGCATGAAGGGGACTCCTCCAACATAGAAGAGAGCAAACATTTTCTACGATTACTTTGTCTTTCCTGCTTTGCCTATCTGATTATCCCGTTTGTACATTTTCTTGTACCATCATTTCTTTTAAAGAAACAAAAGGAGCCACATCCTGCCATCATTCGTTTTGCCAGAAAAGTAATTCTCAATCAGATTTATTGGGTCATATCTTTTCATGCACTGCTTTTACTAACATTTCTATTTAACTTCCTTCAGGTTAAATACACAGCCAGTCCTTACGTGCTCGATTTTATATGGACGTTTTTCATCTGTTATATACTGAATGCTATTATTATTCTTGTACAAATTTTCCGGATACAAAAACTTAATTTAGCATCCTCATATTCCTCAAAAACATCTGTTATTGCCTAATTTCGTGGAAATGACGTGTAAATGTCTGTAGACGTCTATTAGCCTCCTTCGTAGTTTTGCATCTGATAAACCATCAAGTCATATGCAAATTACTATACTTCTGAGAGCCAGTATACTCACGATCATTTACTTCATAAACTCCTTTGTATCTGTATGTCTGGCTCAGCAGATACCCCAAACACCTACCAATACACTGATACTACCTGCTGAAGATTATCAAATGGACTTTCAGTGGTATACAGATACACTTCAGTCAAAGCCACAATCTTATACTGCCTTGCTAATTCCTGTGCACCTCCCACACTGTGATAAATTGTTTTATATGCAGTTTGATTCAGGCTCTCCTTATTCACTATTTTATACCAATAAACTAAAAGCTATACAGGCCAGATATCCTAAATCTGTACAGATAAAAGACTCAGCAGATAAACTAACAAACTTCTCATTTCGAATAGGTGGGCAGAAAATACTGGCAAAAGAAATAACCATCAGACAATTTGATAAAACATCCATCCACTGGAAAGAAAAGAATAGTATAGAGATTATAGGAACCATTGGAGTTGACGTCTTTGAGAATAAGACCCTGGTAATTGACTATCCTGCAAAAAAGATTTTTATTGGTAATGGTATTCCCACAACGATTGCTTCAGGCCTTAGTTTATCTGATTTTATTTTTGTAGGGAAACGCATTTTGTTACCAGCTCTGTTAAAAAACAAAAAGACTATTCTGTATTTCGATACCGGTTCAAGTGCCTATCCACTCCTAACAGATAAAGAAACAAGTTTATCGCTTTCTGTTCCCAACTCCACACCAGTTCAATATCAGGTAAAGTCATGGGAGAAGATTTTGACGGCCAATACCCTACCTACAAAAGACAGTATAGAAATAGCTGGAAATAAATTGCCACTCCATACTGTAACCTATATGGACGGTGTTAGCAATGCACAGGTTATGCAAATGAAGAAGATGGGTATTGGCGGAATGACAGGCAATGCACTTTTTCTGAAATATATTCTGGTACTAGACACTAAAAACAAAAAGTTTGGAGCTAGCCTTTCCTCAACCGAGTAACAAAAGCAAACCGCTTTCACACAAGAGCTTTCTGAAAATTTAAAAATAGCCTTCATAGAAATAGTTAAATCATATAGTACATTTGATAAATAACATGAATCAACTATTATTATCTTCCGTTATTTCAGGCTCTGATACACTAATAGACATATGGGAAAATCAAAAAATATATCTGTTACCAAAACTTCTGAACAAAAAGTAATTGATACAATTAACAGCTTTGAGAATATTTCTGGAGAATGGGCAGAGAAAACAGCTGATTATCTCAGGCTTGGTTTGGAAGGTGCCACCAATACGACACGTGCGTATAAGAGTGATGTCAAAGCATTTGAACAGTGGTGCCAATCACAGGGTGTAACACATTTACCTGTGGCGGTTGAAACACTAGCTGCTTATGTAACTTTTCTGGCTGAAGAGAAAAAAGTATCTACCATCGAACGTAAACTTTCTGCCATTGCCAAATTACATGAATTGAAGGGTTATGAGTATGTGGCCTATCAGAAATCCTTCCGGACACTGATGTATGGCATCCGACGGAAGAAAGGAATCCGTCAAAAACAAGCGCCGGCTTTTACACTGGCAGCTTTTAAACAGGTAGTTACCCAGCTGGACGATTCTGTATTACTTACCCTTCGTGATAAATCCATTTTACTACTTGGGTTCGCCTCTGCCTGTCGCCGTTCTGAACTGACGTCACTGAATATTGAAGATCTTGATTTTCGTACAGATTGCCTGATTGTTTCACTGAAACGAAGTAAAACCAATCAGTTAGGTGACTATGAAGAAAAAGCTATCTTTTATTCTCCAGATCCTAGCGTTTGCCCTATTCGTACACTTCAGAAATGGATACAGTCGCTGAACCGACAGACAGGTCCCTTGTTTGTTTCATTTCGCAAAGGTGATCATCCTACAGAGAAACGAATACCGGATGATAATATCTATGATGTGATCCAGAAACACCTGGGAAAACGCTTTTCTCCGCACTCCCTTCGGGCGTCTTTCGTATCTATTGCGAAAGAAAATGGAGCAGATGATGGTTCCATTATGCGACAAACCAAACATAAAACCCAGGTAATGATACGTCGGTATACCCGTATTGAAGATATCAAGAAATATAACGCAGCCATGAATCTGGGACTGTAGAGATAGGCAGCAGCCTCATTTGTAAAACACCACTCTTATTACTGCATAACGTAATTAGAGAAATTATGGAGTTGCAGAGCTTTTAGCATCTTTTAATTGTATGCCATACTTACAAAGTTCATTGTAAATGGCATAATAATACGTAAGCATGTCTTTTTCAGTAAGTGTGGTATTCGTAAATAGTATTACTGCTACTTTTTTTGAAAGATCTGAAAGCATCTCTGTTTTTACACCTGGATCTGTTCCACTATGTCCGATTTTAGTACCACTTTGTTTAGTAGCCCAGAAAATTCCGGAATTCAGTTTGGAGGGATTTATATTTTCCGGTTTATTGGAATCGGTGAACTGATATCTTTGCATCTCTTCAACAGATTCTTTTTTCAAAATCCGCTTTCCTTTGTATTCGCCATCACTGAGTAAAGCAATAAAAAATCTTGATAGCTCCGAAACAGAAGTGCGTACCCCACCATCCGGATAGGTTGTGCACCCATACAACGGAATAGTCTTAAGGGTATCCCCTTGTTTATCGTATAATCTTGAGTGATTCTCCAACTTAACCTCTGACAAAAACCAGCCTGTATTGTCCATCTTTAATGGCTTGAAAATATATTGTCGGCTATACTCATTTAACTTCTTACCTGTTACAATCTCAACAATGTAGCCAGCTAATCCGGCAGCGATATTTGAATACTCCCGGTATGAACCGGGTTTCTTATTCAGAAAGTTGTCCATAGTATAACGTTTTCCGGTAGGGTCAAAATAACTTCTCAGAAACTCACCCAAAGGTTCAGGAGAATCCCCTCCATAATGGTAGGTACTGTCATATACAGATTCCCTATCCATAATAGAAGATGTATGAGTTGCCAGATTCCTCAATGTTATCTTTTCATCCGGAAAAAAGGGATTGATAACTTTAAAAGGAAGATATGTATTTATGTCTTCGTCAAGAGATAACTTTTTGTCTTCAACAGCTTTTAGCAAACAAACACCTGTAAAGGTTTTGCTTATAGAAGCAATATTCATAATCGTATTAGGCGTAAAAGGCACCTTATTATCTTTATCTGCATAGCCATAGCCTTTCATCCATATCAGCTTTTTATCTATGATAATCGCAGCACTAAGCCCAACAATTCCTGATTCACCCATTTTATTCTTAATGATAGTATCGATAGGGTTTATATCAGTCCCGTTATTTTTTACATGCTGGCTAACAGCTATCTGACAGTAGAAGATAATAATAAATGTGAAGACACTGCATAGAAGTTTCATAGTTTATATATTTCTTGTGGTTTACATTATTGCTACAAAACTACGATAGGAACTTTGCATTTTCTGGGTAAATAACGCTATGAGTATGCACAAAACAAGTAAGTTTACCATCAAAAAAGGGTAAATTATGCAAGACCTGGATGAATTTGACAAAAAGATACTCAATCAGCTTCAGCAAAATAACAGAGTCACAGCGGAAGAATTGGGTCATATAGTGAATCTTAGCACTAGTGCTGTACAAAGACGATTAAAAAGGCTGCGAGAGGATAAGATTATAGAAGCAGACATATCAATCATTTCACCGTCTGTAGTAGATAGTTTTATTACTTGTGTAGTGGATGTTACCTTGTATTTAGGCAATTCCAGTGTAATTGATAGTTTCAAAGAATTAATGTCTGAATGCAAGCTGGTAAGACACTGTTATTATGTCACAGGGGCTTATGATTTTGTCATTATAGTAAATACCAAAGATATGAAGGAATATGAACTATTTTCTAAAACATATCTGATGGACAACCCGAATGTAAAACAGTTTTATACGCATGTGGTCATGGACAAAGTAAAGGCAGAGTTTGGGGTAATTATTTAAATCTTTAGCCAACTACTAAAGTATGTAAACAAAAGAGGTTCGAATAAACATCCGAACCTCTTTTGTATTTATTTATATGCTCGTATTACTAACAATACAATGAACCATCAACTGTTTACTTCCTGCAAGTCGGCTATTTGTGAAGCAACTATCTCTTCTTTTTGAACTCTAATCAACACAATTGAAAAAGAAACCCCAACAAGAGCCATTACCATACCAACCAGTACAGGAGTATTATACCCTAATCCAGCAGCAATTGGTAATCCTCCCAAATATGCACCCAATGCGTTGCCAATGTTAAAGGCGGCCTGAGTAACAGCAGCACCCAACATCTCTGCCCCTTTGGATGTATGGATCATTAAGATTTGTATAGGAGCTGCCAAAGCTATTGATAATGCTCCTGCTATAAAAGTTAAGACCAGAGAAATCCATTGGATCTCAGAGAAAAAGTAAATAGCCACTAAGGTTGTAGCCATAGCTACCAGCAAACCCGCACAAGCTTTTACTGGATGAAATCTATCTGCGAGTTTCCCACCAATGACATTCCCAACAACCATTCCAAAGCCTGCCAGAATCATGATCCAGGATACACTATCTTCAGAGAAATGTGAAATCTTAGTCATAAGAGGGGCAATGTAGCTTATCCATGTAAAAAGGCCTCCGGTACCAATAGCTGTTATCAGAATAACAAGCCAGGCTTCACGACTTTTAAACAACTGTAATTCGGAACGGGTATCTCCTGTCCGTGAGACAGGAAGTTCCGGAAGCCAATATTTAATAAATAAAATGGTAACTAATCCAATAAAAGAGACCAATCCAAAGGTATAGCGCCAGGATAAATTGTGCCCTATCCAGGTACCTATGGGTACAACGGCCAGGTTTGCAATGGTCAAACCGGCAAACATCATAGCGATGGCCTGAGCCTGTTTGCCTTTGTCGGCCAAACGACTAGCTACCACAGCTCCTACTCCAAAAAAAGCACCATGTGGCAAACCAGCAAAAAAACGACTTACCAGCAAAGCTATATGTCCAGGTGCAAAAGCAGAAAACGCATTGAATACGGTGAAAATAAGCATCAATGAAAGCAATATTTTCTTTGGAGGTTGATTGCTAGTCATCATAACCAACAAAGGAGCACCCACTACCACTCCCAGTGCGTAAGAAGATATCAGGTGGCCTGCAACAGGTATACTAATATCCAGATCAGTGGCAACATCAGGCAAAAGCCCCATCATGACAAACTCGGTAGTTCCAATACCGAGCCCTCCAAGTAAAAGAGGGAATAAACTTTTTTTCATTTGATCTTAATTATAACAAAACTGCTACTAGCCTAGCAAAACCAGTAGCAGATAATGTATGGTTTGAATATTTCAAATAATGGCGCTTTGCACTTACAAAGTAAATTATACTTTTCCTTAGTACTGAAAGATTGAGAGCAAATTATTGGATGTCAGCAACTAACAATTAAGTTAGGGTCTGTAAGTATATCTTTCAATCCTTATTAAGGGAACAGGACACTTGAGATTAGAGTTCAGTTATTTGAGACATTTTATCAGATTATTTATACACTTCGTTGCATAAAAGTAATCTAGATGCTCTCCAGATTTAAAAAATACAATTTATACTCACATAATTTATACGTTTCCGGTTAAGTACTCACTAATAATTTCTAACAAATGAGGACGTGTGGCGCTAACAGGTGTAAAGCACTCCCGGTATTTACTTGGAGCGTACTCCCCTTCTGGCTCCGAACTATATTTCCAGACTTCACCTTTAAAGTCTCCATTTAGTATCAAGTATTTACCATCCCCCAGAGTCAGGCATCCATTCAGATAGGCATTCCAGGATTTTAACCGGAACAGTTCTTCATAACTGGCATCTGATGAGAATAGAGGCACTTTGCGATAAAGGCGAAATTTATCTTCTTCTTTTATATGGGTAGGATTTTGTAAAGCTGGTATTTCAGACATGGCATCCTTAGTATTTGATATCTACTATTTTTCCATAAGATAGATGGACAAATGTAGTTTTACAAACAAGAGTATTACTTGAAATAACTCTTCTAAAAGTTGTTAAGTAATTTCCTTGCAGAAATGTACATAAGCAGTTCAGAGACTTGTCTGCCTGAACAACTTGTACTAAATGTAAACTTTATTCATGCGCTGAATTCACGGCAGTTGTTTACTTGCGGTGAATTCCGATCACTTTTTGTTTTTGCGGTGAGTTATGCGCAGTTGAAAAAATGATCGAAACTCCGATCAAAATAGAAAGTGATTGGAGTTATGATCAAAGACGAAACTGCTGTGAATTAAACGCCATTTGTTCATTGAGCGGACAGACTGCCCAGTCTTGGCTAAAAAAGTTTTGCGGTGAATTATACGCAGACAAGAATTTTTGCAAAGATAGGTGAATTCTTTTTGAGAAAATTCGGGATAACTTGTGGCTATATATTCTACCAACAATCGCATCAATTAAAGACGTTACACTCTAGCTAATTTCCAAAATACTATTGGAAATTAGTAGACTGGTATTAAAAGAAAGAGAGGCGATAGATATCATCGCCTCTCTGAAAACATTTAGAGTATTTTACAATACTTTCCTGACTACTTTATTCGGACTGCTTTGGATTTAAACATCCCCATCAGAGAACCCGCCAGGTTATCATTATCTACCTTTTCAAAGCTTACATTGACATCATAACCGGAAGTACTAAAATACACCACTATCTTATCGGCTGACTCTTCTATTTTGTCTAATGGCACTGGCTTTCCATCTGCATTTTTGGGAGTAATATTACCAGTTAGCTTTCCATCTTTTCGAACGAGATCCATTATCATAGAGGCATCTCCATTAGGAGTTCCTATAAAGGTAGCCTCCCACTGTCCTACAAAGAAATCCGTACTGGTTTTGTCTGTAGCTTTCGCAGGCACGGCAGCCTCTTCAGCACTCCCCTGTTCTCCTGCCAGTTTAAACTCCAATCCCATAACAACCATCATTGACTGTCCTCCGGATTTAGGATTTATAAATACAACATAGATATCCTGAGGCGTATTTATAGATGCATCCAACTTGATTGGAAGGTGTAGAACTGTTGGATTAAAATCCATTTTGTCTGTCGCTTCCAGAAACTGTGACTCACTAATAAGTTTTCCAGTTGGACTGCCAATACGCAACTCAGCTTTTCCACCTGCAGCATTCAATTGAGGTTTTGGCGCAACAGCGAATATCTGTAATTCAGACAAACCATTCAGATCAATTTGTTTCATTACCATATACGCACCAGACTTGGCAGGAATAGCCAGGTTGTTTCCCCCGTAAGCCATTTTATTGACATTCTCATACTGATCAAATCCATGGGCATCCACCCTGGAATTCCGCAATATAAAAGACTGTTCGGATTTCAGTGAAGGCTGTCCATTTGCTCCCTGATCTTCATAAGCAGCACGTACAATATATACACCTTTTCCTTTGTCAGCAGGAGGTAGTTTTGCTACATAGGAACCTTTCACCGGTAAAGTTTTTTCTTTGGAAGTCTCGTTGGAAAGGCTTAAAATGTATTTCACCATCTCCGAAGCATCACCCGTAGACAGTTGTGGGTGACCTGCCATTGCGGTCTCACCCCAAACTCCACTTCCTCCGGAGATTACTTTCTTTGTCAGCTTCTCTAAGGCCGTTTTATCATCTTTGTATTTAAGAGAAACCGCTTTATACGTTGGTCCGATTGATTTTTTATCCTTGCTGTGGCAAGCCATACAGTCACTGGCATCGATAAGTTTTTTACCAGAGGCAAAGAGAGCGCTGGCGTCAGCAGAGCGGTGTCCCTGTGCAATGGCTATTTTATCATATCCTTCAGGAAGATAATCGATGGTTACGGCAACCTGTGAAGGGTCTATTCCCTTTTCGAGGGTTCCATCTTCTTTATCTTTTACTTTAATCTCATAAGGGAATGGCTTATTGGCAGTATAAAATGAGGTATTGCTTTTAGGCATTTCCAGACTCAACACAGGCGGTTCATTACCCACTGTGATTTCCATTGACTGCGTGCTTACTCCTCCTTTGCCGTCATTCACTGTAAGTGTAGCTTTGTAGCTACCCATCTTGGTAAGAGTCAAACTGGCATTAGGCGTAGTAATGAGCTTTGTGAAGCCGTCTTTGGAAGTCACTTTCCAGGAATAGGTCAATAGATCTCCATCAGCATCAGATGTGCCTTTGGAAGAAAGCTTTAGATTAAATGGTGCAGCACCACCCATCTGATTGGCAACCATTTGAATCTGAGGTTTACGGTTTCCACCATTGTACTCTATCCGGATCAAACGGGCATCGTCATTAGCAGTGAACCAGCCACTACCGTATTCAAGCATATATAAGTCTCCATTTTCTGCAAATTCCATATCCATTGGATTAGAAAATTTATAGCTGGGCATAAAACGCTCCATAGAGACAAGGTCTCCATTCTTGTCCATAGTGACAGCCATAATCCAGCCTCTCATCCATTCATATTCAAGAAATTTGCCATCATAATATTTTGGAAAGGCATGAGGAGCATTTTTAAAATCTTCGGAATAAAACACCGGGCCGGCCATCGCATTTCTACCCCCACTACCTACCAGCGGAAACTCTTTGGATTCACCATAAGGATACCAAACAAAAGCTTTCTGAGCAGGAGGCAATACCTTTAATCCGGTATTATTTGGTGAATTGTTGGTAGGTGCGGCAGAGTCCCATTTCTCCAAGGATTTGTTGTTTACAAAATCATATTTGAAATAGGCTTTGTTATCTCCTACAAAATGTGGCCACCCGTAATTTCCTGCTTTGCGTGCCTGTCCTACTTCATCATGCCCGGCAGGTCCTCTGGTCGAATCACCATTGGCCGCATCCGGACCCACCTCTCCCCAGTAAAGGAACCCAGTATGCTGATCAACAGAAATGCGGAATGGGTTCCGATGTCCCATTGTATAGATCTCCGGACGGGTTTGTGCAGTGCCTTTGGCAAAAAGGTTACCTTCCGGAATAGTATAACTGCCATCTGGCTGAGGCTTAATGCGAATGATTTTGCCCCGCAGGTCATTGGTATTTGCTGATGATTTTTGTGCATCCCAGGCGCTTCTCCCTTCGCGTTCATCACTTGGGCTAAATCCATTGGAACCATGTGGATTTGTGTTATCACCTGTAGATAAATATAGGTTTCCTGCCTTATCCCAGGCAATAGATCCTCCTGTATGACAACATTCTTCCCGTTGGGTAGGCACTTCCAATAACACCTTTTTCGTTTCCATTGCCAGTTCGTTCCCACGCATTTCATACCGGGTCAAAATATTTTTAGAGGCTTCAGGTGTGGAATAGTATAGATAAATCCAATGGTTTTGAGCAAAGTTGGGATCTTTGTTTAGCCCCAGCAAGCCGTCTTCTGCTACAGATTCTTTTCCTTCCTTGCTTACATATTTGGTACTAACAGGAATGGTCGCAATGGTTTTAAGTTCTTTTGTCTTGTTGTTGTAAAGTCGGACTTCACCTTTACGTTGAATAAATAGGATACGATCCTTATCTAATAGTGTAAGCTCCATAGGTTCGTCCAGTTTCTCTGCCAAGACTACTTTTGTAAAACGATTCTCTTCCGGACGAGATTTGGTAAAGTCTAATGGTTTGGGTGCATCACCCCCAGTAGTATAATAAATACCTGCCCAAAGATGATTCAAAAAGAGAGGCTCAGAGAAAGTTTCATCCGTATGTCCCATTGCCGTATAAAATGAACGCCCTCCATCAAACTCCTGATACCAGCTCATTGGGTGGTCATTTCCATTCTTACCACCGATATAACTCTTTTCATCAATCTTCAACACAACATTGATCTTTGGTGAGATATTTTTAAAGCTATAAAACTCATCACTTCGCTCGAATGTATCAGGCATACCTTGCGTAGCCCAGTGATTTTTTTTGACTACACTAAATTTCCCTTTCTGTACATTACTTGGAGTCATCGGATGGTCTAAGAAGTAGGCTCCTGCCAATTGTCCATACCAGGGCCAGTCATATTCGGTATCTGTAGCCGCATGAATACCCACATAACCACCTCCAGCCTGAATGTATCTTTCAAATGCACTTTGCTGTTCGGCATTCAAAATATCTCCTGTGGTATTAAGAAAAATAACCGTATTGTACTTTTTGAGATTACGCTCTGAAAATTGAGTGGCATCTTCGGTAAAACTCACACCAAAGCCTTTTTCTTTCGCCATTTTTGCTAGTGCTGCTTTTCCAGCGTCTATTGACTGGTGCCGAAAAGCAGTTGTTTTACTAAACACAAGCACATTCAGTGTAGTTGCTGGCCTAAAAGAAGAGAGAATCAGAAACCATATACCTATTAGTATAGGGCTAAACAGGAGATATTTTGCTTTCATGAAGGATAGGGGTTTAACAGGTGTATAGCAAAAGTAATCAATCAAAATATTATTGTCTAAAAATTAGACAATAATATTTTTACAATTCTATATTTGTAAGATTATATTTTACATTTACTCTAGAGATATACGTTATACATCTCTGACTTTGACAGATTGAATAGCGAGATTTTATGAGAAGCAGATTTGTATGACAATAGAAACACATTCTACAGGCTTTTGACCAGATAGCCACAGGAAATAAATATATTTGAAGTTTGATCTTATACCACCATACTATAGTATGCAGTTTCTCAATGGACAGGATTACATTCAACAAGTTTCAATTGATTGTGTTATTTTTGGTTATCAGAAAAAACAACTCAAAGTGTTAGTGCCTAAACTAGCCTTAAAGGGAGATTTTTCATCTTTACCTGGTGGATTTATTCTGCAAAATGAAAGTATAGACCAGGCTGCGCGACGAATTCTGCAGGCACGCACAGGCCTTAAAGATATTTACCTGGAACAATTTCGTGTCTTTGGAGATCTGGGTAGAAACAACATGCCATTCTTTGAGCAAATTGTTGGGTTAAATCAGGAGCAACAAGGGGCAGAATCATTTAACCGAAAGGAACTGGAATGGATTACACGAAGGTTTATCTCCATTGGGTATTATGCACTGGTTGACATTCATCAGGTAGTTCCACAGAAAAGTGAGATTGACCAATCCATTGAATGGTATACTATCAACGAATTGCCATCTCTGATTATGGATCATAATCAGATTGTTGACAACGCCCTCCAATCTTTACGCCTTAGTCTGGATCAGAAATTGATCGGGTTCACACTTCTTCCTGAAATCTTTACTATGAAAGATTTACAGGAGCTTTATGAAACCATTTATGACAAACCTTTTGCCCGCAATAATTTTCAAAAGAAGATGCTGGAACTTGATGTACTGGACCGCTTGGAAAAGAAGTTCACAGGAGCTGCTAACAAAGCACCTTATCTGTATCGTTTTCGGAAATAGCAAAGAAAGGGTCTAAAACATTGAAAAAAAATCTACTAATGTACCTTAGCAGCAAAGGCAGGAAGAGTTCGTAACAAACTTATTGTTTCTTCTGGCACAACAGGCTTTTGGAATAACGTTGTAGCACCACCAATGACCAGTTGATAGGCAGCTTCCATAGAAGCATTATTTGAAAACCCCACTACCGGAATCAACCGGTAGGCTTCTATCTTTCTCAGATCTTTTAAGATTTGCAAACCATCTTTACCGGGAAGATGAATATCAAGTAGCAATACAGAAACGGGTATACCCTCACTAAGAAAAAGTAATAATTCTTTTTCGTCTTCTACAAAATAATAATACCATTGAGGAAAATGACGGTCAAGCAAGCGGGAAAGCAGAAACCGTTCATCCGGGTTATCTTCAAGAATCAACAATGAGAAAACATTTTCCATAGCTAATTACAACGAAATAGACAGACAACCTGTCAGAAAACGCAAAAACAAGTATATAATTAAACAGATAGTAGAATGTAAGGGTTTATTATCTGCAAAACAGAATAATCCTTTGCTATTTAATAGAACTTACTTTATGGTATGACCTACCCATAATCCATCAACCGTCTGATAGAAAAACAGGGAATCTTTTCTGTGATTCACCTTTCCATTGTGATCTTTCACTTTTCCCTCCCAATATATCAACCAGGCATCTCCGTTTTCGCCTATCGCCTTTTTTTGTTTTGTAACAGTATAAGATACTACTGTTTTTTCTTCTGTTGCCAGTTGTTGTGCTATTGCGCCCTCTATGGATTGCTCTGGAATTCCTTTAGTACAACAAGTTAGTACAAAGATTGATAAAAGTAGAACTATATATGTTAATCTTTGATTCATAAAAAGGAAAAAATGTAAACAAAACTGATACAAATAAAACAATAACTTTTACTAAACGAATTTGACTTTACTTAAGTAAATGTGAGTAGCCGAGTTGCCCAACTAACTTAAAAAAAATATCAGATTGATTTTTGAAATCTTTTTTCTGGCTTTGATGATTATGTTGTGTTGCATTTGAATAAACAATAACTGATAACACCTACCTTCTGGAACTACACTTTTAGTGCTTCATCTAATTTGTTTAAACAAGAATAAGTAAATTTGGCGATTTAGTGGAATTGCATCAAGTCTTCTGATAACGTGTTATTGAATAATTCTGTCAGCTCTAAAGCTTAGTTTAGTGAATTAAGTTAATCCAACTTTAAACAATTTTTGTCTTTGCCACAAATACATCAAAACTTTTATCCTCGGTAACAAGTCTGATACTTTTTTTTATTTAAACCACAGATAGGCTATTTGAATAATTCATACTTGAAAACAACAGTATTGAATTCAGTTTCTACTCACCTCCAAAAAATGTATCCTTTTGTATAGGCAAATCACCAACAACATTCTTCGGTTAGCAAAAGAGTAAGTTCAGATGTATTATTAGTATTCAACCTGTTTATTTCTATAAACCAATAACACCTAAAAATAAATCGTACTAAAGCCTTTATACCGCAAAATTCCTCAAAATAAGATCTATCAGTCATGAATAACCAGAAATAGAACTATTACTAACCAATTCTTACGCAAGTAGTAGAAACAGCAATTCATATAAGCTTTTCAAGCAATAAAACCTGCTTCTTTGTAGTTGTATTGAAATTTTCCATTGATGTCCGCAAGCATTTTTTGCCCATTTGAAACGCTTACCAGAACGGTAAAGAGTATTATATTTTGCTGCCTGGCATGTAGTTTTTTTACGATTGGAAACATCGTAAAATCTCAGACCCCAGATCCGCTTTCACAGAACTCAAATCCATCATCACCTGAGAATTATCGAAAAGCTGTTGAGACTTTTGCCAGGCTAGATCAATCCAACAATTTCACAGAGTCGCTCTCCTATGCTGATATGAATACATTGCCAATGGGTATTAAACAAACCATTAGCAATATCCAGGTAACCATTGCAGTCAGTGATATCCGTTGGGAAACTAACTATAGTGAACTCACTCTATTTGCAAAGGTCAAAATACCTCAGGAATCGAAGCCTTTATTCTTTGGAGCACAGGGAATAAAGCTCTCTCATAATGGAGATATTATTGGTGATGCTTCTCTGGTTTTGATGGGAGATATTTCTATACCTATCAATGGCAGTACGGCTGCTCTTACATTGAAAGGTGGCTTTGATATCCAGACAGGAAGAGCAAAAGAACTTACCTATGTATCAGTAGATTGCCAGGGATTTAAGGAGATGGGTATTTCTGCAGATGTTGAATTTCCGGAAAGCATACTGACACCTGTAAATGAAAAAGGAGAACCCATCTCAGGACGTGTAAAAGGATCTTTCAAAACAGTTGTAAAGGATTGGAATGATCTTTTGGTTGGTATTTCTCTACCTCCTTTCGAAATCAAAGGATTAAACGACTTTACCTTTATGTTAGGTGAGGCTATATTTGATTTCAGTGACCTCCGCAATGATCCTTCTATTGTGTATCCACAGGGATATGAACTCAATTACATGATTCCGGGTAATCCCACATTATGGCGAGGAATTTTTGTTCGTGATTTAGTTGTCACCCTTCCTAAACAATTTTCGAAGAGAGGCAAAGAACGAGTTTCGTTTGGAGCCAAAAATATGCTGATTGATAATAATGGTATCAGTGGCACTTTTGCAGCTACTAATATTCTGCCTCTTAAAGAAGGAAGTGCGTCAGGCTGGCAGTTCTCTGTTGATAGATTTTCTCTTGCTCTGGAAGCTAATCGCTTAACAGAGGCAGGGTTTTCTGGTATGATAGGCCTGCCTGTCTCTGAAAATTCAACATTAGGATATGATGCCATTATTACAGCTGATAATGAGTATTTACTAAAAGTTAAACCAGTCAGCGGATTCAAGTTTGATGTTTTCAAAGCAGAGGCACAACTGCTTCCCAATTCCTATGTAGCCTTACAAGTAGTAGATGGAAAGTTTAAACCAGAAGCCATGCTTCATGGCAGTCTGAATCTGGCCGCCCGTCTGGATGGAGGAAACCCACAAGACTCATCAGGAAAAAAAGTTGCTGATTTTAAGGGCATTGAATTTCGCAGTCTCCATTTAAAAACAGATGCACCCCGGTTTACTGCTGAGTATTTCGGATACAAGGGGGAGTTAAAGATGATGAACTTCCCAATTTCCGTTGATCGGATTGGACTAAGGGTAAGCGAAAAAGAGGTAGCACTTGGTTTTGATATTAAGCTTACATTAAGTGATAATATGTTTGCTGGCAGTACACGTCTCGAACTGATAGGAGCAATGAATGAAAAGCAGGAAGGAAATGAGGCACAGTCGACTCAGCAATGGAAGTATAAGAAACTGAATATTAGCAATATTGCCATTAACGCAAAAGTGGCTGAAACCTTCAATCTTAAGGCAGAACTTAGTATTTTAAGAGACGATCCTACCTATGGAGATGGCTTTGCCGGTAATGTAGAACTAACATTTGATAAGGTATTAAAAGGTTGTAACATCAATGCCCGGGCCATGTTTGGTCGCAAAGATTTCAGATACTGGTTTGTGGATGGAAGGGTTAAGTTTGGTTCAGGTATACCTGTATTTCCACCTTTAAATCTAAACGGATTCGGTGGTGGGGTCTCTTACCGAATGAAACGTGATGGTGCTGATCTGCTGTCCTCCCCTACAGGTTGTAAATATGTTCCGGATGAAAATTCTGGTATTGGAGCGAAAGCGGCTGTGTTGTTTAATGTCGCCAACGACGCGGCCATTAATGGTGAAGCTTCATTTGAAATTGCGTTCAACAAGTCGGGTGGTATCAACTTTATTGGTTTCTATGGATTTGCCAAATTTGTAGGAAAAATACCCGGTGTTGAAAACATAGAAAACTTTGTTGGTGACAAATTTAAGAAAGTGGCTGAACTGGAGAAAAAATTTGTTGGGGATAACACGGCTCTAGCCAAGTCGCTCGAAACATTGAAGCAATATGAACCCAATAAAGCAGCAACAAATGTATTTCAACCTTCGGAAACTCCAGGTCAGGCAGGATTCTCAGCTGCAATGGGTATTCAGTATGATTTTACTCAAAGTTCTCTCCATGCTACCTTTGATTTATATGTAAACGCAGCAGGAGGCATTATCCGGGGTACCGCTTCCGGTAACCGCGCCGGTTGGGCTGTACTGCATATTGACCCTAAAGAATGGTATGTACACATGGGTACACCTACTGACCGTTTAGGACTCAAAATGGGTATTGGAGGTATTAGCGTAGAGACAGGTTCTTACCTGATGCTGGGATCTCGTATCCCAGGTTCGCCACCTCCTCCAAAAGAAGTAGCTGATATTCTAGGCGTAGATATGGCGGAACTGGATTACATGCGAGACCTGAATGCATTAGGAGATGGCAAAGGGTTTGCGTTTGGGTCCAGCTTAAAAGTAGCAACAGGCGATCTTTCGTTTCTGATTCTATATGCTAATTTTCAGGCTGGACTAGGCTTCGACATTATGTTGAAAGACTACCAGGATATGCAATGTCAGGGACGTAGCGGTAAGATCGGCATTGACGGTTGGTATGCAAACGGCCAATCATATGTGTACCTGCAGGGAGAACTGGGTGTAAAAGTAAACTTATGGTTCCTGAAAACAAAAATACCGATTATCAAGGGATCTGCAGCGGCGTTAATGCAGGCTAAGTTGCCTAATCCTACTTTTGTAAAAGGGTATTTAGGGGTACAGTTCGATCTACTAGGGGGACTGGTGAGAGGAAAATGTCGTTTTAAAATTACGCTTGGCGAAGAATGCGAACTGGTAGTCCCAGGAGGAAGTCCGCTGGACATGCGCATGATCAGTGATCTGACACCTAAAAATAATTCTGACGCAGTAGATGTGTTTGCTGCACCTCAGGCAGCCTTCAATATGAGAGTGGGTGTTCCTTTTGATGTGGAAGATGACCAGGGCCCCAAAACCTACCGGATTCAACTTACTTCGTTTACAGTGCAGGATGCAGGACAAGCCATAAACGGAAAGCTTTTATGGACTGATAATAAAGATGGGGTTTCTTTCCTTTCTCATGAAGTATTACCTCCAAATAAACCTCTGAAAGCGGTTGTCAAAGTAGGCTTTGAACAATTACAGAATGGTCGCTGGGTGGTTGTATATACCTCAGGCCAGAAGGCAGAAGAGACGATGGAAGTAGCCTTTAAAACAGGAACTGCTCCTACAGCGATTCCTTTGCAAAACGTAGAGTTCGCGTATCCTGTGATAGATCAGAAATTCTTTCTGAAAGATGAATCGAAAGGTGGAATTGTACAATTAAAGCGTGGACAAAGCTACCTCTTCTCACCAGATTATAAACATGAAATTCATGTCACAAAGTCTGATGGAACTAAACAAACTGTTGCTTTTACCTATAACCCAGGTAACAATCAGCTTACCTATCAGATGCCTGAACTAGTCACACAGCAAGCTTATTCGGTGAGTGTAGTGACCCTGGCGAAAGAAGGAAGCGGACAGACAACAGAGTCAGTAGATCAGCGTCAGGCTATTGGAGGTGCTACTGATGATATTACAGTCGCCAATGCCCAGGCAAACAATGTAATACGTAGCGATATCGGACAAAGTCTCCTGGACTATTCATTTGCGACAAGCCGATATACGACCTTTTCCCAGAAGATGGAAGGCAATCCTCAAAAGGCGTCTACCTGGGAACGAGTGTCTTCAACGGTTATCAACCTCGCATACGAATTAACGGTTACAGAGCCATTTGAACCCATAGAGCTTAGAGGAAGTGAGTATACAGCAGGAAGACCTTTGATAGAAGGAGCTTCAACACTAACAGATACTTATTATCAGAGTATAATGTATCCATTACTGTATAAGAATTATCCACTGGCAGGAATAGTCACTCTAACACATCGAGATCCTTCTATGTACGGAGTACCTCCTGCAAAAGCAATAGATCTGTTGGCCAGATATCTCACTGAAGTAGAAAATGATAAGTATACAGGCTATGCCAGCAGATATTTTCCATATACCTATGCCCTGTTCCAGGTCTATCAGAGAGACTTCTATGATCTACAAAACCAATTGGTAAACCGCTACATCAACACCAATGGGCTTTCTCAGTTTTCCAATATCGTAAATGGGGTATGTCCTTCATTTACGCAGGGCACATACACGGTAAAATTTCAGTATATCTTACCTGATGGTACAAAAGGAACATCAGCCAATTTTGACTATATAAATAATCTTAAGTAGGTCTGATCAATGTACTCCCTGAACGAACCACCTGACTGTTTTAGGGAGTGCAAAACAGACAGTTACGCTTTTATAATACCAGCAGTGATGAACAGATTTCAGTTAAAATATTTCCTGTATATGCTTATAACCCTGGCTGGCTGCTTTTCTGCCCTGGCTCAGGATAGCTTACAGGTTAGTGTCCGGGCCAATGTAAAGAAAGACGCTATTCAGTTGAGATGGGCAGTCAATTCTCCATTAGCATGGAAACAGACCAATCGTGCCGGATTTCGGATCGAACGGTATACGGTAGTTCGGAATGGACAGATTTTACCACAAGCCGAGAAAACATTGCTTACACCAGAGCCAGTAAAGCCACAGCCGCTGGATAAATGGCAGACCCTTGCTACTCAGAATAACTATGCAGCTATTATTGCTCAGGCACTGTATGGGCAAAACTTTCAGCTTTCCGGAGATGATGCCAGAGGAGTAATGAAGATGATGTCTATGGCTCAGGAGTTAGAGCAAAGGTATCTGGTATCTATGTATGCAGCGGACCTATCGTATCCCGCAGCTGTACTGGCAGGCTGGGGGTGGGAAGATAAAACGGTAAAATCCAATGAGCGGTATTTGTATCGGATCATTCCTGTAATTACCGGAAAGATGAAACCTGTTCAGATGGGGTCAGTATATGTGGGGCTAACTGATTACCAGCCGTTACCACAGCCCCAGGATCTGGCCACCGTATTTGGCAATAAAAATGTAATACTAGCCTGGAACTACAAGATACTCGGACATGTGTACAACTCTTACTTTATTGAGAAATCTACAGATGGTAAAACATTCTCACGCCTTTCCAATACTCCCTTTGCCAATATGAACGGTAAGGATGGAAAACCCAATGACCGGATGTATTATATGGATACCCTTACCAATAATAGCCTAACCACTTATTACCGGATCATTGGAGTGACCACTTTTAGTGAAGAAGGTCCGGCTTCTATAGTTGTAAGTGGAGAAGGCAAAAATACAGTGGCTTATGTGCCACATATCCAGCGGGCCGTACCTAATCTCCAGGGAGGAGTAGACATTAACTGGGAATTTGATGAACGTGGGAATGAACATATTCAAAGATTTGAATTACAGTATGCCGATAACAACAAAGGACCTTTTGTACCAGTACTGACCAATATTACACCCAGTATCCGAAATCTTACCTACAATCAGTTGAATGTTACCAACTATTTTGTAATTGCGGCTATACCCACAGAAGGAGAACCCATTCTTTCATTCCCAGTCCTGGTCCAGCCTATAGATTCTATACCACCTGCCAGTCCGATAGGATTACAAGGAACTGTAGATAGCCTTGGCGTGGTTCGTTTGTCGTGGACACCTAATCAGGAAAAAGATCTGCTGGGCTATCGGATTTATCGGGGCCAAACCAAAGAAGAAGAATTAATACCACTGACAGATGTAGCCATTCGGGACAATCACTTTACAGATACACTTCAGGTACGTAACCTGAATAGCAAAGTATACTATGCCATTACAGCTGTAGACAAACGTTACAACCAATCAGAGAAATCGGCAGTATCAGCACTTCAAAAACCAGATATAGTACCTCCTTCTCCTCCTATCATTACCAGTTATAAACTTACCGACAAAGGTGTACAACTGGAGTGGGTCACTGGTCAGGAAGAGAATATTGCGACCCTACAGCTCTATCGACAAGAAAAAGGTTCAAAAGAAAATACACTCATCTATACAGTCACTGACACAAATGTGCAAAGCTATACCGATGAGACCGCCGAAATGGATCGGTTGTATGGTTACACTATCAAAGCGGTTACAAAAAATGGGCTGTCGTCAGAGCCTTCACCAATCATAACTATACGAGCCCGTGGTCAGGCTTCACAAATGGGTAAGATCACAAGTTTTACAGGAAAACGAAATAGAAAAGACCAAAGTATACTCTTAAGCTGGAAACATGATGTAAAGGAGGCCAAAGCATTTGAGCTGTATAAGGGAGAGGCAGGAAAAGGGCTTTCATTATGGAAAGTGACCAAATCCTTTGAAACGCAGATACAGGATATAGATGTGAAGCCAGATGTGCAGTATGAGTATGTGATCCGAACTGTTCTTGCCAGTGGAAAGACAGGCGCTGTAGCAAAAGTAAATGTACAAAATTGATTTTCTGATCAGGTAATATACTTAAAAATGAGACGAATTGTTTTGTGGGCATTGGCCTTTGTCTGGGTTACTGCTCTGTATGCTCAGGATGTGGAAACAGGTGAGTATGCAATGGATTTTACGATCAAGATTTGGGGAAGCAACTATGACGACAGATGTACTAACCGATTTGATATATATACAACCTATAATAACGGAAGTGCGGCTACAAGCCCTATCTGGATGGAGAATGTACTTCCCTTAACTAGTCCCTACAGAACTATCTTCAAATCCATTCCAGTAGCGGCAAATAAAAGATTAACCACACTCCGCATCTATGGAGAACGACAATGGCATAATGCGTTTAATTGTAAAGGAGTATCAGGTAATAGTTCTAATGCTATTTCGTATACGGCATGTTATCGAAGAACCTTTACCAATATAATTCCTGAATGGAACAGTGAGTTAGAGCTTTATATTCATCCAAAGGCTATCAATCTGTACTATTTTGATCGGATAGGGCAAAAGCAAACCTATGGAGACAAACTATTGCTACCCCAAGCCCATCGCATCCAGATAAAGGCTACACAGGGGTTTCCAGATGCTGTATATGGATGGCAGTATCAGATTGGAAATGGCACATGGCAGAACTTTCCTGCAAACCTATACTCCAATAACATATTAACCTTTTCAGGAAATGATCTGCCAGCTATTGATTTCGTGAATGATGTATTGTTGCAGTCAAAAAACGTAAAAGTGCGGATTGATTATGGATGTGGGAATTATTCAACGGCAATGACATTGATTCCTTTATTGTCGGCTCCTGAAATTGTCTCGGTAGAATCTACCCCTCCCTCTTGTTCTTATACAACAGACGGAAAGCTGACAGTTGTCTTTAACAGAAGCCTTTATGCCAATGAGACTATCACATTTTCACTGGATGGCATGCAGAGAGGGCCTCTCAATATTGATCAGTTATCTGCAGATAATAAAGTAACTATACAGGATCTGGAATCATTGACAGATCAGCGATTAACCCTTAACGGAAGCTTTAATGGCAGACCTACCTATGCAGAAGATCCGATAGTACATACAAAGTTGGTTACAGTTCCTGTCCGTAAACCCATTACTTTTACCGCCACAGAGGCTGCTGCCCATTGTTTTAGCGGGGAAGATGGCGTTATTGCGATAACTGCTCTGGGAGGAACAGGAAACTATACTGCATTTCTGCTTCAGAATGGCCAGGTTATCCAAACGATTACTCTTACAGAATCTTTCGGAAACAGCTTTTATCAGTTGAAGGCAGGTACTTATACTATCAAAGTTCAGGATAGCAATGGATGTGATCCACAAAATGGAAGCGGACAGGTAATTATGTATGAACGTACGATTGCGGAGCCGGCAGAGAGAGTAGCAATAACCGTTGAAGAAAATGTGGAGCCGCTAGGGTATGGATTGAAAAACGGTCATATAACGATTCGGGCACAAGGAGGTACCATGCCTTATACTTTCTACTGGACTGATTCAGATGGAAACCCATTAACAGCCGATGCTACACAAACTGAAGGCAATAGTCAGGTCAGCACTTTATCCAATCTAGGTAAAGGAACCTATTATGTGCGTGTTCAGGATACCAATTATGCATTGGCTTCCCCACAAACGGAAACGAACCAGAGTGGTTGCTATCAGACAGTAACTATCCAGGTTGATGAACCACCTTTATTAAAAGTAAGCATTACAGAGCAGCACTTTGTGTCCTGTAATGGATACTCAGATGGAGAGTTGGTTGCACAGGCTACAGGCGGAAGGCCTTATGCAAGCAATCAGACACATTATCCTTATCAGTATGAGTGGTTTGTAGTTGACAATAATTCACTAACTGCTTTTGGAGAATCTGATAGTATGGCATTAGAACGCCCAACCGCAGTATATCGGGTAAGGGTGACAGATCGAAATGGCATTATCGCCTGGTCATCAGATTTTCATCTGGTACAGCCGGATGTACTGAAAATAAACTTTACCGCCTCTGAGTTACTTTGTAATGGAGATGCGAATGGTATTGCTACCGCTATTCCCCAGGGTGGAACTCCCCCTTATCGCTATGCCTGGAGTACAGAGCAAACTACAAGTACTATAAAAGATCTTACTGATGGATGGTATTCTGTTGTAGTTACCGACTCACGGGGTTGTACGGCCATAGGCCAAACACAGATAACAGTTCCTGATGGACTGAAAGTGGACGCATCTGTGGTACAACCCACCTGTTTCAGTGACCACAATGGCTCTATCTCTTTAATGGTAACAGGTGGCAAAGTTCCCTATCAATATCAGTGGAAACATGGAGTACAAACCGCATCTGCTCAGAATCTGGGTCAGGGTGAGTATGAAGTAAAGGTGACAGATGCCAATGGCTGCTTTCTGATAAAAAGTTACTCTCTGTTGCAACCAGATCTGTTACCAGTTAAACTAGGACCTGATCGGGTATTATGTAAAGATCAGATCCTCGAACTCAATGGTACAATTAATGATCCGAATGCCCGCTATCAATGGATGAAAGATGGAGTATCCTTTGCGAACACGGCCACGGTTCAGTTGATAGCAGCAGGCACCTATACACTGATCGTAACAGACAGCAAAGGATGTACGAATGAAGATACCATAAAAATTAGCCGGGATGATACTGAAATTGCAGCTGATTTTGTTGTTGCCACCAGAGTACCTAAAGGAGAACGGGTACACATTTCCAATATCAGCTATCCCGCTCCTGACCGCATTGAGTGGATTGTTCCTTCAGGCACAGAAATACTGGACCAACAGCAGCCCTATCTGGAAATACAGTTTGATCAGTTTGGCGAATACCAGATTGGTCTACGCAGTTTTAAGGGCGCCTGTGAGAAGATTGTCTACAAGACCGTGCGTGCTGTGGATAAAAGTGAGCTGACAGATTACCAGACACCTGATGAACCTTATATCAAGCAGTTTATGGTAAGCCCCAATCCGAGTAACGGAAAGTTTACCGCCACTGTAGAACTTAAGGAAAAGGCCGATTTTACATTGGTTCTCTATTCCAGCCAGGGTCAGGTTATTGCACAAAAAGATATCCGAAATCAATCTTTCAGTGAAACGGTGTTTGAAGAAACTCCTGCTATCCAAACAGGTATATACCTGTTACAACTGGTTACACCACAGGCACTGGCAACATTTAAAATAATTAGTAAATAAACAGATGCGTAAGGCTTTTTATCATTACAGGCTTTTTATTTTCCTGTTGTTTCAGTGTGTGATCCCTGTAGTGGCGCAAACTACCTATCCAGTACAGGTAAACACACACCTGTTACCGCCTCATAGTCTGTATCTGAGTGATTATTATAGTGGTACACGTGAAAAACTGACCGTTACACTAGTCAACCGCGATCAGTTGAAGCCTACGCTCACAGTTCGCCTGCGCATGACGATCACCGCTGCCGGAGGTCTGCGTATCCAAACCAATGAGCAGGCTTTTATACAGCCACTTATAGTGGAGTCAGGTTCCCCTGTTCGCCTTACACTTGATGACCTGGCTCCCTATTTTCAGCCACAGAATTTGATTACCCAGGGCTATCTGACAGATGGAAAGCTCCCGGAAGGAATGGTTGAGTTCTGTTTTCAGGCCATAGAAGCCTATACCAATCAACCTCTGTCTGTATCTACGTGTGCACGTGCATTTATTACCAGTCAGAAGCCTCCCCTACTGAGTTTACCTCAGAACAATGAAAGTATTGCCTTCCGTGATCCATTGAATATGATGTTTCAATGGACACCGCGCCATCAGGGACTAACCTATGTGGAGTATGAGTTTATCCTGAAGGAACTATGGGACAATGGTATGACGCCCCAGGCTGCCTTCCCTTATTCTCCAGAAATCCACCGGGAAACCGTTCGGGGTACATCATTGCTCTACAATGCTCTGCTGCCTCCCCTACTACCAGGTAAAAGATATGCTTGGTGTGTACGTGCCCAGGCACGTGAAGGAATAGATGCTGTCAACCTGTTTCAGAATGATGGATATAGTGAGGTTCGCACCTTTCTCCTACAGGATAATTGTGCACCACCAGCTGTGATAACGGCAACAGCCGAACGCAAACGACTAAATCTGGAGTGGAATACGGCTCCGGAATACATTGGATTTACAGTAAGCTACCGCATTAAGCGTGAAAATAATCCTTCAGAATGGAAGGAGCAGACTTCTGTTGAACCGCGTATTACGCTGTATGGATTGGAAAATGGTGGGACATATGAATATCGCGTAGCTAGTTCCTGTATGGCGGGACAGCCAGTGTATGGTCCTGTAATGACTATTGCATTGCCTCAGGCAGATAGTTCCCGTCTGGCCCAGTGTGGTATTATGCCAGCTGTGAATCTGAGTAATCAGCAACCAATCAAAGAATTGAAGACAGGAGAGGTCATTATGGCCAATGACTTCCCGGTAACACTTACCCGTGTATCGGGTGGCGGAGGTGTCTTCAGTGGTGAAGGATGGACTATCATTCCGTGGCTCAATGATGCAAAAATTGCGGTAACCTTTACCAGTATTACAGTTAATACCGACCGACAGATGACCAATGGGTACATTGAAGCCCGGTATGACAAAAATGAAGGCCAAATCGCCAATATCGATGATGTGTTTGAAGGTGGGTTTGATGTTGGTACTGTGAAAACCGGTCTCAGCCAGATTGACTACACATTTGACTTTTCGATTCCGGGTGTTGAGGCATTTAGCCTGAACGATGAAGGCGAACTGGTCGTGACCGATGCCAGTGGAGAGCCACATACGGTTATGAGTGCAGACAAAGAAGGACAGGGCAATGAAGGCAATAAGGTGGTAGTGTTTCCGATGACCGTTAAAGACAAGGACGGAAATGTGTATCAGGTGGAAAAAGTGACCGAGACTGATGCGAGCGGAAAAGAGTCAACTGTAGCCAAAGCCACGTATGTTGGCAAAGCCGGAGCAGCTCTGGCTGATGGGAGCTTCGATCCTACCCAATTAAATGGAGACAAAGCCATTGTTACCTTCAATAAGGGAAAAGGGTATTATGCCTTTGATACCTGGCTGGAGTATTACGATAAAGTAGCATTGATTCGTGAGAAATACCAAAAGCTCTATACCAACTATTATGTTCCCTGGAAATTAGTACCTGTTACTAAAAGTGATGTAGTCAGTGCCACGATTGAAATCAAGGACAAAACTATTGATCCAACCAAAGTTATCTTTAAAACCCCTACCGGTACCGAGTTTAAATCAGAATATGACCCATCTACCAAAACCTATACCATACAGGTTGTAGGTGGTCCGTCCGGGGATGCCCAGGAACTTTATGCATTATATGCAACTGCCAATAATAAATACTGGACATTAGGCAAGTTAAGCATTGTCAGTTACAACCTTCAGACCCATAAAGTGGTGCTGGTTCCTGTCAACGGTACCCGTATTGATGAGCAGGGAATCAAACAGGCGCTAGACAGTACCTATGGACCTGTTGGTGTTACCTGGCATGTGGAAGTAGATAAAGACTATTTGTATACAGGCGTAGAACGGCTCATGTCAGGTAGTACAGGATTGTCGACTTACAATGACGACATGAAGGCGCTGAATAATCAATACAAGCAGGATCGGGCGGATGAATTTGATCCAGCCGCCAGTTATCTGTTTTTCCTCAAAGCCACTGGAGCCGAGAAAATCAATCAGCGGGAAGCAGTTGGGTTTATGCCCAGAGGTGCTCAGTTTGGTTATCTGTTTACCTCTGAAATTGAAAACAAGGTAGAGCCGCAAACCGTTGCCCATGAGCTTGGACACGGGCGATGGAAGCTATATCACACCTTTGACAAACACTATGGAGGCTATGAGCAGGAGCAGACCCAAAATGTGATGGACTATGCCAATGGTATGCACCTGGCCAAGTGGCAGTGGGACATTATGAATGATCCGGCTATGGTCGTCTCTGCCTTTGAAAAAGATGAGAAAAGTGCCATTGCCACAGCCGAAAAAGGGATACCTCTACCAGAAGATTACACCTTTCTGAGTGCAAGTGGCTATGCAATTACCTTACCCAAAGGAGCTACTATACTTCACCTTTGTGATGATGGCAATTATCTTGAACATACACAGTTCCTCAAGCGGTTTCGTGTGGGCACCAGGATCTATGCACTTAAGGCAGCCTGGAACAGTGGGGGTATGTATGGTTTCAAAGGATATGTAGATGAAGCCAATCCGCGTGTCTATTATGGCCAAAGTCAGGAGCAAGCCAAAATTCAGAAGAACAATGTGCAGGAGGTTTATGTGATCACCCAGTCAAGACCAGACAAAGGTTTGATTGAGTTAACACTGCAAAAAGGAAAACTTGCCCAGCCTCTGCCTACTCTTGCCTATCATGCTGATAAGGACGGCAAGTATGAGAAACAGGTAGAAGTGAAAGAACTTACACTAACAGGAAAGCTATATGTAACGCCATCCTGTGGGCAGTCTAAGGATAATTCCCAGAATGTGGCTGGTTCACAGGCCAAACCGCAACCTAAACCACAATCTGAGGTAAGTGAACTCGATCAGTTTATGAAAGGACTGACCGAATCACTTGGTAAAAAACTTCAGAAATATCCGAACACGGCCTATACCTTCACCGACTGTAATGGCAAAAACAAACATACCGTTACTGCAGATGGAACGCAGAATACACAGGGTAAGAATGTAATCACTATTCAGTTATGTAATGGCAAGCTGACGCTGAAAGATTTTGGCTATGGCAAAAAATTACAGGAAAATCCAAAGCTGGGAGATGTTTCTCAGCAACAACTGGAAGAAGAGGTCAGAAAGCGTCTGGAGAAGGAGTTACAGCAAGCTCAGAATCAAAACAAAGGCACTGGATCGCCTGCAGGGAGTCTAAAAGGAGAAAAGTTTGAGAAAACGGTTGAAACTGGTGAGCAGATGAAGATTGATAAGTCAGACCTGTGGGGATTTCTGCCGGAAGTAGTTGAACTGGGTGAGAACCTGTACGAAGAGGCTGCTCTGCCTAAAAAATACTGGCATGAGACGGAAGCTGGCTTTACCGAATCACCGATTCGTGTACCAGCTATGGCAGCTGGTGTGACCGATGGGGTGGTTGATGAAGTAACTGAAAAGCTGCAGTTTATTCAGTTTGGCCTTGATATAGCCACCGACAAGGATGTCATCTCCAACACCTGGAACAAGGTAAAACAAATAAGGTGGGAAGACGCAAAAGCAATGGCCGAGTCATTGCCTGGACAGCTCACAGGCTATGACAATTACAAGCAAGGGGGTAGTGTGGCCTGGCATCAGGGTGGACAACATGTGGTGGTGGTAGCCAGTCTGCTTTGGGGTGGTCCAACCACGCTTGCCAACTTCCGAAAAGCGGATGATCTGGCAGGCGATCAGTTAGGCAAAAAGTTCAGAGAAGGCGGAAAACTACCCGATTCTAAACCCAAGCCTGGATCAGACCCCAATCACACACCGGGAGGCAGTAATCCTACAGGTAGTGGACAAGGCACGAATACGACTACCCAAAATCCACCTGCCAACACTCCGGCTACTACACCCAATCCAACGCCAAACCCGAATCCTAATCCTACACCTGTTCTTCCCATTGTGGGTCTTCAGCCTCGCAATGGCAACTGTCAGGTGTGTACTAGCCGTTCAAAAGATATTTGTGAGCTCTATGAACAGGTCAAAGACAAAGCCATACTGGCACAGATGCTCCCAGCTAAGGCTGAAGAAGCGGTTAATAAACTCTGTGCTACTATTACTCTTTCCGATGATGTCTTACGGGAAATGGCTGGCCTGCTGCTTTCTGTTTCCTATAGTAATACAGAAGTAAAAGTCTTCTTACAGGATGTTAATGGTTACTTTGCAGATAATAGCGAAGCATTGAGCAAAAACATTTCTAAATTGGATGCAGATCTTCTCAGAGCCTGGAAAAAACTGTATGGATCGGATTTTAGAAAAAATTATGAATATTTGCGTACCATTAAGGAAGTATCTCAGTATACAATCACTGTGAATGGGACAACGAATGTAAGTGTGAGAGATGCCAGTGGTAAGTTATGGGCTACTTTACTGGATAATAAGCGTATTGAAGCTGTTGGGGGAACTGGAATAACAACGGCTAGCGGTCAACGCAATCAGATTCTGAATATAATCGAACTGATTCATGGAGCTACCTATCTTGTCAGTAACTATGTAATCTATACCATTGACCAGTATGGAAGAGTGAGTATGATCGAAGCTAACCTGCAAAGATTACCCCCTCCTAAATCTAATTATCCAAGAGATGAGAGGTTACAAGGGTTAGGCAATAGTTCATCTCATAGAGATGGAAAAACTGGAGACAACGGTGGTCATATGATCGGAGCACGCTTTAATGGACCTGTCGAACTGATTAACTATCATGCTCAAGATGGACCAACGAACAGAAATGGTGCTTGGAAACGAA
Organism: Xanthocytophaga flava; assembly: GCF_030068545.1. Lineage (NCBI taxonomy): Bacteria > Pseudomonadati > Bacteroidota > Cytophagia > Cytophagales > Rhodocytophagaceae > Xanthocytophaga > Xanthocytophaga flava. Next base: position 54,842 of record NZ_JASJOR010000033.1, on the reverse strand, counting down.
TGGAAGATGAATGGGATCAAGTGCTGACAAATACAACTAATCCCAGATCTGTTCAGGTTCAAATTACAGCTGATTTTAGTAGTACATCTAAAAGGCCTTATCAGTTTAGAGTTGAGTACTTCTACAATGGAGTTCGGGCATCCATACAACCAAATGGAGATTTATTTAAAACTATTGATAATCCATAAGATGAAAGAACAACAAGAAGCTTCACAACTTTATTCAGAAGGGATACTTGAGTATCTAAGTGGATATGAATGGAGTAAGGTAATAGCTCATTGGAATATGAGTGCAAACAATGGATTTCTGAAAATATTTGACTCTGCTAGTCAGGAGATTCGTCCTCAGTTTTATAAAGATGAGAAGAATCGGGAACAGCCCAGACGTACTGCACCTGAATCAATGCGAAAAGCAGATAAGCTAATAAAAGAATATTATCAGAAGTGTTTAAATCAGGAATTACAAAAATGGAACACTGCCACCATCACCATTTACCCAGATGGCCGTTATGAGAGTGAGTTTATCTGGGATCAGCAGGCACACATCGACTTTCTACTACTGGATATGGCTACCGCTTTCTCGTTCATTTATTCTGAATCGGATATCAAGATCACGGATCTCATGATTCCAGAGCAAGAATGGGAAAAAGCTGTGATCACCATACTGTTTGTAAATGGTCATATTCTTCCTTTACAAATCGAAGTAACAACCGAACAAGGAATAAAACAGTTTTCAGTCCCAGTACAGAATTTGTCATACCAGGAAGCCCCTTACCTGATCAAAAGTTTTGAGGATATTTATCAGCTAGCCAATGAAGGTGAATTAAAACAGCACTTTGCACCTGGATGGAATACAGTAATAATATATCAGGATCGGAAAGACAGATTCAACTTCGAAGAGCATGTACATTTTGAGTTGAGAGATTTGAGTTGAGAGACAAGCCCAACTCTTAATCAGAGATAAAACCATAGTAATTTACAAGGTCTCCTACAAGTAAGTTCACAATACTTCCAGGAGATCTTTTTTATTTTATACTATCACAGAAGGAGGAAAACTACCCGATTCCAAACCCAAGCCTGGATCACTGGAGGATGCCCCAACGGTAGATGGTTCTGCTAGCCCAGACTTGGATGCACAGGTAAAACCCAAGCAAACTCCAAAAACAGATCCAGACAAAGATCCTGGCCAACATCCTATTCCGGTGCCGTTCCCTTTGCCTACAGATGAGCCTACCAAAGAGAAGCAGGACAAGTGTCAGGTGTGTACTAACCGAAAAGTGCCTCTTTCTGAAGCTACCTGTAAGCAACTCCAAACCTTGTTAACTAAAACACAACATAGAGCAGGTGTGGAGAAACTCTGTCAGAAAATAGAAGATGATACTATGCTGCAATTAGTGGCCCAAAAGCTCAATGAGTATCCGGCAGAGGTAGCTACTATATTTTTAACAGACATTACACCTGTTGCCTGTGGTGGAAAAAACTATCTGTGTGAGAATGTTGACCTACTAAATGCCAATCTGGTACAAGCCTGGAAGGCAGAATATGATGCATTGAAACCGGCAGGTGAAAAACCCCGAAATGATTTTGAAACCTTGCAGGTCATTCTCAAAATGCAGACCACAGAACAAACACAGGTAGAACACTTGTTTGAAATCGTCAATGCCAGTGGAACAGGAGAAACCATTACAGGCACACCCCAGGAAAAGCTACAGGTTTTTCTGAAACGGTACTCTATAGCTGATTGTCAGACATGTGGTAATGGAGCAACCTATGGCATTCCTACCCTGGCCATTGTTTGGCTAAATGCCCAATACATGATAGGTTTGTATGATGCAGGCCTGACCGATGCCTATAATCTGTTGAGTACAAACACGTTTTTGCATCCGAGTACAGGTAATTGGGGATTTGTAGCTAAGTCAGGGGTGAATCACATGATATCAGATATTCGTACACGTTCTTTAACACTGGCAGATATAGAGCATCTGGATCAGGGGTTGAGTGGAAGCACAAAGCGGTATGATCTGAAAAGGCAGGGAAATAAGGGGTATATCGAATACAAGAGCTATACGGAGAACTATGGGTTAAATGATTTAACAGGTATTGGCAGTGGTAGCTGGAAAGATTTTGATCAGTTTATTGCCTATCTGAGTCAACCAGAAGTGGTTGATATGCAAGGAGGTAGCCTGGAGTATGTGTTTGATAAAAAGAAAATACCCAATGTGAATGATATCAAAAGTCAGTTTCGAACCATGATGGTTGATGATTCTAATCCAAATAATCTGCAATTGAAGCCACAGGGAGTAACTGTATTTAACACTATCTGGGGTAATAATGGTTTGAGAGCAAGCTTATTTCCAAGAACTGATTATGATCCTAATTATAGTGAAATTCAATATAAAGATGCTGCTTTATTGGATTTTATAGAAATTGTATCTGATGTCAATAATAACTTTTACAAATTTATTAATGTAAAATGAACTACATACTTAGAGGAAAAATAGAAGCTGTAGATACTTTCAAAGTAAATAAAAACTTACTTTCCTATAAACTTAAAAGTAATGACAGAGAATTATATTTTGATAACAACAGGTTAATAGATAAAGATAATTGGGGATACTTTTATTTTGATAATTTTTTATGCCTGAATCATGAAGAATTTACTGATTTGATTGAAATTGAAACACAAAAAAAGATAACTATTCCTGCAATTTTTAATGGAACAAGTTATTGGAATAATACTTTTTTGACTTCAAAAGATCGTATAAGAGAGGGAGTAGGTGCATATTCAAGCCGATATGTTCTAAATCAGTTAAATCCGTTTAAAATCTTATATGAGCTTCCGCATAGATATAAAGGTTCTGGGTATAGGTTTAGAAATCAATATTTGCAAATTCATAATAAGGGGCAATTGTTACGATCTCTTTCCCTTATAAATGGCGAATACGAATGGGAGGTAGATTTAAGTGATTATTGCAGCTACATATTTGCAGAGAAAGGAGAGGTTATGGGTAGCATTCGGCAGGTACTTGGTATCTGGAATGACATACTCTGGTTATACCTGGAAAGCAGACGATTACTAGGTATTTTGCTCTCCAATGGACAGATCGTAGCTAATGTCGAAATAGAACAAACCCATCCGGAGTTAACCAATGCTGGCTTTACCAATGGATATCTGGATGAGAAACAGGGTTTGGTTTGTTTTCTGGCCACCCGTTATTATCTGGAATTTGATCTGGCAAAACTTCAGATCCATCGGATAAAAAACTTCACTACAGGCCATGCAGATACAGACTGGAACTTTGGCATGACTCATACATTCACAGAAGAGTATGTGTATTTTACAGCAAATCAGGGCCGAAGTAGTGGCTTTACCCAACTAGTAGGAGTATTGAACAGAGCAAGTCTACAAGTGGAATGGTATCAGAATCTGGGTACAGACCAGCAAAGCAGGTTTTGGAGTCTGAATCAGGCACCACAAGTATCTGAAAATAAATTGTATGTACTTGACAGCGAAGGAACACTCCATATCTTTGAACGAGAGTAATATTTCTTTTCTTTCCTTAAAAGGGTAACAAAAAATGTTACCCTTTTAGTTGTAGTTCTCTGTGGCTGCTGCTGGTCTTTAACTTTAAACAAGCCGATGATCTGGCAGGTGATCTGACAGGAGATCAGTTAGGCAAAAAGTTTAGAGAAGGAGGAAAACTACCCGATTCTAAACCCAAGCCTGGATCAGACCCCAATCACACACCGGGAGGCAGTAATCCTACAGGTAGTGGACAAGGCACGAATACGACTACCCAAAATCCACCTGCCAACACTCCGGCTACTACACCCAATCCAACGCCAAACCCGAATCCCAATCCTACACCTGTTCTTCCCATTGTGGGTCTTCAGCCTCGCAATAGTAACTGTCAGCTATGTACTACCCGATCCGAGGATATTTGCCAGCTCTATGAGCAGGTTAGAGACAAGGCTGTACAGGCACAGATGCTCCCAGGCAAAGCAGAAGAAGCTGTCAATAAACTTTGTGCTACTATTACCCTGTCCGATGAGGTCTTACGGGAAATGGCAGGGCTGCTTCTTTCCTATAGCAACCCAGAAGTAAAAGTATTCTTACAGGATGTGAATGGTTACTTTGCAGATGATAGTGAAGCACTGAGCAAAAATGTTTCCAGATTGAATGCAGATATTGTCAGAGCCTGGAAGAAATTATATGGATCGGATTTCAGAAAAAATTATGAATATTTGCGTACTATTAAGGAAGTGCCTCAGTATACAATCACTGTGAATGGGACAACGAATGTAAGTGTAACAGATGCTGGTGGGAAGTTATGGGCTACCTTACTGGATAATAAGCGAATTGAAGCTGTTGGGGGTACAGGAATAACAACGGCTAGCGGTCAACGCAATCAGATTCTGAATATAATCGAACTGCTTCATGGAGCTACCTATCTTGTCAGTAACTATGTAATCTATACCATTGACCAGTATGGAAGAGTGAGTATGATCGAAGCTAACCTGCAAAGATTACCCCCTCCTAAATCTAATTATCCAAGAGATGAGAGGTTACAAGGGTTGGGCAATAGCTCATCTCATAGAGATGGAAAAACTGGAGACAACGGTGGTCATATGGTCGGAGCACGCTTTAATGGACCTGTCGAACTGATTAACTATCATGCTCAAGATGGACCAACGAACAGAAATGGTGCTTGGAAACGAATGGAAGATGAATGGGATCAAGTGCTTACAGGTAGACCTAATAACAATCCTCCTGTAGGAGCACAATCAGTACAAGTACAAATAAGACCTCAGTTCAATGGTACTTCTAAAAGGCCTTTTCGATTTGATGTGAGATTTCAGTATGGGAACAATCAACCAGAAAATAGACAGATTCCTAATCCTTAAATACGAATAAAATGACCATTCAACAGGTAGAAACTAATATCGTAAGTAAAGTTATTAAGCACTACAACGAATTTGATATTGCTAAAGTTATTATATCAAAATATGAGTTTTCAGAAATAACCTCATTTAGTTTTCAAACATTTTATTACCATAACAATAAACAAATAACTCTAAATGAGAATGCTCCTATTGGTGAGGAGATTAATCTTCTTTTAAAGTTATTATTTGAGAAAAAGCAACAAAACAACAAAGGAATCATCACCATTTACCCAGATGGCCGTTATGAGAGTGAGTTTATCTGGGATCAGCAGGCACACATCGACTTTCTACTACTGGATATGGCTACTGCTTTCTCGTTCATTTATTCTGAATCGGATATCAAGATCACGGATCTCATGATTCCAGAGCAAGAATGGGAAAAAGCTGTGATCACCATACTGTTTGTAAATGGTCATATTCTTCCTTTACAAATCGAAGTAACAACCGAACAAGGAATAAAACAGTTTTCAGTCCCAGTACAGAATTTGTCATACCAGGAAGCCCCTTACCTGATCAAAAGTTTTGAGGATATTTATCAGCTAGCCAATGAAGGTGAATTAAAACAGCACTTTGCACCTGGATGGAATACGGTAATAATATATCAGGATCGGCAAGACAGATTCAACTTCGAAGAGCATGTACATTTTGAGTTGAGAGATTTGAGTTGAGAGACAAGCCTAACGCTTAATCAGAGATAAAACCATAGTAATTTAGAAGGTCTCCTACAAGTAAGTTCACAATACTTCCAGGAGATCTTTTTTATTTTATACTATCACAGAAGGAGGAAAACTACCCGATTCCAAACCCAAGCCTGGATCACTGGAGGATGCCCCAACGGTAGATGGTTCTACTACCCCAGACCTGGATGCACAGGTAAAACCCAAGCAAACACCAAAAACAGATTCAGACAAAGATCCTGGCCAATATCCTATTCCTGTGCCGTTCCCTTTGCCTACAGATGAGCCTACCAAAGAGAAGCAGGATAAGTGTGAGCTTGGTGAGAAAAGGGATATAATCGTATGTGAAAAATTCATGCAGGTGTTAAATAAAGCTGGAAACAATCCAACTGTTAAAGCTGCGATCAAAGCCATGTGTGCCCAAAAGAAACAGACAGATCAACAACTCATTGCCATTGCCGATGAAATGTATAAGGATCTGACAAGCATTCAGATCAATCTGTTTGCCCTCGATGTATTAAATAAGGAGGATCTTTCCAGTTGTGAAGGAAACTGTAGCTTATTGGCTGAAAACTTAGAAAAGCTAACTGCGAACAATGTTAACTCTTGGGAATTAATAGATGAGGCGAAAGTCTTAACAAATAAGCCAGATCGAAAAAGAGATATTATTCTGCTTGAGAAAATTTCAACTCTTCATCAGAAAGCGCCTTTTAATGATGTAACTTTCCTGGCCCGAATGCTGCCTATTAAGACAGGCAATCAGGAATCTTCTGCCAAGCGTTACTTGAATGCAGATGAAGTGGTAACCCAGTTTTTGTGGAAGCATTCCAGAGCAATAGAAACAGGGGGTGGAGTAGCTACCTTGAAAGAAGAACTGGATAATCTGGGATGGTTTGTTGACACACATGCACAGACGAGTAATGTAGGGGCTTATTTGCATGAGACCCTGCAGAGCAGCAGTAAAATAAAAGGAGGATTATATGGAATGTCTTTATTACAAAGTGGCCAGCCTTTGGCAGGCTTAACGGTTATCGGATTTGAAGAGCGATTAGATGAAAATACAGATGATGCAGAAGAATCCAACCTCAGAACAGATATCAAATTTGACAATTTATTTGTAGAGACCAAAAACTATAGTACAGTTGCCAGTTTAACGTCTTCTTCCAGTTTTATTTCTCAGTTTGAACAGTATCTGAAAAATGTTAATAGCTTTGATCAGATTCGCTATTATTTCAAGCAACGTAATGAGATAACTCAGACAAAAGTCAAGGAAAAGTTTAAAGAGATCTATAAGAAAAATAACTATGCGATGTTTAATCTCATATGGAATAATCAGGAACTTCAAAATAATTTGTGGCCATTAACATCTCGTCCGCCTGGATTTACTAAAAATATAGCACAGAGAGAATTTACTTCATGGGTAGATAAATTAGATAACCGACTGTTTAATTTTATTAATGTAAAGTAAATGTATAAGCTTGAAAAAACTATAACTCCAATATCCTCTTTTTATCTGTTTGATAAATCATTATTCATTTGTAAAGAAAATACCTTATATCAGGATGGTGAAAAAATACTAGAGGATGTGGAACCTCAACTTATTGAATATAAAAAGCCCTTTATTCAATTTAATAATTTAAGTGGAGAACAGCTGCTATTTGATGTTTTTAATAAACGAGTCATCAAACCAATATATCCAATAGCCATAAAAAGCTTATTCGAAAATAGAGCTATATGTTCGTATGATATGTATTTTGATAATGATGAAGGTAGTTGGGTATGGAATATAGGCCTATTTGATATTGAAAAACAAGAGTTGATTCGAAAGTTTAAAACAGGTCCTATAGGAGTAGGTTATATGTATAATGAGATTTGTTTTGGCTATTCTAAAAACAATGTATTAATCTCTTTTGATTTAAACACAGGAAAAATACTCTGGCAAATAGACATAGGTAAAAAATGTAAGTATAATTTTGCCAATCAGAATTACAGTGGACAAACAAGTCAATTCTTAGATATTTTCGATGCTAAGTTGTATTGTTGGTGCCATGGTAACCAACTACTGGAAATTGATATAGAAACGGGAGCAATAAACTGGCATTTTTATCCCTTTAATGACTTTTTAGACTCCAATCAGGTTCAGCTGTTTCAACCTCATCTGGATTCAGAAAAAAGGAAAATATACTTTCTGGAAAGCTGTTATTTTATTGAAATCGACTTAAACAATAGAAACAGTATATTGCATCAGACATTTCGGCAAGGTACTGGTATTGATTCCAGCCAGTGGTTTCGGCTAAGCAGTGTGTATCAGAATGGACTAATCTATTTTATCGGCAATCAAAATGACTATCCGATGAATCCGCTCAGACAAGTTGGAGTGTTTGATACCGTTAGTCAGAAAATTATATGGTCACAGGTATTATTCGAAAAAGGAAAAGGACTGAACTTGGTAAATATAAAAGCTAACCAAGATCAGATTTATGTACAGGATAATAAAAGCACCTTATACAGCTTTGAACGAGAGTAATATTTCTTTCCTTACTTCCTCTTTTCCTACTAGCGTAGCCAACAGATTATGCTATTTATTTGTAATAGTGCTTTTGCTGTGATCCAAGATAAACTCCGTACCTCTATATTTAAGTCGATGAGGTAACCGAAAAGCTGCAATTCATTCAGTTTGGCCTTGATATAGCCACTGACAAAGATGTCATATCCAACACATGGAACAAGGTAAAACAAATAAGGTGGGAAGATGTAAAAGCAATGGCCGAGTCATTACCTGGACAACTCACAGGCTATCTATATAACTAACTCTATGATATCAAAAAATGATATGGATCTATTGATTGCAAGTGCAATAAGTTCCTATCAAAAATATCCGATTTCGAATAAGCAGTGGGTAAAAGCAAGCTATATTATAAATGTAGCAGGAGGTATTGGCCTGTTCTACTACCTGAAAGAAACCCCTGATCCTCAACCACTTAATACCAAAGAAGGCAGTTCAGGCAGAGGATTTGATAATGACCAAACCATTGCAAAAATTCTTGCAAATAATCGTGAATCATCCAAATCTAATCCAAATACCAGGTGGAACAAGGGAACCATCACCATTTACCCAGATGGACGTTATGAGAGTGAGTTTATCTGGGATCAGCAGGCCCATATTGACTTTCGGATGAAAGATCTGCGGGCTGCTTTTTCTTTTCTTTATTCTGAATCAGATATTAAAATAACAGACGCCTTACTTCCTGGACAGGAATGGGAGAAAGCGGTGATCATCATGCCATTTGTAAATGGTCATATTCTTCCTTTACAAATCGAAGTAACGACAAAACACGGAATAAAACAGTTTTCGCTTCTTGTGCAGAATCTAACATATGAAGAAGCCCCTTACCTGATTAAACGATTTGAGGATATTTATCAACTAGCCAATGAAGGTGAATTAAAACAGCACTTTGCACCTGGATGGAATACAGTAGTGATTTATCAGAATAGACTAGAATTCTTTGACTTTGAACAACATGTAAAATTTGACTTTAGGAACACATTGCTGTTTTGATTATAACACATTTAGTTTTCCAATCACTCAACAATGGATTACCACTTTGAACATAATTAGGATACTTATCTATCAGGCCTTGAGTTACAGTATACTTATTGAAATCACATTGCTGGATCTTTTGCATAAGGGAGATGAAAGAAATCTCTTTATTTAGGTAACAATGGAGTACTTTTCTTACTATCTGAATTTCTTTTGACTATCATTAGAAAGCTCATTAAATAACTATAGTAACCCCATTAAAAATAATTTTCGAGCTTTTTTTTACTTACTAATTGATCATCTCTGATATTTCATACAAAAACAAGAGAAAAAACAACAACTATTTTCATCAAATTTGACACAATTCTTTACTACGTAATAACAGGAGTCGTTTTTAAGGATTCTATAGATGCTACTTGAATATCTTGCATAGATTTTTGAAGATAGGTTATCTTCTTTAACAGACAGCATGATAAAGAAAATTTTCTTTCTGTTATATATTTTACTGATACCCATAAGTCTGTTTTCATGCTTTCATGAACAGGAAATACCAGTAAATGCAGATTTTGAGTATACCATTACGGCAAAAAGTTACACAGTCCCGGTGGAACTTACTCTGACAAATAAAACTGTCGGAGCAGACTTTTATAAATGGACATTTGAAGGTGCATCTCCTGCTACTTCTACTGAAAAACAACCTGGACGCATTATCTATCCGAATGCAGGAACGTATACCATCAGGCTTGAGGCCTGGAATGATACACAGCATCAGATTAAAGAACTTGTATTGCAATTGGATTCAGCAGTTGTAGTAAATTTTGAAACACAGATAGAAGTGAATGATTTTGCACCAGCAAATGTGAAGATTAGGAATAAGAGTCGGGGAGCTTCGACATATGAGTGGACTTTCGAAGGTGGAATCCCTGCTACCTCCAATGCTGGAGATCCTCCTCTTGTATATTTTGATCAACCCGGTGATCATGTTATCACATTAAGAGTTACTAACGGCAGAGAAACATTTTCCTACTCAAAAAAAATCAATCTGAAGGAAAGTTTACAAACGGAATTCACTATTGTTCCAGTATTTGAAGATGAAGACTATGAAGCTCCACTTACTGCAACCCTTGAAAATCAGACCCGGAGTGGACTTCAGTATAACTGGAAAAGCACGGGTGGAATTATTGCGAATAGTAGCAGCCAACATACTTCCATTCATTTTGATTCACCAGGAGAATATACGATAACTCTGGAAGCAAATAATGACAAACAAACTCAGGTTGTACAACACACTATTCAGGTAAAAGCTAATACTAATCTGTACACCATGAAAGATGTCAGGTTGGGTGTGAGTGCAGCTCAGAACACCATTGGTTGCTTGTATTCAACAAAGCTTCGGAAAGTTTTTACCAGAAATGAAATTACCCCTGAGAATGGAAAGTGGATTGACCTGGCTTTTTTTGGAATAAATTCTTCGTATAGTTACTGCAGGTTTGTGTCCCCTGACTCTGCCGCTGGTTTTACCTTTCCTGATATTCCGGGAGCCACTCATACAGCCTTTGTGAATACAATTGAGAAAAGCCCCCTAAAATTTACAGTATCCGATTTTGATACAATGACTACGGATACTCCTCTGAAGGAATTGGCTATTAAAGTCAATGATAGTGGGACAGCGTTCTTTACTAATGCCTCTTCTCCCTATATTGTACTATTTGAAACACAGGATGGACGCAAAGGAGCTATCAAAATCAAGTCATTTATCGCAAATGGAGCACAGTCATACATTCTTGCGGATATCAAAGTCCAAAAGTCCAACTAAAAACAATATCGAATAAGTAAGCATCCATGAACTGGATAAAAACGAAGAATAAAATGATTACCCTGTATCCGGAAAAGGTGTTTACCCAACTGATTTTGTTCACTGGAATTGTTTTTTTGCTGAGTCCTCTGTCAGGCTATGCCCAGCAAATGGATTTAAACAACATAAAAAACACATTTTCTCAAAAACCTTTTAGACTAGGAGGAGGAATATCGGCTAGTAGTGTATTGTATACCGGCAATGATGGCCAGGGAAGACAGCCCTTCACATATTTTCTGAGTGGTAATATTAATTTAAATATATACAATCAGGTAAACCTGCCTTTTACATTTAATATTACCAACCTTGGCAATAACTTTACCTATCCTACCTTACCCAACCGTTTAAGTATACATCCAACATACAAATGGGTAACAGGGCATATTGGAGATGTTTCTATGAACTTCTCACCCTATACATTCAATGGACATATGTTCAGAGGAATTGGTATTGATCTGACTCCGGAAGGCAAATGGAAATTCAGTGCCATGGCAGGGAGGCTCCAGAAAGCTGTAGAATATGACTCAGCCAACCGACTTGTACCTGCAGCCTACCAACGTATGGGGTATAGCGCTAAAATACGCTATGATCAGGCTGGGTACTATGCAGGAATGACTTTCTTTAGCGCCAAAGATGATGTAAGCTCATTAAAATGGAAACCAGACAGTTTAAATATTCTACCCAAAGGAAATGTAGCAATGAGCTGGGAAGGAGGATTGAAATTAATCCCCAATCTGAGTTTGACAGGAGAATATGCACTTAGTCTGCTTACCAGGGATATTCGTTCCCCTCAGGAGGGCAGTTCCTTTATTAACAACCTATTTTCCAGACGTACATCTACTCAATCCTATACTGCATTGAAGGGTGAACTTACCTATCAATTACTTAAAAACACGATGGGTATCAGATATGAACGTATTGATCCTGATTATGCAACACTTGGAGCCTATTACTTTAATAATGACTATGAGAATGTTACATTAAATTATGCAAGACCTTTTCTAAAAGACAAAATTACGGTTGCCTTAAGTTGGGGCGCCCAGCGCGATGATCTGAACAAAAACCAGGAGCAGACTTCCAAACGGTTTGTGAGTTCGGCAAATGTTAGTTATACACCTAATGAAAAACTAAATTCTTCTTTTTCCTATTCCAGCTTTCAAACCTATTTGAATCTGAAGTCACAGTTTGATTATATAAATGGCCAGACACCTTATGATAATCTGGACACACTGAACTTTACACAGCTTTCTCAAAATATGTCTCTGAACTCTAATTATAATTTTGGCAAGTCTGACATCAGAAAGCATAATCTGAATGTAAATATGAGTTTTCAGCAGGCCGCAGATAAGCAAGGTGATATTATTAAGCCCGGAAATTTATCTCAATTCTACAACCTAAGCACTGCATACAATCTGATATTTGTACCACAGGCAATTAGTATTCAAACTGCATTTAATGCTACCTATAATTATATTAACAGTACAAATTCTGTCATTTTAGGTCCAACATTAGGTATTCGGGCAAAAGTTTATCAAAAAAAGATCACTACAGGTATTTCGTCAGCCTATAATGTGAGTATCAATGAAAGTGACACCCAGGGGAAAGTTTTAAATCTCCGCTGGAATGCTGCCTATGCTTTCTATAAAAAGCACAATCTCAATGCAAATACGATATGGCAAAACAGAAAAATTTCCGGTAAGAATACCACTGATAGCTTTACTGCTACTATTGCATATTCATATAGCTTTTAGTACTGCTGTAAAACCAGACTCATATATAAGGTAGAAGCAATTCAAGAAACATATTTATCGTAACTAACCGATACTCTCAAATGATCTACTCCAGAGACTGAAATATCCAAAATATCAACTAACAAATGCTTTTTGCCCATTTCACCAAAACAAGCAACATTTTGAATAAAGTGTCATAGTCCATCGGATAAGATTCTTACTCTTAGCCGTACCTTTCAACTTTGTATATATTCGAGCTGACTTCCCTTCTTCACAAGAGAAACGAATATAAAACCATCCGTAATAAATTCTGCTACGGTTTCCCCACATTCGCAACAATACCCTTTCTCTAATTCTGCTTTTTCTGAAATACCTAGAGAATCCTCCATGACCTGGAGCAGTGATTCACAATAGTTACATTTTACTCTAAAAATATAGTTCATTGGAAACGAGTTAATTTTTCATAATACAAATCAACTTATTTCCGATAATGGAGTAAAGGGTGTTTTCCCGGATATAGTATGGGAAAAACACCCTTTCTTGCTATCCAGATAGCCAATGCAGCTTAAAACAGCTATTTATGCAGCATCTGCATAAAGAAATGTATAAAAAAAGCCGGATATCCATACATAAACAGATATCCGGCATTCAATAAATCACTTTCGGTTAGGGTAATGGGATTGATTGTATCCCGACAACAGATTACTGACAGTTATTCTTCAAGTAATAGTTTATTGGTAGTAATTTCGATATTTGGCAATGGAAAAATGTAATTAGTTTGGGATGGAAGTACCTCTGGCGCACTATTGGAACTACTTGACTTGGCAGGTAAAGGTAATAGATTGCGCAACAAATCATTTGACCGGAACCCTTCTCCCAATAATTCAATTCTCCGTTCTTTCCAGATCGTCTCAATCAACGCTTCTTTTGATCCTATAGTACTCTCAGGAAAAGTATACGTAGCATCAGACCGATTACGAACTGCCTTTAACAGGCTAGCTGATTTTTCCAGATCTCCTGTATAAGCAGCAGCTTCCGCATAATTAAGCAATACTTCCGCATACCGGATAATCGGAAGATAGTCCAGGAATGGCGAAGGTTTGTTATATTTAGTCAGAAACTGTACACCAGATGCAGTACGTGAAAATGTACGTCTGAGATCTGTCGACTTCCATTCCGTATCTCCCCAGATTCCCTCCGGATTTAGATTGTACTCCGAATTGGAATTGAAGACATAGGGAAACGAAGATTGCCCGGTTACATTATCCAGTTCGGTCATCGGTACAGACAAAATAGACTCTGTAGAAGTATAGTTTGTTGTAAAGATCTCAACAATGTTCTGTAACTGATGTGCCACTCCGGTAGTAGCTGTAAAGGGCGCACTGGCAGATACAATCTTTTGCGCTTCTTCCACTACCTTTTCATAGTTGCCAATATTCAGATACACTCTAGTTTTTAAGGCAATGGCCGTATTCCGGTGAGCACGGGTAGTGTTGAGTAATGATGTTGAATAATTCAATGGAAGATCTGCCTCTGCCTCATTTAGATCCTTAATGATCTGTGCATAAACCTCTGCTACCGAGCTTCGCTTCAGGTCGTTATTCGCATTGGTCGTTTCAGCCAGTAATCGTAAGGGCAGTCCGGGTGTAGAGCCCTGGTTTTCATTGTAGGGACGTGCATACAAGGTAACCAGACTGAAGTAACTCAATGCACGCAGAAACTTAGCCTCCGCTGTATACTGTTTGGTAAGGGCTTCACTTACTACATTTGGATGCTCCTCCAGACCATGAATGACAATATTTGCATTATTAATTGCCGTATAGGCGGCTGTCCAGAATCCTGCTACAAAGTTGGAACCAGAGTTCAATGTCTGATTCCATGCTTCATAGGCAGTAAAAGTATTGCTGGTACGGTTAATAAATTCGTCTCCACGCGCTTCACTATAAATCAGGTAATTGCCTCCATAAAAGTTTCCGCTTTTTACAGACTTGTAAATGCCATTGACTAGACCAAGTATTCTGTCCGGAGTATCAAAAGCATTGGCTCCAGTGATAGATGTCTGGGAAGCAGGATTAAGTAGTTCCTTTTCATCACAGGCTGTGGTCAATAAGGCAAAGCCGAGACCAGCCAAAACGACAAAGCGACGGATAAAGGTATGGTTATATTGAATTTTCATTGTGACTAAAAGTTAAATTAAAAGCTTACATTCAGACCTAAGGTGAAGGATCTTGCTTGTCCTACGGAATTCTTTTCTACACCAGGCGTTGTATTGGAATTTCCATTAACAGACGATTCCGGATCGGTACCTTTATAGGGAGTAAGCAGAAACAGATTGGAGCCCTGTGCATATACCCGAATACCACTAATACCTGTTTTTGTAAATAAGACATCTGGTAAACGATATCCTATTGAGGCATTTTGGAGACGTAGGAAATCTGCTTTTTCTGCATTGGTAGATACAGGGAACGAAGAGCCACTGGAAGTCTGATCATTATACACCAATCGTGGTATATCTGTAATATCACCTGGCTTTTGCCAGCGTTTCAGAATTTCCGTTGAGTTATTGTAAGCTCTCTGATCAAGCAGGGTAGCTCTGGTACCATTCATGATCAGGTTTCCACCTGAGAAGGTAAAGTTTATACTCAGATCAAAGTTCTTATAGGTAAATGTATTACTTAGACCTCCATACCACTTAGGAAGCGCATTGCCAATCAGATAATAATCTGCTCCGGTAATAGCGGATGCTTTAGTCCCATCCAGATAGGTCCACTGACTTTGACCAGGTGCTACTACCTGACTATACTGCACTTTCTCTCCTTTTTTATTGATAAAAATTCTGCGTCCGTTTTCAGGATTCACCCCTGCTGTTTTGGCACCATACAAACTACCTACTGAATGCCCTACACGAGTGATGTTGGTGGTTTCATAGGATACGTGGGTAGTACCCACAATGTCTGTATTTCCATCTGCCAGAGCCGTCACTTCATTACGCAGATTGGTATAATTCAGAGCAGCATTCCAGGTAAAATCTCCTTTCCGGATGATGGTAGCATTGATACCTACCTCGATTCCCCGGTTGTACATAGATCCGACATTACTTAGAATAGCCCCACCTGGTATTCCTTTGGACACAGCCTGTGGCGCACTTAGAATCAATCCGTTTACATTATTATTGAAATAGGTAAGTTCCAGTTGAAGACGATCATTCCAGAATCCCAGATCTGCACCGATGTTAGTCTGGTCACTGGTTTCCCAACCTAAGTTCTGATTACCTGCCTGGGAAAGAGCCCAGGTAGGAGCACTTCCATACAATGATCCACTATACAACTCCAGTGCACTAAAGGCATTACTTAGGTTTCCGTTACCTACTCTCCCCCAACTAGCCCGTAGTTTTACATTACTTAACACAGCGGCAAAAGGAGTATTTTTGTAAAATGCTTCTTCAGACAATGCCCAGCCAGCTGATACCCCACCAAAGTTTCCATACTTCTTACCACTACCTAAAGCAGAGTTTCCATCACGTCTGAAATTGACGGTAACAAAATATCTCTTGTTCCAGTCGTAAGTCAAACGAGAGAAGAACGACAGATACGCACGTTCGCTGAGATCATTATCAGAAGCAGAGATAGCACCCCAGTTGCCCTGATAATTGTCAAAAAAAGCGTCTGATACCTGAGTACGGGTCGCTCCCCAGGATGAGTTAGTAAATTTTTGCACATCATATCCTGCCAACACTGACAGTGAATGTTTTCCTCCAAATGTCTCTGCATAAGTCAGCGTATTGGTCCAGTTCCAGTTATCACGTACTGCTGATACATTACTCACGGCCCCTTTACTGGCATATCCATTTCCCTGTGTAGGGCTATCAAAGCTCACATTTTCAGTACGCAAACGATCTATTGCATAAGAAGTAGTGAAATCCAGGTTTTTCAGCAACTTGGCAGTTGCCCCAAAAGAGCCAATGATCCGGTCATTCTCAGAGGTATATCTATTCAGTTCCAGCAACGCAACCGGATTCCCAAAATTACTTACCACCTGGTTGTTGCCCATACCAATCGTATTGAGATTGGTCTTACTGATGTTGTATGAACCGTCCGGATTAAATGCTGGTACATTAGGAGGTAGTGCAATAGCCAGACGAGCGACCCCAACCAGAAAGAAATTTGAACCAGGCAATGATCCTGCATAAGGTGATTCATTATAGGATGTATTATAGGAAACGCTTCCTTTCAGTTTAAGCCATGAATTCACCTCCTGGTCTATATTAAACCGTATGGACTTACGTTTAAACTCATTCGCTTCCAAAAATCCTTTCTGATTAGTATAGTTGGCAGAGAAATAGTAGGTAGTAGACTTAGTACCACCAGACACACTTACATTGTGGTTTTGCGATACACCGATCCGATAGATATAGTCATACCAGCGAGTATCGATTGGCGATCCATCCTCATTTTTATTCTCAAAAAACAAGGCAGAGGCAACTTTATCATTGTTCTCATTTCCACCCAGAATCTTAGCGTTCAGTACAGCTTCATTTTTAATGGCGATATATTGTTCGGCATTCAGTAGCTTAGGTAAACGTACTACATTGGATACACCACCCCAGGCTTCGTAACTAATACGTGGTTTACCTGACTTACCCCGTTTGGTTGTGATAAGCAATACACCTGCTGCGGCCCTCGATCCATAGATAGAAGTAGAAGCAGCATCTTTCAGTACATCAATGGATTCGATATCAGCCGGGTTGATATCTCCCAATGGATTATTGGGAACAGCAGTACTGGAAGAAACATTGCCTGTATTAATCGGAGTCCCATCGACTACCACAAGCGGGTAAGAACTTAGAGAAATGGAGTTTACTCCCCGTACCCGAATCACTGGAGGATTATTAAGTACACCATTAGGAGCCGCAATACTTACTCCGGCTGCTCTTCCGGATAAGGCCTGATCAAAACTTTGTACAGGTACATCTTTGATAGCCTCACCTGTGACACGGGCTGCCGATCCTGTAAACTCAGCCTTGGTCTGGGTTCCATATCCAACTACACGTACTTCGGTCAACTGGTGCGTGTCCTGAGTAAGTTCAATTGTCAGCGTGTTCTCAGTTCCTACGTTTCGTTCAAGAGCAGTATAACCTATGAAAGAAAAAATAAGAATGGCATTATCAGGAACAGACAAGCTAAACTTTCCGTCTTTGTCTGATACCGTTCCCTGAGTAGTCCCTTTAATTACTACAGATACTCCAGGTAATGGATCCCCAGTCTGTTTGTCTTTTATGCTCCCGGTTATTGTATGATCTGCCAGTACAGAATAGATAAGACTTGTGTGTATAGAAGACTTTTCTGTCAATGTAGCGTATTTAGCCTCTGCAGAATGGGTAAGAAGCAATAGGCTCCCTAGCGCACTTACTACTATTCTGGTACGATCTGAGGCTGCTAACCAGCGAATGTGTGTATATGTTTTTTTCATAAAAGGTTAGATATAGATAAAGCAAGACCTGCCATCTGAATTTCAGACGGAAAAATCAAATCGATAAAGGTTACTGGGGATTTATCCTGTGCCAGTACCAATTTCTGTGTAGAAACAGAAATTGGTTACACAAGCACAGTGTTGGTGGATGAAGTAGTTGTTACTGATGGTCTCCGTAGGTTTTCTCACCAGCCAGAATAGAAGCTGTCAGCCTGTTTTGTTTGGGAGGAGTCGGACAGGTAGCATAGGGAGAAAATGCACAGGGAGGATTGTAGGCTTTATTAAAATCAAGCCAAGTATATCCATCCGCATCAGGGCCGGGAGCATCCAGAAAACGACCTCCGCCATAAGTCTCATCTCCATTGGTCTTATCTGCAAAGATAAAGTGCAGACGTTCTTTTGTACCGACAGCATCCAGGGTATATTCTTTACCTTGAACTGTAAACACCAGCTGGCCAGGAGATTCCTGCTCATATGTTCTGCCTGTTATATCTACAATCGAGATCTTCTTACCAACTGTAGGTACAAATCTGGCTTTTAGTTTCCATTTCTGATCAACAGGGTAGGTATTGATTCCTTTAAAATTCTTTAAAGCCGGACTTTCCAGGTCGCGTAACCGCACAGCATATTTGTTTCCACGCTGAATCACAAACCAGCGCAGTGACTTATGCTTCAATACTTTCGGACTTTCAGAAGGAAATATCTGTTGTTCGCTTACAGGCTGTTCTCCTTCAAAAATCTGAGCATCTTTGTTGGCGATTAGTGTTACCTTGCCTTCTTTCAGAATAAATTTTCCTAAAAAGGCGTTACTACGATCTTTAGGAAATACTATCGCATTAGAGGCATCTCCACCAAATGTATTTTCGCCTTCTTCCAGCCAGTATAATCCAGCTAAATTCAGCCATCCGTCTTCTTTCTTCAAACTCTCAATACGCTTCTGGTGCCATTCTTTAATCTCTGCTTCATAAGGAGCTTCTCCTTTGAACGCTACAAGAATCAGAGAAAGTAAAACAAATGGCAAATAACTTTTTGATACATTCATGGTTCTAGTCTTGTTTAGGTTGAACGATAAGTATATTGTTGTCAGGTGGCTCTAACGGACTTTACATCTATTGAATGACAAAGTTGATCTTATCTACCCCTGTGTTTTTGGTTACTTTGTCATAGGCATAAACCTGTATCTCATAATTCCCTTTGTCTGAAACAGGAAGCAATCCCTCGAAAATATTATCCTGGATACTTTTCAGTACCACTTCATTCTGAGGAGTACCGTCTTTCTTCACCAAAGCTTTTACATCAATGTTATCTGCATTCCATATTCCTCCTTTGTTGATCACACAGCCACACATCATTACAAGATTGATTTTGATCTTTACCTGATTATTTTTTAACGATGCAATCTGAATTACCTGGTGTGTCTGTGGTTCCAGAATGTCCAGAATAAAACCTGGAATCTCTAATACAACTCCTTCCCCATCTATTGCTTTTCCGGGTATAAGCCATAGTTGTGTACTAGCGGTTACAGCCGCAGATTTACGGTTTACAGGCGCAATAGCTTCAATCGTCACAAACGTTGGTTCTTTGATATCGATCAATGTCTCAAATTTAGCTGTCTTTTCATCTGTGAGAGGAAGATTACGAGTATAGGGAGTCTTCATAATCAAGTCCGTGTTTCCTGATGCACCCGTTGTTAATCCTTTTGCCAGTATCTCTCCGGTTAAGTCATTTCGAATAACAATATAGGCTCCTCCTATGCCTGTTCCAATAAATTTGGCATCTTTTGCTTTGGCTCTTACAATTACTTTTGTGGGTTGTGCAAATGTGTATAAACTCAGAAAAAGGGCTATCAGAAGTGTACAGATTCTTTCAGGGTTCATTATATAGTCGGGAATGGTTTGTTTATAAAGGGTATAGAGTTTTGTCGCCGTATTGCACTACCTGTGCAAGCAATGCAGCATATTTTTTGGTATTTACTGAATCACCTTTTTGTTTGTAAACTTTGTATAATCCCCATAATCCATTGGCTGTATTAGGGTGTCTTTCGAGCAGTTGTTCGTAAGCCTTAATCGCCTTATCATACTGACGAGCTTTCAGATGTGTTTCGGCCAGACTGATCAATACCGGACGTGCATAAGACGGGGGTTCACTATATCCCAGGTCATCCTCTTTCTGTTTTGCTTTTTCCAGTAAGACAACAGCTTCATTATAGTTATTTTCTGCACTTTTAATTACACCCTGTAATTCAAGAGAAGCTACATTCAGATCATTTAGCCTACGGGTATTGATAATATCATCAGAGTGCAATTGGTGACTGTTGCGCCATAACGAAGCATCCAATGCATCTGCATACTTTCTGGCATCAGCGATTTTGTTGCTTTTTACCGCATGCATTCCTGAAGCAAAGTAATACAGAGCATCTTTGTAGGCTATGGCTTTGGTTGTATATAAACTATCCTGATCGAGCCGAATAGCAGACAGACGATCCGCAGCCTTCTTGTAAAATCCAAAGCACAGTTCCATCTTGGCAGGTGCAATTATCCCCTGATAAAAAAAACGGCCTTCGTATTTTCGTTTGCGTTCTTTGGTAGCAGGCATGTTTTTCAGTTTTTCTGCATATACTAGTGCAGTTGCATACCGTCCATCTTCGGCACAGTTAGATAAAAGATAGTTGATGTTATGGATATAATTCCAGGCATCTACTTCCGCAATTCCCTGCTCTTTCATATAGACAGAGTCGACAGCCAGCGAAGCAGCAAAGGCATCATACGCTTTTTTGTAGTCACCCAACTTATAATACACATGCCCTGGCATATGCACCATATGTCCTGAGGCAGGTGCCAAAGTGGGTAACTTGACAGAACTCTCCAGCGCCTGTTCCGGACAGCAGTTTTCCATCAGATGTATCCAGTAGTGATGAGCAGCCGCATTGTCAGGGTAATTTTTCAGCAGATCACGCAACAGGTATTCAGCATATAGCTGTCCTTCACGTGGATTCATAGCCGCATCGTACCCTCCCATTTTGCTTAATGCCAGAAACAACTTGGCATCTATATCTTGCGGATATTTGTGAATGATCAGTTCCAGCTTCTTTTGGTATTCTTTCTTACTTCCATCTTGTTCTTCATCTCTTGCCAATATTGCATCCGCATATAGCTTCTCATGTTCAGAAGCTGTTTCTTTTAGCTTTTTCAATTGTTGAATAGCCAATAATTTATCGGCTGTAAAGTCATCTCCTTCAATAGCACCGATGGCACTGTACAAACCCCAGTAAGGCATCAGAGCGGCAGAATCAAGCCGAATAGCTTCTTTAAATGCACGATAGGCCTCAAAATCCCAGAAGCAGTGCAATAAAGCAACCCCTTGACTAAAATAAGCCTGTGCCTGTGCAGAAGAGGTTTTTATTTTGAGATTAGAAGATCCAACTCCTTTGAGTAAATGCGGGGCAGGAAGATTATGAACATATACAGTTTCCTGTCGATAAGCTTGTATATGTGCCAGATGATTATGATCTCCTCCACCCGAATGAGCATGATGCTCTTCCTGTCTCACACGCTGAGCCAATACGGCAGAGGAAACCAGCAGAACTAGTAAGAAGTAAAATTTCATCAATACTGTATAGAGTTGTATGGTTGCTGTACTTTAGTGACAGGTATGAAAGATTGGACTTTGGGCAGGCAATGGCAAAGCCCATACCCAAAGTCAAATCAGATTGGTTAATTCCCTTTCTTACATTCACACTTTAACTATAATTATACTTTTACACTTTACTTTAGAGGCTAAAAGCTGTTTTATTTCGCTTTTGCAGTAGCAGTAGATTGTCCGGCAGCAACAATGTTTACATCCAGTTCAAAATCATCGTAGATAAACTTGTCTCCAATGTTGGGGAAGAAAGACTTAGAGCCATACTTAATATCATATTTAGTACGGTTTACTACTATTTTGGCAGTTGCGGTAGCTTTGTCTTTTTCAATCTTCACTACAGCTGGGAAGTTAACTGTGTTAGTTACACCTTTGATGGTCAGTTTCCCGGAAAGGTCGTAGGCATCTCCTCCCTTTGGGGTAGCAGAAGTGATTGTCAGAGTAGCTTTTGGAAATTTCTCTACGCCAAAAAAGTCATCACCTTTTAAATGTTTTACCAGTTTGGCGTTTTGTTCACTATCTGTAATATCGGTAACAGTAATTGTTCGAGTATCAATTTCAAAAGTTCCACCTTTCAGCTTGCCATCTGTTACAATCAGATTGCCACTGGTCAATGCAATGTTGCCTGTATGCTGGCCAGTAAATTTTTTGCCTGTCCAAACCAGCTTACTGGCTTGTGTATCTACTTTCAGCGTTGTTTCTCCCTTAGAAATTTCTTTTCCGATAAAGGATACTAAAGCAGAAGCGATAATAGCAAGGAATAAAAAGGAAATACGTTTCATAATTACTGTTGGTTTAGTGGTAAATCAAAAGATAAAACTTGCAGTAGCCCTGAATATCTCTCAATCCAGGGGTTCTGGAAGCATTGGTTATAGGTAGTTGTTGATTGGTTACTTATTTTCTATTGTAAAGACATGATATTTCCACTCTACCAAAAAAGGCAGCTCGACAAAGCAGGCAGTATACGTTTGTGATTATAACTAATGGCAGATAGAAATTTCTGTCAACAACACTCACTATCTTCATAGTGGCTTGCTATGATATAATCCATAGGCTCAACTAAGAAATAGTACATCCCTGTTGTGTGCAACAGACGTCTCACAAATGCTGAGAATAGGAGTTGTTTCATCGTCTTGTTAATTTATCTTTACCAATAAGGTCAGGAAGTAGCACTGTTTCCGGTGGTCAGAAAGTTGCTGGAAGTTCTGCGAGCCTGTTCTCTCCCTTCCTCTGTATAAATTAACTAATTAATTGGTGGTGCTTAATTAGTAAGATGATGCAAATGTAGAGACTAATTTTTGATTTCCAAATTATATCCCTACTTTTTCTGTAGAGATTATGTATTTATATATTTCCTAGATTTCAGGTTGACTAATATACTTCTTTGTGACCGTTCAAGCAGTGTATTTCTGTAGCAAATAGTATAAATAAAAGAGGTCTGAACCAATGTCCAGACCAACGATATTTTTGTGAATAAAAAACAGCTCACTTAGTGAGAGTCTTCCGCAACTCTTCTACAAATTCTTCTGTCACATCAAAATAAGAAGCCAGTTGCGGAGTGGTCAATACTCCGTCCTTCAGCAATTTTAGAATGGCTTCTCGCTTTCCTTCCAGCTTTCCTTCCAGTTTTCCTTCC
The DNA here is from genome assembly GCF_030068545.1 of Xanthocytophaga flava. Taxonomy (NCBI): domain Bacteria; kingdom Pseudomonadati; phylum Bacteroidota; class Cytophagia; order Cytophagales; family Rhodocytophagaceae; genus Xanthocytophaga; species Xanthocytophaga flava. The sequence continues at coordinate 31,352 of NZ_JASJOR010000033.1, read as the reverse complement.
AGTTTTCCTTCTCTAAAAAGGAAATCATCGTCTTTTTTGATGTATGGAGTAATCGAGTCAATCATGATTTCTATAAAAGGTGTTAGTTTACGCAAGTTAGCTAATATACGTAATTGTTGCAAGTGACGTTGCAGTTCACTTTTGCTTGTCGAAGTCTGGTTTATGCGTTCTACAATAAGAGCAACTGCCTCTTCCGGATGAGTATCGCCAAACTTACCCAATATAGCAAATACGACCTCATCTCCTTTTTCAGAAGAGAGAAACAACTTATAGTCAATGGTCGAAAACTGAACTAACCGAAACGCATAGGAAAGATCGGGTTCTTCAATATGAGTCGGCATCTTCGGTTGCGGATCGGAAAGAAAGATTACATACTGTTTAACAGGCAATTCATATTTTCGGGAGAGCATACCTCTGTATTCCAGCATCCGATATACCATAGCAGCTTCATCTACCAGTTGGAATTCAAGCTGTAATAAGAAAGTGTACCCTTGCTTGTCGGTAATTTTCAGCAATTGGTCAGGCCTTCTTTCTACTGTGCGTTGTAGTTCCTGTGGCATTTTCTCGTAAGAGGCCACTTGAATCTGAAGCACCTTCTCAATCAGTGCCAGAGTAACAGACTCTAAATTCTCCTTAAATATCTTATCGTACTGGTTCCCTTCTTTTTTACTACTCATACAACTACAGACAGGTGAATAATTGCGCGAAAGTAACCAATAAATAAACTCTTTCTAGCATATCTAGCTACAATTAGTTTAAATGAAAGTGCACACAACTGTTTATCTACATGAACTAACACAACAAACAGGGTCCTTTATAAGCTCCATCGTTGATTCAACATATTGATAAGTAAATCCGTAAATTCCCAACCTATCTTTCGGGCTGCCAGGGCACTCAGACTATCCTGATCTTGCCTGTGTGCTCGGGCTACACCTGTCATGTTGGGTTTCATATTTAGATCAAAGAGGAAATACTGCCCATTTTTATCTGCCCGACAATCAATTCGGATAGGAGCCTTTGCTTCTACCAAGGCAGCGGCTTTCTCACATTGAAGGTAAAGTGTTTGTATCTTTTTCGTCTGCAATTCTTCTTCTGTTAATACAATGCTATTATTAGTCACAGCCACTGTACCATTGTAGGGTGCAATTCCTGATTCGTGATTGAATCTTTTTACAGCAGGCAGACTCCAGTAACCAGGATACTCTATCTCCTGGCCTTTATCAAAGTACTTACCTGGAGGCATAACCGTAATGGTAACTTCCTGTCCTGGCAAGAATTCTTCCAGGTACAAAGCTGTTCCATATTGTCCTTCCTCAAACAACAAATTCAATGTTTCAGTCAATGTATGCCAGTTATGTAGTACTGATACTCCCTGACTCCCTCTGCCTCTGATTGGTTTAGCTACTACAGGAAACGAAAATGGTACTATCACCTGATCCCGGTTGTCAATAGTAATGATTACTGAATCAGGTACAGGTAGACCATTTTGTTTCAGTAAATGGTTTGTGACTATCTTATCATCATACTTTTCTACGTTCTCTGGAATCTGTCCCACCACAAACAAGTTCTGATCAGCAAATTTTTCTATCGGGTGACATGCATATAAAACCGTATTTAGCCAGAGAACCGTTGCCCCTTTTGCCAATGCATTCAAGATACCTATTTCTGTATCTGGAAATACCCAATCCAGATCGTTCCTGGGATTAGGAGAAGAGACAGGAGTAACCACATGGATTTCTTCTTGTAACAGAGCGTAAGCAATATCAGCACCACTATCAGCATATCCTCCTGTCTTCATTGGTTTGATAATACCATCTTTGACAGGAGGCTGTTGGGCCTGATATAAAATAGCCACTTTGCTCTCTGAAAATGCGTCAACAGGATTAGACATAACACTAAAAAACAGAAAAGCCGACAGAACAGATCAATTTGACTTCATATTGGATAGAAACTCTACTAAATCTCTGATTTCACGTTTAGACAGAATCGTTCCCATTGGAGGCATACCAGATGGGTAATTCTCTCGGCTCTTAATCCGGGAGAGAGGTACTTTCAAAGGCTCTGCAGCCGAAGTTTTTAAGATAAGTTCCTCTTCGCTTTCTTTCATAAGTACTCCTGTCACTTCTTGTCCATCTGTCATGGTTAATGCAATATTGCCATATCCTGGTGCAATACGCGCACTTGGCTCTATCATTGCTTGCAGAATTTGCTCACGACTTAATGTTTTACCAATCCCTTGCAAATTGGGACCTACTGAGCCTCCTTCCCCACCAATGGAGTGGCAACGAATACACTGAGCGGCTGAGTTATACAAGAAAATATTCCTACCTTGTCGACTATCGCCTCCCAACAGTGCTTCTTTAAATTGTTCCGTTTCAGATCCTTTCCCTTTTAGTGGCTCAAGCTTTTGGATAAGACTTTCATCTTTTGTGCCTTCAACTGATTCTATTAGATCCAGTTTTACATTGGCAGACAGTTTTTCTGTTACCATTCGGTGAATCAAATCCTCAAATACAACTCTTGTATTATCGACAGGCATTTCTCCCAATACTTTCAACATCTGTTGCTGTTCCCGAAAACTACCCTTCTCAAAAATAGGATTGACAATGGAAGGTAAATTTTCTTTACTGGTTTTTAACTTAGTAAGTAGACTAATAGCCGAAGTTCGTACAGCACCCTCTTTGTCTTCCATTCCTAATTTTATCACCTGTTCAATGCCCGCATAATTCAAATCAGCCAGAGCTATAATGGATGCTGCTCGCACTTCCGGTTTATCTGACTCTTTCAAAAGGGAAACAAGCTGAGTATTATAAGCAGAAATATTCAACTCAGACAGAAGTTCAATCGAAGAAACCAAAATGGTTGGATTAGTACTTTTCAGAAAATCTCCCATCTTATCCTTAATTTTGGTAGTGACCATAGTCGCGTTACGCTTTAGCTCACCACGATAACGCCCATCCACACGGTCCAGTACAGATGGATTAGCCCATGTTCCAATCACTGATAGTGCTTCTGCCCGTAAATCATCCGAAACATCTGTGCGTCCGGCAAAAGCAATCAACATATCCAATTCTTTTTCACCACCCACCCGTAAACAAGCATTGATAGCTCTACGTAGTAAAGGTTCATTGGTGAACTTTGTTTGTTGCACCATTTGTGCTAAAGCAGGTAAGGCATCAGCAATGGATAAATCATCATTAATAGCTCTTGCAACTTCTGTAACCAGATATTCATCGTCTTCTTTCAAAAAACTGGCGATTTCAGGGTTTCTCCACTTTCGCAGAATCAACACTGCTGCCAAGCGAAGAGCTTTACTTGAATTTGATTTTAAATTGATAACTGACTCAACATCCCCTATCCGACTTAATGCCAGTACACCCACATGACGCAGATAAACATCTTCATCATTGTTTTGCTCAATCATTTTCAAGATGGCTGAAACGGCGTTTTTATCCTTTACCCGCCCGAGTGCCTGAGTGGCAAAAAACTTCACTCTTGGATTTGAATGATTCACCATAGAAATCAACGTTTGGTTAGCGCCCTGATAACGTACATCTCCAATCACTTTAGCAGCTTGTGCGATGATTTCCTGGTCTGTATCTTTTAGTAAATCTGAGAGAATAGAGGCAGTTTCTCTATCTTTTTGAGACAGTTGTCCAATGCCCCAGATAGCATGGATTCTGGCAAACTGATTATCTTGTTGATGAATCAGTTTTTTGAAAATCTCTAGACCTTTAGCACCTCTTGCTACTAATTCAAATTGTGCTTTCTGACGAATCCGCATGTCCGCATAAGACAAAAGTGATGTTAACTGTGCCTCAGATTGCTTAGTATAATTCAATGCCATCAATCGTTTTGTCTCCTTACGTTCAGCTTCAAGATCATTTTTATTCTTATCCACATCAATCTTCCATATTCTGCCGTAATTTTTGGTATCCCATCCGGTTACCCAATCAGCTGCATACAAAGCACCATCCGTTCCGAAACGAATACCTGTAGGCAAGATACCTGTAGTGAGTTTTTTATCACCATCCAAAACAAAAGAAGCACCTTTAGGTTTTAATCCAAACGACCAGATGTGTGAACCAGTGGGGGTACCGACAAATTCAACCAGGAAAAATTTATTTGTCCATTCTTTCCCCAATGCCGTTCCCGGATTGAAAACCATTCCTGTAGGCCCATTGTGAAAATTCTGAATGGGAGGAAGTATATAAGCTGCCTGACCTTCCCAGCGAGGTGTATATAATTTTTCCTTCATCCATACATTATAATTATTATTGCGCGGATCAGTGTATTTGCCATACTGCCAGTTAGAGCGCCATCCGGAATCGCCACCCTCTACAATATGTACCAGCCGCTCGCTTTCCCCTGGATGATCCCCGTCATTGTCTGACGAAATAATGTTACCCAATGCATCAAAGACAAATTCGTGATCGTTGCGAATACCATGTGCTACAACCTCAAAGTCACTCCCATCCGGATTGGAACGAACCATTATTCCTTCATTGGGATATTCATGTTTTTGCCCCGATTTATCTGTAATATTAGCACCTATATCGCCTATCTGCCAGTAAATTTTGCCATCCGGACCTTGAATAGCTCCTGACATACCATGACCGCCAAAACCAATATGTACTGCATACCCATGACTGATTGATTGTTTTGTCTCATAAACGCCATCTCCATTTTTATCTTCCAAACGCCACATATCAGGTCCACTACACCAGAATGCATCTTTTTCTCTAACCAAAACACCACCACCAACATCAGTAACCTCTTCACTTGGCCCTACAAAAACCTTTGTTGCCCTTTCGGCAATTCCATCGCCATCTTTATCTTCCACCCGCCAAATCTCATCTTTTTCAACTGTTAAATCTTTCCAGTCGTGACTTCCGTCTTCATTCAGATCTTTGAGCCAGGTGTTCTGTTGGGAATTTTCAGGGGCAAACGTTTTTCGAAGAAAAGCTCTACGATCTTCTACTGTTTGAAAGCTGATAGAGGGTGTCATCCAATCGCGATGCCCGCGAATGTCAAATTCCGAATTTTTCTGGCGAATAGTGCGCGTAATGTAGGCCCTGCCTAAGTGGTCTATTTCCAGGGAAACCGGATCGGGTGACAAAGTGTCTGAAGCCCAAAGATCAATTTTTAGTCCCTCAGCCAACTGAATGGAGGAAGTCTCTTTTATTTGTTTTGCTTTTTGTTTTCCTGTTTGGGCATCAATCGTAATCACATCAGTACTGAGTGGCTTTAAACAGGAAACAAGAAGTAAGGTAACAGGAAGATAAAAGTGTTTCTTAAAGGCAGTCATTTTTGTTTGATCAAAATTCTATAATCATTTCATTTTTATAGGTAACAGATCTTTTAACCTCTCTAGAGAAACAATTAGGTTAAACTATCAATTATTTTGTTGGCATCCTGCAGAATCGTTGAGCATATAGATTCAGTTATCTTATATCTGATCAGCCTGCATTCATACAATAAACTATGTATTTTCTTTAACAGCAATTGATTTCTAATAAAAATCCCGGAAGTAGCACATTGGGATAGATTTGTTTAGTAGCTGGTATCACTCGCAAAGCCTATTTCTGGCCTTATTGGCAAGTAAAACAGCTTCACAGGAAAGAAGGACGGGACTTCAGTAGGTTGGGCTTATTTGGGAGATACATCTCCATATGGGTACACGAAAGTTGTATCTTTGTAAACTTATTTTAGGACGAGATATTGTGGTTTGTTCAGCACTTGGGGAATTTTGCGGTGAACTCCAGACAAAAACTTTTTTATTCGCAACAACAAGCCAGCCAATTTGACATGTTGTATGCACATAGTTATGCTCAACAGACTACTTGAACAAACTATGCGCAATCAACAGTGAGCTATATATAATTTTTCTTTCCAGAAGGATCTTCAGGAGATTCCAAAGGTCTGCTGGATAGCTATTTTTTTTCACAAACAGGTATAACTCTATTTTAGACTATTTTTAAGAGGGACAAGAAGAAATTATTTATTAAATCTACATTCACTAAATCTAACGAAACAGCAAATAAGCAATCAATAAGGTAACTATAATGTTAAATGTCTGAGCAGTCAGGAAAGCATACAAAGGCTTGCGGTTGCTGGCATTGATCAGGTCTGAAAAACGGGTTTCTAATCCAATGCTGGTAAAAGCAAGTACGAACCATAAAGTTTGAATATTCTTTAGGCCATCTTTTACACTACTAACTGCAGCTGGACTTAATAAAAAAGAGAATACCAGAGAAGCCCCTACAAAGCCTAATACAAACTTAGGAAACCGTTCCCAGATCACGGCAAGGGTAGGTTTTTCAGAACGTGCTTCTTCGGTGTTTTTCTGAGTATATGTCCAGTATATACTTATGGCAAAGGCAGCAATTCCCAGCAACACATTTTGAGAGAATTTGACGATAGTACTTATTTTTAAGGCTGTTTCTCCTACCAGCGTACCAGATGCTACTACAGCGCCAGTTGTATCAATACTTCCTCCAAGCCAGGCTCCTGTTACTTCCTGTGATAGTCCCAAGTAATTTGCTAGGTAAGGCATGCCAACCATCATTGGAATGGCAGTCACCAGTACCAGCGAAATGACATAAGAAAGTTTCCGTGTATCACCTTTGATTGCTCCTGCAGTAGCAATTGCAGCAGAAACTCCGCAAATAGAAACTGCACTGGATATCATCAGACTCATTTCGTCATCTATCTTCAGCTTTTTACATAGCCAATAAGCAAAATACCAGACAGATACAACAACTACCAATGCCTGAACCAATCCCAATGCACCAGCTTTCAAGATATCAGAGAAGACAACACTAGTCCCCAACAATACCAGTCCAATTTTCACAAACATTTCTGCGCCTAAGGCTGAACGAAACCACTCAGGTAATGTAACAATATTACCGATCAAAAGCCCCAGTGTAAGACTAAAAATAACCGCTTCCAGATTCCATGCCTTAACCTGACTGTTTCCCGCAATAATCAAAGCCAGAACAGTGATTCCATACACTACAGGAAACACCACCAGCAAAGATTTCAAGGGCTTATTAAGTAATACAGCACCAAGAACTGCAACAGCAATTACCAGTACAAATTGTATAACAATTGTAAGCAGGTTGGCAGAGGTAAGAACTTTAGAAAACAACTCCTGCCCGTTGCTCCAGGAATAGGCAGGAACAGGCAAAGGCAATCCTGCCAACGCCAAAGCAATAATGCTTATACCAAGTACGACTACCGTCCAGTCTTCGGTAAAGGTAAATCGTGTTTTTTCAGGAAGAGTTTGAGTAACTTGAGACATCGAAATCAGGTTGCTATATTTTTATAAATGTATTTTAATTCAAAAAAGGCTTTAGAGGCATAATAGGTGTTTTAAAGATATCTTTCAGAGCGCTTTTGGCCGCGTAATATCCACACATGCCATGCACTCCTCCACCAGGAGGAGTTGAAGAAGAGCAGATATAAATGCCTTTAGCTGATGTTTTACAGGGAGAAAGACGCAAAGCGGGTCGTGTGTATAATTGAGTCAAATCAATCACTCCACCATTAATGTCTCCACCTATATAATTTGGATTGTACAATTCCATTTGTATCGTATTCATAGTATGCCGGGCTAGAATACGGTCTTTGAAACCTGGGGCAAACCGCTCAACCTGATTCTCAATTGCATCAGTCATATCTACTGTAGAGCCATGAGGTACATGGCAATAACCCCATAGAGTGTGCTTTCCTTCGGGTGCGCGTGAAGGGTCAAAAATACTTTGTTGGGCTAGTAACACATAAGGAGCTTTCGGATGCTTGCCACTCCAAATTTCTTTTTCAGACAAGGCGATTTCATGAAAAGTGTTTCCCAGATGTAGGGTTCCTGCCTGCCTGCACTCTGCCGCTTTAAAAGGAACAGGTCCATCCAACGCCCAGTCTACTTTAAATACTCCCATGCCATATTTATAATTGTTAAGTTGCCAGCGGTACAGTGGAGAAAACTGATCTCCGGCAATTTTAAGTAGTTGTCTGGGGGTCAGATCAAAAAGAATGGCCCGACTGGAAGGGAGTTGCGTCAAGGAATGTATCCACTGATCCGTTTCTATCTTACCGCCCAGCGAAACAAAATACGAAGCCAGCGCATTGGCAATCGATTGGGACCCACCTTTGGGTAGAGGCCATCCATACAAATGTCCAGCTGTCATCAGAACCAGCCCAATGGCAGAGGTTGTCATATGAGATAGTGGCTGTATCGAGTGGGCAGCCATTCCTGCCCATAGCCCTTTAGCTTTTTCTGTAGAAAAATAGTTCGACAGGCGACTGGCAGAAGGCAATGCTTTCAATCCAAACTCAGCCATTTTAATTGGATATGTTGGAAATTGCAAAGGCCCCAGTACATCTGCTGCCATCTTGGGCCAATCATTGAGTAAAGGTTCAATCAATCGTAAATAAGGGAGTCTATCCTTTCCCAATAACTCAGCTGTTTTATCGATTGATGAAGTTAGAATAGCGGCTGTGCCATCGTCAAATGGATGCGCTGCCGCTACAGGTGGCTGAATATACTCCAGCCCATGTTCAGTTAATGGGAGACTTTGAAAAAAGGGTGATCCGGCAGCCATAGGATGAATGGCCGAGCAAACATCGTGTTTAAATCCTGGTAGCGTCAATTCCGAAGTACGTAAGCCCCCTCCTATCGTTTTCTGTCCTTCTATCAGCAGTACTGAAAGTCCTGCCTGTTGCAAGGCTATCCCTGCAGCAAGCCCGTTGGGTCCTGAACCTACTACTACTGCATCATATTCATAATGTGCCATTTATTTCCGGGTTCTATACGTTTTATTCTGGAAGCTTTTTTCACTTCTCACCGTAACTTTTCAGGTTTAAATACCACACTTCCATCTGATTTGATCACCCATGCTGTCACAGGGTTCAGGTGATATCCACCCATGTCTGTACCTCTGGCATCAATCAACTGCTTCAGGGTAGGTTGTGTGTAGCCAGTTTCGTCTGTAACACGACTCAAAATCTCTGTCGACTCTCCTTTCCATTGCCACAGATACCGAAAGGCAGTATGGGCTTTGTCCAATATGGGCTCCTGAAGGGTTGCCCGATGCCAGGATTTTCCAGCATCTGTACTCACTTCTACATATAACACTTTACCCCGTCCAGACCATGCAATCCCTCTGATCTCCAGCCAACCTTTCTCAATATGTTGAGGATAGGAGGGAAAGGTTATGATTGACCGGGCATCCATATCAAAGCTAAACATACGTATTTTTCCGTCCCGAATTGTTTCTGTGTAACGGGAAGTTTCTTCCCGGGTCATATAGGGTTGATCCGAAAGTTCTATCCGGCGAAGCCATTTTACATTAGCATTGCCCTCCCATCCTGGCAAAAATAAGCGAATCGGATAGCCTTGTTCTGGTCGCAATGCTTCCCCATTCTGTGCATAGGCAATAATAGCGTCATCCCACCCTTTTTTGACAGGAACGCTACGTGTCATTACAGCGGCGTCTGAACCTTCGGCCAGAAACCAAGTCGCTCCGGGCTTTACACCCACTTCTCTGAATAATGTTGAAAGCTTTACACCTGTCCATTCACTCTGGCTGGTTAATCCACAGATCTCCTGTGGAGTCATAGTCTCTTTTCCAGTGCGGAAATTTCCGGAACACTCCAGAAAGGCAATCCGTGATATGGATGGAAAACGCTTCAGATCAGCCACAGTGAAGACAAGTGGCTTCTCTACCATACCATGAATAAGCAGTTTGTGTTTGCCCGGATCGATGGTTGGAATGCCGGCATGATGTCTTTCAAAGTGAAGGTCAGAGGGCGTAATAGTCCCATAGAAATCCTGCAATGGGGACCGGGACGAAATATCGGATGGTTTACGAACAGGCTTCTCAAAAGCAGATCGTCCACCTAGCTCGCTGGGGAAAGGCCCCAGTTGTTTGGTAGGATCATCTTCAGGCTTAAAAACGGATTCCGGAATGGCCTTTTGAATTGTTTTTCCAAAGGCAGTCTGAACAAACACTACAGCAGCTGTTGCCGCTCCCCCAAGCAGCGAACGGCGTTTGATTTTTTGGGAGAATAGTGATTTATCTGATGATTTGTCATCCATAGGGTCTATTCATAGAGTTTTTAATGCCAGGAAAATAAGAATCTATCGCACTTCGGCTCCTCCCTTACGGTCATCAGGCACGAAGTATTTCTGAGCAGGCATTTGAATTTTGGGTAATGTTTCGGCGTTGAGTACAGTTGTTGAGTCAATGATCCGATTGGCTGCCAGCAAAAAGGCTGTCAAACTATACACTTCTTTATCTGATAAGGAACCAGGCTGATTAAATGGCATAGCCCGACGTATATAATCAAACAGGGTAGTAGAATAAGGCCAATAGTTACCAATGGTTTTTTCTTTCACGTCTGTACCTCCAACCAGTTGATTGTTTGGGCCTTCCTTGCCTGTTTTTCCATGGCAGACGGCACATTTTGCAGTATATAATTGCTGTCCATCTACGAAATTCCCTGATCCGGCAGGCAGGCCTTTTCCATCAGGACGCACATCGATATCCCATGCTTGTATCTCAGCCTCGGTGGCCACATGCCCCAGAGAAAAGCTTTCTGGCCAGTGAACGGAATCCATTGTAACAGAATCTTTGGCCCTTTCTGTATTAACAGCCGTATGTGCTGCTGTCTGTACACCCGGTCTGCTACATGCCCAGTGCACCAGCCCTAAACAAAGAGAGGCTACAAAAACAATATATGTATACTTACTCACAACTGCAGATTGCTAAGAAACCCTAAAAAAGAAAGTAGACTTTCTATCTCCAAAAGAAACAGAAAGTCCGATTATGTTGACTAAATCCGTTGATTCAAGTCCCTCATTTATCCTCCTATGAAGATGTATCTTACTGGATATTGAAATTACTTATACTTTCCAGCTTCTAGTGTACTGGAAGGTAAGGCATAGGATCGGTTTACCTTATCCAGTACCACATAAATTGAGTCTTTATGCTGATCGATTCCTTTCAGAATTACCCGATTCCCATCTGTAGTCTCGTAATGGAGAATCATCCGGTTACGTTTCTCGTTTTTCTTTGCGGTTGCAAATTCCCGATCTCTACGAGTAGAAGCAGCTTTGGGATCAATCATTTTTACTTCATCGCCAATATGCTTCCAAGCTTCGGGACTTATCCAGTTGGGGTCCAGAGAAGCTTTTTCTGTTGAAGCACCTTCTGTCAATGGCTTATCTATTCCTCCATTCAGATTTTTCTCCGTTCCACCATCACCACCGACCCCTGCAACCCGATTGCGTCGATCCGGAATAGCTTTGTATTTATCCTGAAGGTAAAGCACATGATCTACCGTATCTGCATAATAATGAAACGCGTGTTGTCCTCCACCTACACCTGTCAGTTCAAACGTGCGGTTAATGTCTCGTTGGGGATCACCTCCACCATTGGATAAATCCAGTGCTGTTGGCTTATTTACTCTGAAGGTCAATGTTGTCCAATTTTCAAAAGTAGCCTGTTGCCAGCGTACTGTGTCCAGAGGAGAATATGGAATAGTTTGATTATTTACTTTAAATTCCGTTACATTGTACAAACCGCGAAGAGCTGTTACACCTTTGGTTGAAGGTTGTTTATACGGATCGTATTTGAAGTTTACATATTGCAGATAGAACAACAAAATCAGAAACACATAAAATACCCCTACTTTTATTGCAGCCCGGGTATACTTCTGCCATTTTTGAGAAAATGATGGATAATAATTGACAGGGATAGTGAGCCGCTCCAAAATCAGTAGGTTATAGAGTCTTGGAATATCCTGAACTAACAAGAAGCCTGACAGAAGAACGAAATAGGAACTATACACATGCACCCCTCCATCATAAGCAAAGTTCACAAACACAATATCTCCCAATGCACCAAATAACAGGATAGCGCCGAAGGTGGTAGTTCCTCTGAAAAACAACAATGCTCCCGCCAACACTTCTACTACCCCTGCAAACACCTGATACCAGGGAACAATCCCGATAGAAAGCCAGTAGATTTTTTGTGCTGTAAGGTCACCAAAATTTGTATTCAGTAGCCCCACAGATGGATAAGGCATCTGAACAGGAAGCAATTTGGTAAAACCAAATCCAATGATACCAATACCTGCCCGGTATCGTACAATGGCACGAAGCCAGTAATACAGATTATTATATTCTTTTGGCTGTGGCTTTCTGTATCGGTCTACCACTGTCCAGATAGCACCTACCCCAATTGAGACCAGTAGTGTGATAACCCAGTTGGCATAGCCGTTGAGCTGGCTTCCAAAAATTTTGTTTCCAAAGAAATTGATCCCTGAACCAAAGCGGGCTATGTCATACAAGTCCCGATAATGCAAATTGGTCCAATCAATATGAATCACATGGTCATACCACTCCGCATTGTTTGGAATGGAAATGCTGACAAAAAAGATGAAGGCAATACGAAAAGCAATTTTTTGATACTCCTTCCAGTTGGAAATAGTATTCAAGCCCGAATTTACCTCTGTCGGAGAAGAAGTATCCAGAACAACATTTTCGTGAACAGTTTCCGTTTTAGACATGTTTTTACGTATTTTAAAGTAGCTACATTAGTCAAAGGATTGTTTAGGAGATAGTCTCAGACTATTATTAAAGGCTTCAAAGTCAGGTTTTAATTAAGTTCTTGAAGAACTAAAAACATGTGCTGCGATTTCACCCATTTTTCAGCCCGTAACTTTTGCCCTTTTCGCTTCTTTAATAATAATCTAGACCACCTCTTATAACTTCAAAGCCTTTTGTCTTCCCTGGCGTTGCACCTCTTCCAGCAGGTATTTTTTCTGAATCTTGTCCAGCACTACATAGAGTGTATCCTTGCTCTGAGTCAAACCTGACAAAATAATTTGTGTACTATCAGGTCTGCTATAGTGAAGGATCAGCGTGTCATTAGGCTTGTCTTTGTTGCGGTTTTTGAGATACAGCAGATGCTGAGTAGTATCCAGCTGATAGCTATAGTATGTCCTGCCAGTCGTTCCTGCCAGCTCATACTGACGATCTTCGTCCTTTTCATACAACTCTTCAGTTCTTTTCTCAGGTGCTAAGGACACAGGCTGGTTAAGACGAACACTGATAGTAGCCCATTTCTCAAATACCACATCCTGCCACCGAACCGGATCTTTTTTAGAATACGGAAGCTCTTTACTGTTGATCCGGAATGTACGTACATTGTATAAACCACTGGCATGTGACAAACCTGCTTTCTGTGGATACTGATATGACCCTGTCTGATATCCGGCATAACTCTTAAATCCATACAGAAATACAAACAGAAAAATGAATGCACTCTTTAGAACTATCCGTATGACTTTCCACTTGCCTTCAAAAACAGGGTGGTAACGATTGGGAAAAGTTGGTTTTTCAAGAGTGAGTAGGGTAAATAATCGCTTGATATCAAACGATAACAGAAATAACGCAATGGTAATCAGAAAGAAGCTATATACATATTCACCACCTGAATATGCCAGATTGGACATAAAAACGTTTCCTGTGAATGGTAAAATAATCAGTGTAGCAACCGTAGTCGTTTTTCTGTTAAGCAATAACAACCCAGCCAGAATCTCCACTCCTCCCAGAAAGGATTCATAGGATGGAACAATTCCCAGACTCAGCGAAAACAGTTTCCAGTCTGTGAAATCACCATAGTAGGTATTCAGATTACTTAGTGAAGGGTAAGGAGATTGCAAAGGAAACAGTTTGATAAAGCCGTAGCCTATCACACCTGCTGCCAGCCGGTAGCGCAACAATACCCGCAATGCATATTGCCAACTAGTATACTCTTCACGTTTGGTATCCAGAAAACCCCATACCAGCGTTCCGGCCAAGGCCACCAGCGCTATGACACCCCAATCCGCAAAACTAGGACTATCAGCAAACAAACGGGGTGTATACCGGGACAGATAAAATATATCCCGATAGTGTAGATCAAACCAGTTGACAGCAAATAAGTCTCTGTAAAATTTCCAGTCCAATGGTACTATCTGCAAAAAGAAGTAAATGAAAAAGAAACGGAACAGAACTTTCTCTGCTTTTGTCCAGGATGTGTCTGTCTCTAAATCAGGAGACAGGTAGGTTACGTTTATGACTGACATAATCTATCAATTTTAAAGTCTTGACATTAGATAAAAACAGGCAGAATCAATACCCTGTATTCTGCTCCAGGGATTCATCTACTGTAACTTCCGTGATAGGAATAGGGAGTACATATTTATTGGTATTAGTTACCCCCAACACCGCTTCAACCCGATGGGTACGTACCAGATCAAACCAACGATGTGGTTCAAAGGCAAACTCCAGACGACGTTCGTTCTCAATCGCCAGCAGAATTTCCTCCTGTGTCTGAGCAGGGCTATCCGAAAGACCTGCCCGGTCACGAATAGCGTTCAGATCATCCAGAGCATCCGCTAATTTATCCTGATGGGCACGCGCCTCTGAACGGATTAGATATAATTCAGCAATACGAATCACAAATGCAGGATCTGTGGCAGGACTTCGGTAATACATATTGCCATACCATAGTCCAGCAGTGGTTTTGGCAATCAGAGCACTGCGGTTTCCTCCCACATTTTCATCACTTACCAAAGAGATAAAGGTAGTATTGGGCGCCCATTGACGTGTTCCTCCATTGGCAGGCGGCTGCCAGTAGGTACGATGGCCATTGGTATAGGTCGAGCTATAAGCTAGTTCAAAAACAGACTCTTTTGTAGCCACAGCCTGGTTGCTGAAAAATGCACTATAAGGCTTAACCAGTTCGTAATCGGTATCCCCTATTACTTTATCAGCATACGCTTCTGCCTGAGCCCAATTTTCCTGGTAGAGGTAATAACGTGCCAGTAATGCTCTGGCTGTCTTTTGTGTAGCCCGGTAACGGTTGGTAGTATTGGTCAGCAGTGTTTCTGCCTTAGTAAGGTCAGCCAATACCTGTGCATAGGTGTCAGCAAGGGAACTACGTTTGATCCCATTTTTATCTGTAGCTGAAACAGTAGGCGTTAATACGATCTGTACACCACCCCAGGTTCTGGCGAGATCAAAATAGCATAGCCCTCTCACAAAATACGCCTCTCCCAACAAAGCATTTCGTTCTGCTTCTGTAAAAGAATCATCCGTTACAAGAGGTACTTTGGCAATAATATGATTGGCCCGGTTAATGGTTTCATAAATTCCGGACCACACAGTGGCAATGTTTCCATTATCAGATTTCACATCATGGTTAATAAAATCCTGGATAATGGATTGCGAACCTGTCCAAACAATATTATCACCAGACAGGTATCCAATAGATTGAAAGAGTGAGCCATAATAACTATCACTGGCCAGTTGACGGTACATACCCCGTGTGGCAGTTTTGGCAGAAGCTTCATCTACAATGGTCTGATCGTCTGAAACAGAACTTTGAGGCTGCACATCCAGAAAATCCTTGCAACTATTCAATGACAGAGAGAATGCGATGAGCAGAATATATCGAAAGGTATGGTTAATCTTCATAGGTAATTACTGTTTTGCAACAAGAATTAAGGTTTATAGCGTAACATTTACTCCTACCTGGATAGAACGTGGCTGAGGAGGAGTTCCTAAGTCGAGACCTTGCACAGTCTGGCTGCTGGTAACATTAGATTCCGGATCAGCACCTGTGTATTTTGTGACGATAAACAGGTTACTACCAGTTACATAGAATCTCAGTTTCTCAATTCTGACACGGGTTGTCAATTCTTTAGGCAGTGTATATCCTAATGTAACTGTAGAAAGCTTCAGGAACGAACCATCTTCCAGAAAGCGGCTGTTTTGTTCCAGCTTATAGTTATTGCCTACACTGGTCAGACGTGGCACATCTGTTACATCACCCGGCTTCTGCCAGCGTTTTAGCTGACTGGCAAACAATACCCGGTTTGCATCACGGGTTCCACCGCCTTCACCAAAGAAACGGTTCAGATTGAATACCTTATTCCCATATTGATAGGAGAAGATAATTCCTGCATCAAATCCTTTGTAGGTAATAGTATTAGATAATCCTCCGAAAAACTTAGGTACTGCATTTCCTATAATCTGACGATCAGATGCGGTGATACTACCATCCGTGTTTACATCTTGAAATACAGCTTGTCCTGTTTGTGTATCTACATATTCCTGTTTGTAAAGCCAGAAAGAATACATAGAATGTCCTTGTTCCATACGTACCCAGTTACGGTTATACATATTGATTGGTACAGGCAGTTTTTCAATCTTATTTACGTTTCCGGATATATTAAAGGAAGTTCTCCAGCTGAAATCTCCTTTGCGAATGTTTTCACTGGTAATTGCCAGTTCATATCCCTTATTGCTGATTTCACCGATATTACTGTAGTAGGAGTTAAAGCCCGTAATAGCACGAACAGGCTCTTCCAGTAACACATCCGTTGTATACTTGGAGTACACATTGAATTCTACTCCAATACGTCCATTCAGTAAGCCCAAATCCAGACCGGCATTGAACTGACGTGTTTTTTCCCATCTCAGGTTTGGATTTCCTAACTGTTGAGGGGCAGTTCCGGCCAGATCTCCACCTGTAGTGTTATCCGGATACCCACCTTCCCCTGACCATAGGCCTCTTGCAGCAAAGTTGCTGATGCCGTTTTGGTTACCAGTAATGCCATAGCTCCCACGCAATTTCAGATCGCTGATAAACTCAATATCCTTCAGGAAACTTTCTTCTTTGATTCTCCAAGCTGCTCCAATTGCAGGGAAATATCCCCAACGGTTATTGGCCCCAAAGCGGGAAGAACCGTCAGCACGTACACTCAATTCGATAAAGTATTTACTGGCATAGTTGTAATCTACCCGCCCAAAGAAGGAGGCCAGTGTACTTTTTGTCCAGCTTTGTGATGAAGTACGTGTAGAAGCTGAAGAAATCTGTTTATACGAGTTGCTTGGAAAGCCGCTACCCTGAGCGGCCGTATTGTTTTGCACATTGCTCTGCAGTGAATTTCCGATAAAGGCTCCAAAGGTATGTTGTGTACCAAAGGATTTCCGGTAGGAAAGAGTTTGCTCATTAAGCCACGTACTGTTTTGTGTCAGGGACGAAGTAGCCAGGCCATTGGTTGGAGAAGCCCCTAACTGTGTTTTGTCGTTCCAGTATTCAGACTCATCATAGTGATTATAGTCAATACCAAAGCTGCTGTGCAACTTTAGTCCAGGCAGAAGTTCTATATCTGCATACAAATTGCCAATGTAACGTAAGCTGACAGTATTTACATCATAATTATCCAGCAATACTTTCAGGTTATCAAATCCAGCCCATCTGGCAGGTGTACCATCTTCGTTGTATTCAGGCAGATATGTAGGGGTATGTAATGCCGATTGAAGCAATCCACCCTGAGGACCATCTCCTGCACGTGCCTGATTCCGGAATGAACGTGAAAGGGTATTGCTCACTCCAATCTGGACTTTATCATTGATCTGCTGATCCAGATTTACTTTAAAACTGGCTCTTTCAAAATAGATGGGTTTAATGTTCGCTTCTTGGCGGGTATAACCACCTCCTATATAATATTTTGTGGCTTTTGAGCCTCCGTTTAAAGACAGATCATAGTTTGCGACACGTCCTGTACGGAAAAGTTCATGTAGTCGGTCGTAGGTGTTTTGTTCTTCTGGCAAACCTCGTCCACCTTCTGACTTAGGCCGGAAAGGACGATTTTCATATGTTTGCTTTAGTGCAGGATTATCGATACCTGAATTAATCCAGTATTCATTGATCAGTTCGGCATGCTGAGGACCTGTAGTCAGTTTCCATAATCTGTTTTCAGGAGCCCAGGCCCAACCCTGTGAGTGGTTGAAGTTCAATTGTGGCTTTGCATTGTAATTCCCGCGTTTGGTTGTTACAATGACAACACCATTAGCCCCACGAGAACCATAAATAGCGGTAGCAGAGGCGTCTTTCAAAACTTCAATACTTTCGATATCGGCAGGGTTGATATCGGCAATAGGCGAAGTAGCTCTACCTCCGGTATTGACCGTTTGCAAACTGGTATTGTTTATAAATACTCCATCCACCACATATAACGGATCGTTGCCTGCATTAATGGAAGTAGTACCCCGTACTCGTATAAAGATTCCATCACCAGGCACGCCTGTGTTGGAGTTAATCTGCAAACCAGCAGCTTGTCCCTGCAACTGGGCATCAAAACTACCCGTGGGGATACTCTTGGTTTCGGCCGGGTTTACCTTGGTTACAGAGCCAATCAGATTTTTACGTTCCTGAGTACCATACCCCACAATGACAATCTCACTAAGTTGTTTGGTATCGGGTTCCAGTGCAATAGACAAGTTTTTCTGCTTGCCCACAGACACTTCTTTTGTTCTATATCCAATATAGGATAGAACCAATACAGCATTCTCATCTGGCACAGCAAGCGCAAACTTACCATCTGCATCAGTAGTTGTACCACTGGTAGTACCCTTAACAAGGATGGTGATACCTGGAAGGCCGTTGCCCTTTTCATCTGTAACTTTTCCTTCAATAGGAACTGCTTGATAAGCAGAAGCTTTCACAGAAAAAGAAGAGCCAGATCTACTAGGTTCGGCATGAAGAGTATTGGCACCTAGCAGGGTGACAATAAAAAGAGAGGGTGTAATTTTAGAAAATAGCTTTTCGCACAGAAAACTACTTGTAAAAGTTTTCATATCTTTAAGCGGTTTATAAGGTTAAGGGGTATCCCATGACCAAAACCAACAGAGGATCAGTGAGTGATTGGCGTTACGATACTGATCTTCGCTCAGGCTGGTAAGATTCGCGTCTTACCAGTTTCTTTGTATCATGGGAAATTTTGTATAATATATTTCTTTAATGAGAGCACGATCTCTTTAAAGTATTGTAAGTATCATTTCTAGGTATCGCTGTAAATAGACTCCATAAGATGTTGTTTTTTAAGTATATAACCTCTCCTTTTCAGCGAAAGTAATTCTGTTGTTTTCTGAATCGAACTGATTCTATAGTCAATACAAACCCAACAACTATATGCAGCATCTCCTGAAGAGCAGAAAATACTTCAAATAGTGTAAGAAGCAGCCCGATATTTTTTTCGTGTATATTACTTGTCGGAGAGATAAAATCTCTCTAAGAATGGATCAACAAGTCATTGGAAGCGCTGTATGGCTATTTTTCATACATTGGATCTATAGTCATTACTAGCTGATAGTAGTTGACGATTAACAAATTTGTGATACAAAGTTAAAGCCGCTAGAAACAAATCCAAACAATTCTCTACTTTTTTTATAGAGATACCATAATTTAATAAGGATATATGTAATATACTACTTTTTTACAAGTATGTATCCCACTAGAAATCATCTACACTAAAAGTACACATTATTTACAAAAACAATTGACAATCAAATAATTACAAATTAAAATAAACTAAACATTATCTATTTTCACTTATATATCCTATTAAAAACACTTCCTTTTTACATCAAAAATTTTTTTCTAAATCTCTACAGAAAAAGTAGAGATATAATTTGGAAATCAAAAATTAGTCTCTACATTTGCATCATCTTACTAATTAAGCACCACCGATTAATTAGTTAATTTATATAGAGGAAGGGAGAGAACAGGCTCGCAGAACTTCCAGCAACTTTCTGACCACCCGGAAACAGTGCTACGTCCTGACCTTATTGGTAAAGATAAATTAACAAAAAACAATGAATTATTTAGCAGTAATCATGCAGACAGCTTATTCTCTGTCTGACACAGGCAAGTTATATTCTTTTGCCTACTTCTCTATCTGTTCCAGCATCATTACTACTTCTCGCGGTATAGTAGACTGTAAGCCTTTTTAAATCCGGACTATTTTATCAGTTCTCACAAAGGATATTATTATTATATCTTCTATATGAAGACGGAAAGACCTATATATAAGTAATGTGTGAGCTATCTTCAGTATTTTTCCCGTTACCCTAACTACCAAACAAGATGAGTTAAGAAGATCTTCATTATTTGATTTGACTTCAGATTTGACTTTGGCGTAGAGTTTCAAATGGCTCACCCAAAGTCCAATCTTCTTTCAGTACTTCAGTTATGTATCCCTTTACAACAAAAAAGGTCTGAACGAATGTCCAGACCAGGTATCTTTCTGATGATAAAACCCGCTTATTGAGAAAGACTCTTCCGCAACTCTTCTACAAACTCTTCGGTCACATCAAAATAAGAAGCCAGTTGCTGAGTGGTCAACACCCCATCTTTCAGCAATTTCAGAATAGTTTCTCGTGTTTTTTGTTCCATTCCTTCTATCTTCCCTTCTCTAAAAAGGAAATCGTCGTCTTTTTTGATGTATGGAGTAATCGAGTCAATCATGATTTCTATAAAAGGCGTTAGTTTACGCAAGTTAGCTAATATACGTAATTGTTGCAAGTGACGTTGTAGTTCACTTTTAGAAACTGAAGTCTGGTTTATTCGCTCTACAATCCGGGCAACTGCCTCTTCCGGATGGGTATTACCAAACTTACCCAATATAGCAAACACCACTTCATCTCCTTTCTCGGAAGAGAGAAACAACTCATAGTCAATAGTAGAAAATTGGACTAACCGAAACGCATAAGACAGATCGGGTTCTTCAATACGGGTCTGCATCTTGGGTTGCTGATCGGAAAGAAAGATCACATACTGTTTTACTGACAGTTCATATTTTCGGGAGAGCATACCTCTGTATTCCAACATCCGATACACCATACCCTCTTCATCTACCAGTTGGAATTCAAGCTGCAACAAGAAAGTATAGCCTTGTTTGTCTGTAATTTTCAGGAGTTGATCAGGCCTTCTTTCTACTGTACGTTGTAGTTCCTGTGGAAGGCGTTCATAAGAAGACACCTGTATGTGAAGTACTTTTTCAATGAGTGCCAGAGTAACAGATTCCAGGTTCTCTTTGAAGATCTTATCTTACTGGTTACCTTCGTTTTTGCTACTCATATAACTATAAAAATGAAATATACAGCAAAAGTAACGAACAAAGTACAAATTACCTTATAGGTAATCATCCCATCCTTTTTACAGGTTATCTATAATATTATGCAAGTCCACCCAGAATATATTTCCAAGGCCGTTTAAAGGAGAATCAAGGATTTTCAGATAGGCAGTAGTTGAAACCGGCTTCTTAAAGTGATAGGGTTGCGAATCTCTGAAACTGGTAAAAAATAAAAATTTCCCATCAGGAGAGACCATAGGGCATTGATCCATATGTACAGAATTCAGCTTATTTCCGAGGCTTTTACCAGTTGTCCAATAGTTACCTTTACGAAAACTAATATACAGATCTCCACTTCCTATATTATCCTTACCTCCCATAGAAGTATAGATAATATAGGACTCATCAGGTGCAACAAAAGCATCAAATTCTGTTTTGTCTGTATTGATTGAATCACTTACTCCTACTGGTTTTCGGAACTGCCCATCCTCATAACGAGCAATCATCAGATCATAGCCAGTGTTTTCATTTTTAGTAGCGAAATACAGGTTTCCTCTTGCAGAAACAGAGGGATATAATTCATCATTGGATGAGTTAATCTGATTATCCAGATGTTGAGGTTCGCCAAAGGTTCCGTTCTGATAGCCAACATACCAGATATCAAAATCGGTTCTAACAGTTTTTCCTGTAACAGGTCGTGTTGAGATAAAATAAACTCCTTTGCCATCAGGAGTAAAGAACGGATCAGCATCGCTATATTGCCCTGAAAAAGAAGCAATTTCCGGAGAAGACCATTTTTCTTTTACTTTCCTACAGATGAAAATTGTATAGAACCTATTATAAAAGGTGTTGTTGGCAATTGTATATAAAAAAGCATTGCCATCTGGTGAAAAAGTACTATTATACTCGTTGTGCTGAGTGGAGATAATACCACTGGCAAATACAATAGGGATATCTTTAGGTGCTGGCAGGTTAAAGTAGGTATAGGTAGCATCATTCTTTTGTCCCAGACAAATCACACAATTCAACAATAGCAGAAAGCCTGATATAGCCATATTTATACATAGTGTCTTCATTGCTTTACTTTAAGAATAAGGGGAGAGATATTACTTATAAATGCCTTTGTGTACTGTGCACCCGGGTCAGGATCAGGATCAAGAATGGTAATTTGCATACCATACATTTTGGGACTTGTCAGTAAAGGCAGTAGCAATTGCTGTAGTTCCCGGAATGAGAGTCCATCTGCCTGCCGACTATCAACAGCTGGCATTATGTTATCATTCAACACATCTACATCAAAGTGTATATAAAAGCCATCCAGCTTATTTGTTTCTATCATTTCAATAAACTGCACAATAGTTTGTCGTATACCTGTTTTTCTTAACCGTCCCAAGGGGACATAGTGTATCTGTGAGTTAGTAATAAGCTTTTCATCCTCTATATCATGCTCTCTGTTACATACACAAAAGACATTCTTTTCCTCTATATAAGGACGCAGATTGAAAATATTGGTAAGTTTTGGATGTCCAATGCCACATACAATGGCCAGATCCATTCCAGCAGCAGCATGTGATTGTGACTGGGCAGGTGTACTATAGTCTGTATGCCCATCCAGATAAAACAGCCCAAAGCTACCCTTTTTCTTAAAGGAAATAGCACTGACAATCAGCAGGCTACAGTCGCCGCCCAATATAAGCTGAAAAGATTCGGAGTCTATCTCATTTGCCATTACCTCGCTTTGTTTGATGGCATAACTAATGATCTTATCGGCGTTAAGCACATTTGTTACAGGATCAAGTATGGTTTCATATTCCGGAGTCTCAACTCTGAGAGTTTTATCTGGATGAATAGCAGCATGAATGCCCCATTTCTTTAACCATTCCGGAAGCCTCCTTACCGCTGGCTCTCTGGCATAGGAAGATCTCGCCAATCCCAGATTGGAAGGGCACTCTATACTACTCAGCTTTTTACCTTTATGTAAAGAATCACTGTTTGTAGACATAAAAGATAGTTGGACAAGATAAAATAGATCAACCACAAAATATTTCTGATCAATAGCATATTAGACATTTCTATTTCATTAACTTTACTCTTAAAATAATCTTAGATGGTAAAATTATAACTTTACTACTCAAATAAAAATAGATGGTAAAAAATAATTTAACAGATGAAATAATTCTTTGTGGTGGAAGGCTCTGTCTTGACTTTGTAAACACTGTAAGCACCTGGACAGAAGAGTCAAAGAAAGATTATGTAGAGACCCTGAATGATCTTGTTCACTGGTGCTTACGAACGGATATTATTGAGAAGAAAGAGTATAAAAGATTATCTGCAAGAGCAGAAACGGATGAGGCCAACTTGTTTCTCAAAGAAGTGAAAGCATTCAGACAAGCATTATACACTCTGCTGTCACGTAGAAGCAACCACAAAAAGATCAGTTCTTCACATGTGTCTTTTCTGAATACAATGTTGCAGAACTATATGCCTTATATAGTTCTAGAATCATATCCAGATGTGATAAAGAGAGAATGGAAATTTCCAAAAGCAGATTTCAGAATACTATTGGCACCTATTGTATATGACGCCTATGAGTTATTGCTAAAAAATGAATCAGAGAAACTGAAAAGTTGTCCGAAATGTGGTTGGTTATTCATAGACACTACCAAAAATGGCAAACGAAAATGGTGTAGTATGCAGATGTGTGGCAGCAGTGTAAAAGCATTGGAGTGGTACCACCGCAATAAGTAGAGTCTTCGTGATTGGTAACCATCCTCAGTAAACGTTTTGACCTTAATCAGTTCACCCAATCTCTATTTTCCTACGAGCTATTGCTCTTTACTTATTCCTTACTATAATAATTACCCGCTGATATCTTGTCAGAGCAGGAGTACCGTTGTCTGTTGCTTCAAAGATCAGATGGATGGTTTGTCCGGGAATGGCATCTTTAGGAATTGTCACTTCAATTTGTTGTGATGCTGGATTAGAAATGGCAACAGAATTGGGATAACTTCCTACCTGAAACTGCCACCATTTGATAGAAACAACATTTCCATCTGGATCAGAAACTGCACCATTTAGTCTTATTTTTTCCCCTGCTCCGGCCAATATAGTAAGAGGTCCTTCAATCTTGACAACAGGTTCATGATTTGCATTGGTATATTTCGGTGTTATTGACCACTTAAGACGTGCTGCAAAATCCTGCTGAGCTGCAGGGAAGAAATTCGGGTAGCTCGCTCCATTCAGACTTTTACCAGACTGGTCAGATAGAGTCCCAAGCATTGTTGCCATAACTTGAGCAGATGTATCCGCAACCGGAAAGGAAGAGTTCTTTAACTCCTCTTCAGTAGCCTGACGTCCACTCCAGCCACCGTACGAACCTAACTCATAGGCACGAAGCCCATTCGCCAGCATATTCATAAATGTAAAAGTATCTCCTTCACCTAGCCATGACCCTTTTTCCTGAACAGGCATCCATACAACATATCCCATTTTCTTTAGTTGTTCGTTAGTATGACCTGCTACACCAAAATAATCCAGCTTATCATCTTTAACCATCTGTTTCCCATCTCCCCAAACCCTATACAACGCACCAAAGAGTCCACGAGCAGATACATTTTCCTTCATCCAGGCGGAAGTCATGTAGAGTGCATTTTCTTTCTTAGCTCCCAACTGCGCGCCATAGCCATAATTAGGACCACTTCTAAACTGCCTATATTCAATGCCAGGCCAGTTAGGTTTGATATAAAGTGCATAGGTATCGTCCTGGTCACCTGAAGGAAGCAGCACTACCTTTTTGAAAATCTTCTTTCGGATTGCATCCCATTCAGTTGTATACTCGTATTGCTCCTGAATGGATTTGAGTGCTCGCGCGATGGTACTTTGTCCACCCCAGGCTGTAATAAACAGTTGTCCAGGCTTATCATCCAGTATCAACGATTTAATCAGATCAGAACCAGGAGAATCTTTGGAAATATCTCCGTCAAACTCAATATTTCCATACCTGATTTTTGCCTTTAATTCCAATGGGATCGGATAATTGGGGTTATGCACTTTCAGGTTTGGATATACTTTCTCATACGCATCAACAGCCTCATGAATAAATCGTTCATTATCAGCCCATCGCCACGATTCACAGGGGCATAGATTCAAACCAAAACGCGTATATTCTCTTCCAGGTACGAACCATTTTGTTCCCTTGCCATCACCTTTCCAATGATATCCACTGCTTGCATAAATAAGACCTTCAATTTGCAGGTCACTACTATATAGTAGAAGGCGAATAAGAGAGTTATTGTCATCCAGTTCGGGATCGGCTGTAATTACAATACGTGGTCGTACTTGTGCTGGAGAAGGCAGTTGTGCATTTACACAGACTCCGACGAAACCACTCACGAATAACAGGATTATAGAACGGTACATAAAAATTGAGGATTTGAACCCATTTGCAACGACCTGAGGTATCTATAACTAAAGATCAAAGCCAGGTAAATATAGTAAGTTAAGCGTATGCATCCGAGCTAGACAATCTTTCTTAACCACAACCAGAATATTATATTTAGGCTAACTAACAACTATGGCTTGGCTTGGACGCTTACCTCTTAGGAAGAGGCAAATATAAACCACAGATCTTTAATACGATAACCATTGCCGATTGGTAGCAACTATAAAATTGGTAGCAACTATAAAAAAGGATGGCAGGAATTACCTATTAACAGACACAACCTTTCACATCCAGTACTCTGGCTTTCCGATGCTACTCAAAAAGAGAACTCGCCAGTAGTTGAACAAATTGGCGAGTTCTTTTCCTTTTGGTTTCAATATGAGTACTGAATCAATAATAATCGAATAAGTATAGTAGAATTGTATTTAAGTAGTTGTACACAATTAGTTTATATTAAAAGGAGAAAACTGTATTTTAAGCTCCTTTCCAATGTTGGTCATACATCGATTTACTGCATAAAAAAGTGAGTCTTTGTGCCTGTAATCATTTGGCTTTATCCATTGGGTTTTCAATTTTCTCCACACGATTTCCGCTAGATTTAACTGAGGGCAATAAGGAGGTAAAAAGAAAATAAATAAACCTCTGCTTTGCCACACCTTGAGTTGCTCTTTGCTTGAGTTGCTCTTTGACCAACTGACAACTATGAATACGTGCATTATCTAAAACTAGAAAGGTTTCCTTGGCCAAAGAGAATGAAAATCGATCGAGTTGCTCAATAATAAAGTGGCTATCTATGGTTTTCTCTGTAGTTGCCCATTGCCATTGATTATCACGTGTGATCAAACCAAAAAGATTGATTTTATATCCTTTACAGCTAGGCACACTCACTTTTTCCTCTTTGAATTGCCAACCATACGGTACATATCCCTCACTACTCACACTGGATTCATCCCCATAGTAAAGATCAATCATTTTTTGTTCAGAGAGTTTTTCCAATTCTGTCAGATAGGCTTTTTTACAGGCATACAAGTCTGGATCTACGGTTTGCTTGCATCGTTTTCGGATACGCTTGTAGGTTCCGCCAATGCTTTTAAAAAACGGCGAAAAGTAGTTTTGCTCACTGTTTTTCCACTAAGTGCTTCCCATTCGGCTTTGGCTATTTGTAAACGTTGACGTTCCCCTTGAACAATGGTTAAGATTGCTTCCTGGTCTGTTTCTTTATCAATCAGAGATTTACGACCTCGTCCTTCCTTAATTTGCAATCCTGTGATACCCTCTTTTTTATAACGTTTTAACCAGCTATTCACACTGATATGACTCATCCCTACAATTTGCCCTACATCTTTTCAATCTCGTCCTTGAGCTTTGAGCAGAATTAATTGACATCTTCTCCGAAAAGAGGCATTGGAACTAGTGTTAAATAATAACTCTAGTTCTTCTCGTTGTAATTTATTGAGTTGTGGTGTATTGACCCGTCCCATAAGGACAAAGATACTTTTTTAATATAAACTATTTATGGTTAAGTACTTAATTACAAATACTCCTGCCTATAAATGGCATGAAGCTTACTCAGCAGCGCATTTCCCTGTTCCTGAAAGCGATAGGAGGCTGGCTTGCCTTTTATGAAAAAGGCACCTGTTTCAGCATCTGACAGCTGGCGTGCGGCATCCTGCAAACGTTGCGCACCTGTACTGGCAGGAGAGAACATGAACTTTGCCACCAAGCGTAACACCAGCGGCATGCTGGTGCTGGCCGTCATTTTGCTTTGATTGCCACCGGGGTCTACACTGGCAATTCTGATTCCTTCTGTGCTTAACCAGGAAGCCACCTCCCGGGTCCAGAGCGTAAGTGCCAACTTGCTGGCAGCATACGGTCCGAAGAGCTTCTTAAAGTGGTTGGGCCGATCCAGCTCCTCTACCCGAAACTTCTTTACATACAAGGCTGCATTTGAAGAGGTATTGATCACCTTCCTGCTTCCGTTTGCCGACAGGCATTCTTTCAGCTCCATCAGCAGAATATAGGGTACCACGGTGTTTACTTCAAACTGCAGCTCGCGCCCTTGCGGGGAGAATTCGAGCGTGGCTGTACTCACGCCCGCATTGTTGAAGATGACGTCCAGGGCAGGTTTGTGCTGCTTAATGGCCTTTAAGGCCGCTTTCAGGCTTGCAAAATCACTCAGATTGGCCTGATAAATGGTAATCCTTCCATGAGCGATGGCCTGAGTGAGCACCGAGTCGTCGGTCGGAAAGGAAGAACGGATCAGGGCAATGACCTTTCCCTGCTCGGTTAGTATTTTTTTGGTCAGAGCCAGGCCTATACCTGAGTTGGCTCCTGTAATGAGTGATACCTTTTCGTTCATGGTTAAATGTATTTTACCGGATAGACGAAAGGTGTTTACAAAAGACGCAGGTTCTACCCGATTTTTTTCCGGTTTCTGGTAGTCCACCATATTGCCATACGGATCGATGCCATCTTCTTTTCAATGTATCTGTCCGAGCTAGTGCAACCAATCCTCAATCATTCATTAATATCTCCATCCAGTATCTTTAACGCTTCATTGTCTTTGGCCTGAACAATTTCTTTTTTGAGTTGAGCTTTCAGCGTTGAGATAATCTTTTCATACCCCTTCTTCCCATACAAGTTATTCAGGTTTTGTGGGTCTTTCTTAATATCATACAGTTCCCAGGCATTGTCAGGTCCATAGAATCTGGCTAACGTATATTGCTCAGTACGAATACCAAAATGAGGTGGTACATTGTGTGGCATGGGGTATTCATAATAATGATAATAAGCTGCACTCTTCCAAGAGGTTTTTTGTCCTTTTAACAGAGGTAGAAAAGATTGTCCCTGCATCTGAGCTGGAACAGAAGTTCCTGTCACGTTAAGCAGAGTAGGTGCCCAGTCAAGATTAGATACAACTGCATCTACTTTTGTCCCTGGTTTGATCACACCCGGATAACGAATGACAAAAGGGGTTTTCAGCGATTGCTCATAAATAAACCGTTTGTCAAACCATCCATGTTCGCCCAGATAAAAACCCTGATCAGAGGCATAGATTACTACTGTATTCTCTGCTAAACCATGTTGGTCCAGATAGTCGAGTAGCTTTCCAATGTTTCGGTCCAGGGATCGGGCTGTAGCCAGGTAGTCTTGCATGTAGCGTTGATATTTCCATTCTACAAGGGCTTTGCCACTCAGATTTTTCTCATCAAACTCTTTGCTGACCTTCTTTTCATAGTAGTTATAAAAGGCCGTCTTCTGTTCAGGGGTGAAGCCATTATAGGGATTGTACCCCGTTTCAGAGTCATAGTCTGCATGCACCTTCAGATCCTCTTTTAACCGCATGGTTTTATCGATAGTCATATCCTGTTTTTGTGCCGCAATACGACCTATATACTCATCGTAAAAGGTTGGAGGCAAAGGAAAGTTTACATTGTCATAATATCCCAGATCTTCGATAGCAGGTAACCACTCACGATGTGTAGCCTTATGGCCTACTACGAGGAAGAACGGTTTAACTGTATCCCGTTTGTTAAGCCATTCCTCTGAAAGCTGTGTAATAATATCTGTTACATAGCCAGTATATTTTACCTTTTCGTTTTTTGAATTGATAAAATCCGGATTGTAGTACTGGCCTTGCCCCGGTAGTACATTCAGGTAATCAAAACCATTGGGTAATGCACCTAGGTGCATCTTTCCGATCCATGCTGTTTGATAACCATTCTGCTGGAGTTGCTCTGAGAACACAGGCTGGTTGACATCAAACTGTTTCTCATTGAGTTTATACCCGTTTATATGGCTGTGTTTTCCTGTCAACAGAACGGCTCGACTTGGACCACAGATCGAATTGGTCACTACATTGTTATATAGAATGGCTCCCTGACTGGCTATACGATCAATGCTAGGCGTCTGGGCTAGCTTGCTTCCATAGGCACTAATGGCCTGATAGGCATGATCATCTGAGAGAATGAATATTACATTGGGTCGTCTTTTTTCCTGTGGAGCAGCCTTTTGTGCAAAGGCTACCGAAGTAAAGAGTATGCTTAACAAACAGAGGATACGATACATAGGTATTTTCATTTTAAGTGATTTTTTTCCTGTACAAATAAAAAGTTTTCTTAAATGTATTTTGAAATTAGTAAAGATAATGATCATGCTGTATGATATTTTTATTTACATCATGTTCCCATTGTGGTGTCGTGCTTCAAAAATAAGTTCCTTAGTAAAAGTCTGCAGGACTAAACCTATCAGATTAACTTTCCAGCAACTCAAAAAAACTACATAAAGTAGTTATGTCAATACTTCTGTAATAAATTGGGCACTTCTTATAAAGCTAAACAACTGGTTAGTAGTATATTTACTATTCAAATAGCTACATTCTGCCTGCAATCTGTGTTCAGCATTCATCCACACTAAAATCTCCGCTATACATGATGCACTCTGCACAGCCTCCTGTACCCGCCAATGAAATGGAAAGAATCATTGAGCTTTCAGAATTGGATCTGGATTATAGTAGTCTTCAGAATCAGTTTAAAGAACTGACAACTTTGGCTGCCAAGGTAGCAGGTACACATATTTCACTCATCAATCTGATTGATAGTTATACTTCCTGGACTATTGCCAATCATGGGCTGGCAGTTGAGCAACTTCCTCGTCAGGAGGTTGTCTGTCAGTATACCTTGCTGGAAGAGGAAAAGCTCGAAATCAAAGATCTATCTGCTGATGATCGTTTCAAAGATAAAGGATATGTGTCTGGTGAACTGGGACTACGGTATTACCTGGGGATTCCGCTGAAGACAGCAATGGGTAACCATATTGGATCATTGTGTGTATTGGATAAAGAAACCAAACCTCTCTCTCCTGAAAAAATAGAAATGCTAAAAATTATTGCAGGTGAGATTGTTAACCGTTTGCAGACATATAAACTCATTCATACGTTGCAGGCAACTATGAATGAAGCTGTCGAAAGTAAACTACGGGTAGCGCATGACATTCGGGGACCTATCGGGGGAATTATAGGGCTGGCTGGGATCATTTGTGAACAGGGTGATAAAAACACACTGGCAACTGTACTGAATTTTATTTCAATAATTCATAAAAGTGGAAATTCTATTCTGGAGCTGGCAAATGAAATATTGAGTACAGAAACAGCAAGGAGAAATCAGGCAAGCGTTGAAGCACATCAATTTAATCAGCTTACCTTAAAAGATAAACTGGAAAAGTTGTATACACCACAGGCAGTTAATAAAGGTATCAACTTTGTGGTCACTACCCATCATGAGACCGAAGTCATTCCGTTTCCTAAAAACAAGTTGTTACAGATCATTGGCAATTTAATTTCCAACTCTATGAAATTTACGCCAACAGGAGGCAACGTAAGTGTAGGTTTGAATGTAAAATCAGGATCAGAAGTGAATATGCTGCATTTTACAGTCCAGGATACAGGTATCGGCATGCCAGCGGATAAAGTCCAATCCATTCTGGAGGGAGAAGGCGTTTCGACCAATGGTACACAAGGTGAGCAGGGCTATGGCTTTGGGTTGGCCCTGGTAAAACATCTGGTTGATAGCCTGAAAGGGGAGATGAAAATTACTTCACAACCGAGTCATGGAACCATATTTGAAATCTTTATTCCTGATAAAAAAGCAAATTTGAATCTGGAACGATCTACTTTATCTGCATCTTTGGTATTGACGTCCTGATTTCTCAAAAAGAAGTAAATTGCTTCTGGATATCCCATAAACGGAAACTGAAAACACCCACTTATGACAGAACTTGATGGACAAATAGTCACTCAGAAGTATCTGCGGCCTGAATGCTAGACAAAATGAATAAAAGCGAAGCAGTAGTAGTTATCAATGTGTGAAAAAGAAGAAAAACTACCCCCATCGCTTTTGAACAAATTTAAGAAGGATTGCCCCAAAGCCAACAAATC